>NZ_CP177130.1:2181150-2492743 GCF_046736035.1 Salinicoccus sp. HZC-1 | reverse complement strand
TGATATCAATGTCCATAAAGTTTCCCTGGCGGAATTCCGCTTCTTTGAGGCTCTCTTTACTCCTGCAGTAATCAATCATTCGGGCAGAGTGGTCTACTCCTGTAATATGTTGCAGTGTCTGCTTCAGCATATGTTCCATAAGGTGTCCCATGCCGCAGCCGATGTCCAAGACGGATTTGCCTGTAAGGTACGGCAGACTGCGTTTCATTTCGGGCATTTCCACAACTTCGTTGTAACTGAGCGGGTTCTCCCTTAAAACGATATATTTATCGAAGATTTTTTTGTCGTCGTAATTGTTTTTCAAGTACTTGCCCCCCTTGTATGGGTAATATCATATAGTAAAAATGATTTATTGGAAATAAAAGACAAGTGAATGAACCGGATTTAATCTGAAATCCGGGAAACGTGAGATGGCCGGCGTATGAATTCTCCAGTCAGCACAGTACGAAAACAGCCTGATCACTCACTTGAATAATCAGGCTGCGTGTTTCTTTCATCTTAATACTGTCCCAGGTACTCATCCAGTTCCCATTGCGAAACCTGGGAACTGTACATGCTCCATTCGATGCTTTTATTCTCGTGGAATTGCCTGTAGATATGCTTTCCTAAAGCGTCTTTCATCACTTCGTCCGCCCTTAGAGCTTTCAATGCCGTATAGAGTGTCGAAGGGAGGTCTTCCACATTCTCTTTTTGCTTGTCACTCATTTCATAGATGTTTTCATTGACGGGATTCTCGAGTTCCAGCTTATTTTCAATCCCGCTTAATCCCGCTTTCAGTATTAATGCTGATGCGAGGTAGGGGTTTGCTGTCGGATCGAGGGATCTGACTTCTGCCCGTGTTGCCATACCGCGGGAAGGCGGTATTCTGAGCAGCGGTGAGCGGTTGCTGCCGCTCCATGCCACATATTTGGGCGCTTCGAATCCGGACTGCATCCTTTTGTAGGAATTCACGAGCGGATTGCACACAGCCGTAAAGCCTCTGGCATGTTTCAACAGCCCGGCCATGAAGTATCTCATGCACTGGCTGAGTCCGAATTCATCATTTTCATCATAGAAGATATTATTGCCGTCTTTAAACAGGGACACATTGTAATGCATGCCGTTGCCGGGTATGCCATAAAGTGGTTTCGGCATGAATGTCGCGTGCAGCCCGTACTTTCTCGCAATCGTCTTGGCAACCAGCTTGAATGTCTGGATATTATCCGAAGCCGTAACGGCATCACTGTATTTAAAGCTGATTTCATGCTGGCTCGGCGCGCCCTCATGGTGCGACATTTCTACTTCAAACCCCATGTCTTCGAGGGTCAGTGTGATGTCGCGGCGGCAGTCCTCGCCAAAATCAATGGGCTGCATATCAAAGTAACCGCCGGTATCACTCAACTCGGTCGTCGGTCTTCTTTCATCGTCCAGTTTGAAAAGGAAAAATTCCGGTTCCGGTCCCAGCTGCAGCTTGTCGTAGCCCATTTCCTGCATTTCCTTCACTGTTCTTTTCAGGTTTGACCTTGGATCTCCCAGGAAGGGCTCTCCGTCTATACCGTAAACGTCACAGATCAGTCTGCCGATTCTCGCATCATCGGATGACCAGGGGAAGATCACCCACGTACTCAAATCGGGTTTAAGGAACATATCGGATTCTTCCACGCGTGTAAACCCTTCGATGGAGGAGCCATCGAACATCATTTCACCATCCAGGGCTTTGCCGAGCTGTTTTAAGGGTATTTCCACATTTTTAATCGCACCTAAAATATCTGTAAACTGCAGCCTGATATATCTGACATTCTCATCTTCTGCAATTCTTAATATATCTTTCCTCGAATACTCTTTCATTAATTAGACACGCTCCTAAATTTTTCAGAATAAGTCTATTTGCCCTATTCCCCAAAGTATCTACGCAAAACGCAGATATCTTAATTATTCGGGTACGAACACTTCCGATTCACTGTCTTCGGGATAGTAGTACCCATTCGGAATGCTCTGCAGTTCAATCAGGCTGCCCCATGGTGTTTTGAAATAGACGGTCCCGCTGCCTTGGGTATCTTCATATTTGGTGTTTTCGTGTATTTCTGATAAGGGCACTCCGCCCGCGGATTTCAACTTCTCAAATGCCGCTTCCAAATCATCGGTATAAAAAGAGAGATGGGTGTATCCATGGTCCGCAAGATCCAAGGGTTCCGCAGATGATGCATTTTCAAACTGGAACATTTCGATATTCGGTCCGCTGCCGATGACAATCATCCGTTTCTTCACGATTTCAGATCCTTTCGGGATTCCAAGGAACCGCTCGACTTCAGCGCCGCCCCGCGGCGGATCATCCAGTGTCTGGCTGTCATAGGCCACTTTCGCATCCAGTCCTTTCTTGAAGAATGCTGTTGCACTTTCAATGTCGGGAACGGTCAGGCCGATGTGATTCATGCCTCTTACAATACTCATCTTATTCAGCTCCTGATATTCATGTTCTATGGATTATTCCCGCTTTTCCTCCGAATCACGCTATGAAATCAGTATCCATTAAACCTTATCTTAACTGCTTGCATTTTGTAAGTACATGATGTAAGATAAAAACAGTTAAAATATATATTAAATTTAATATAATTAATTTTGATGTAATTTTCGAGGGGGTGCAGACATGGAAGAGAAAGATCCACGCATCAAGGCGTTTACTGTTTTCATCAAATCATCCCAATCGGTTCAGAAACTGATCAAGCAGGATTTTTTGAAGCAGGAAATCAATCTGAACGAGTACGCTGTGATGGAACTGCTTTACCATAAGGGCGATCAGCCGATCCAATCGATCGGGAAAAGGGTGCTTATGGGCAGCGGCAGCATCACTTACGTCATAGACAAGCTTGAGGATAAAGGATTTCTATACAGGAAACCGTGTGAAGCGGATCGCCGCAAGATGTTTGCCTGCATCACGGAGGCGGGTAAAACGTATATGGATACCCGCGTTGGGGAACAGGAGTCATTGATCAATACCATTTTTGACGAGTGGGATGATGATGAAGTGGCAGATGCCATACACCTCCTCAAACGCATCGGCATACATGCAGAGAGTCTATTGAAATAATGCTTGTATCCCAAAGGATACAAGCTTAAAAATAAACTATTATCTCGAATTCGAGATAATTTATAAAATACAAAGGAGTTTTTAAATAATGGCAACTGAACTATTGGGAATCCACCATGTGACGGCAATGACCGATAATGCAATGAGAAACTATGAATTCTTTACGGATGTTCTGGGCATGAGACTGGTTAAGAAGACGGTGAACCAGGATGATATCCACACGTACCATACATTCTTCGCAGACGATGTCGGTTCACCGGGGACGGACATGACATTCTTCGACTTTCCGAACAACCCTAAGGGCGCACCGGGAACGAATTCGATTTCCAGAACAGGACTCAGGGTTCCGGACGATGCGGCACTCGAATACTATAAGGAACGTTTCGAGGAATTTGGTGTGAAGCACCAGGGCATCCAGGAGCTCTTTGGTAAGAAGGTGCTGCCTTTTGAAGAGTCCGACGGACAGAGATATCAATTGTTTTCTGATGAAAACAATGAGGGCGTAGCTCCTGGCAAACCATGGAAGGACGGTCCGGTACCCGAAGATAAGGCAATCTATGGTCTGGGACCGATTGAAATCACGGTAAGCTACTATGAAGATTTCAAAAAAGTGCTCAGTGAAGTATTCGGCATGAAACCGATCCTTGAAGAAGAGAATATCACACTGTTTGAAGTCGGCGCAGGCGGCAACGGCGGCCAGGTCATCCTGAGAAATGATGCAACGGCAGCAGGGCGCCAAGGATACGGTCAGGTCCATCACGTATCATTCAGGGTGAAAGACCATGACGCAATCAAGGAATGGGAAGCGAAATATGATGAAATCGGCATGGGCCATTCCGGCAATGTAGATCGTTTCTATTTCGAAGCACTCTACACACGTGTCGGCCATATCCTGATCGAGGTGTCCACGGACGGGCCGGGATTCATGGATGATGAGCCATATGAAACATTGGGCGAGAGTCTTGCACTGCCCCCATTCCTTGAGCCGAAACGGGAATATATTGAAGCTCAGATCCGTCCGTTCGATACGAAGCGTTCAAAATGATCATAAGGAGAAGTGAAAATGGAAGCAATTAGAAGAATTCACCATATTACCGCAATTGTCGGCGACCCGAATGAAAATCTGAAGTTTTACAGAGATGTGCTGGGACTCAGACTGATCAAGCAGACAGTCAACTTTGATGATCCGGGGGTCTACCACCTCTATTTTTCAAATGACAATGTTACACCGGGAACGGTCATCACATTCTTCCCGTGGTCCAATGAAAATCATGGACGCAAGGGAAGCGGCCAGGTCGGCAGAATCGCTTTCCGGGTCCCAAAAGGCAACCTGTCCCTCTGGAAAGAACATCTGGATGGCCAAAATATTAAATCGGAACTGACCCAGCTCTTTGGTAAAGATACGCTTGAGTTCGATGACATCCATGGACTGGAGCTGGCAATCGTCGAAGGTGAAGAGACTTCGGAAATGGATAAAATACTGGGATTCCATGGCGCAGTGCTGTTGTCCGACAATCCGGAAGGGACAAAAGAACTGCTTACAGGTCAAATGGGATTGAATGAATTGGATATAGAAGGCCAAAACCATCATTTTGAAACTGTGGGCGCGGAAAAACACCACATCATCACAGCCATCCCGCCGCAGCCGGCCGGCAGATTCGGCATCGGCACCGTCCACCATATCGCATGGTCCGTACCGGATATGGATGTGCTTAAAGCGTGGCAGTCGGCACTGAGAGAAGAAGGATTCGAGGTCACCGTAGTAAAAGACAGAAGCTACTTCAATTCGATCTATCTTGGAGAACGGGGAAATGTCGTGTTCGAATTCGCAACAGACGGACCGGGCTTCGAGATAGACGAAGATATGGCCGCACTGGGAACAGCGTTGAAATTACCGGAGCAGTATGAACACAGAAGACCGGAATACGAGCGATTATTGCCGAAACTGGATATATAAGAGGTGGATGCAATGTTGAACTTTTCACCGGAGGACCTGACAGCGAAAGAGAAAAAGAAATTTCTGATCGGTTCCGTGATACCGAGGCCGATTGCGCTGGTATCAACGATGTCGGAGGACGGCGTGGTCAATGTCGCCCCGTTCAGCTACTTCAACATCGTCACCTACAATCCGCCGATGCTGTCGATTGCAGTGCAGCGTGCAGACGGTGCATCTAAAGACACTGCCAGAAACATATTGGGAAATAAAGAAGCCGTCATCCACGTGGTGGATACGGAAAATGTTGAAGCGGCAAATATCACCTCTGCACCGCTTGGGCCGGAGAAAAGCGAATTGGATATATCGGACTTTACTACAGTGGATTCAAAAACTGTGAAAGTCCCCGGTTTGAATGAATCCAAAGTGAGGTTTGAAACGGAACTGTATGACTCGGTCGTCGTCCGTAACGATGATGATGTACCGACAACGGACGTTTTATTGTTAAAAGTGAAACACTATCATATAGATGAAGCGATTTATCAGGACGGTTATATCGATCCGCTGAAGCTGGGCGCAGTCAGCAGACTCGCAGGGAATGATTATGCTGAATTGGGCAGAATGTTTACAGTGGAACGACCGAAATAATTTAATGAATGGAGCGGATAATTGATGGAACATATTTATAACGAAAAGAAAAAAGGGGCGCCGGTATTTGTGCTTCTGCACGGTACAGGCGGTACGGAAAATGATCTGGTTCCGCTCGCGGAATTGCTCAATCCGGAATACAACATTTTAAGTGTCAGAGGGAACGTGCAGGAAAACGGCATGAACAGATACTTCAAACGTCACGGAGAAGGCCAGTATGACTGGGAAGACCTTGAATTCCGGGGAAATGAGCTCTATGACTTCATCACAGAAAAGGCTAATGAGCATGAATTCAAACTGGAAGACGTTGTATTTGTCGGGTTCTCCAACGGTTCTAACATTGCGATACAGATGATGCTCCAGCAGCCGGACAAATTCAAAAAGGCGGCTTTGTTTGCACCACTGTATCCGGCGGATATAGAAGAAAAGCAGGACTTCAGTGATGCGGAAGTATTCCTGTCACTCGGTAAAGGCGACCCGATCGTGCCGGAATCCGAAAGCGAAAGAGTCATCAATCTCTTCAAAGAAAGAGGCGCAGATGTTACGACGGCCTGGGTCAACGGACACAGCCTGACACAGGAAGTCGCAACAGAAGCAAGGAACTGGCTGAACAACTGATTTTGATGCAATGTCGATTACGGCTTAACAGAACAGAAAGTGAGAAAATAATTTAATTATAAAGGAGATTTTTAATATGATTCATTATCTATTAAACGCTTATATTGGAAAAGGTATGATTGATGGTGGCCTTCAGAAAGTGAAAAGCGGAGGTGAAATGGGAGAAGACTTTGAAAACGAATTTAAGGTAGACAGCAAACAGATGCAGATTGCCGGATATTTCGAAACAATCGGTTCAATATTCTTATTCGCCTCATTCCTCGGTAAAACATTTACAAGAATCGGAACATTGATGATCAACGCTGTTCTGGGGATGGCGATCCTGAAGCACTACAAAGCCGGCCACGGTTACGAAGGTAGTAAAAATGCACTAAAATTCTTTGGCTTAAGCACGCTGAGCTTCCTGGAAACATTACGCAAAAAGTAATGAACTGGTTGGATAAATAAAGCTGGGGGCTTATTATTTATCAAAATGATAATAATATGTATGAAAGCGGAGGCTGGTTTTCCAGTCTCCGCTTTGTCTTTATCCGGAATCTTCTTTGGTGAACATATATTGCACCGCATCGGCTGCAATGCTGCCCAGCACAGCGACTGCGAAAATGATTAAAAACTTAGGGTCGGTAAGGTCAGGAAATGGGTTTTCGTATATAAAAGTCGGAATAATACATATCAATGCGACAAAAAGCAAATAAATACATTCTTTTAAAAATTTTTCCTGAAGACTCATTCGTTTTTTCTTTTGTTGCTGTTTTTCCAAAAAACCCAATACAATTACAACAATCATAAAAATCAGGAGTGCTGATATGCTGTTAAATGTTTGAATCGTATTGGTGTAAATTATAAAAGCAAAAAAAGAAAGTAACACCAGATAGCCGTACACTTTAAGCCCCCTTGTACATATATTCCATTATTTGATTCTAAAGCTGTATGCCTGCGTCAGTTCATTATGTATGACGAGTTCATAATTCTCATCTCTCGCAACGGCGCCGTTGATCAGTATATTGATTTCTTCGGTATGGAAATGATGCTGCATCAATATCATTACAATAACGGATACTAACTGCACAATTCCGATAAGCAGCAATGTAAGTTTAATATTCCCAGTTAAAAGCTGACTGATTGAATTCATTGAAATGATCGCTCCTGTTTTGCTGAATGATGGTTGCCGCCCAGTGTATCACAGGAGAATTGAATTTCAAAAATAAATTAAAATTCCTTCATAATATCCGATTTGCCTTCCGGTTTACTTGTGCGTTCAACCGAATGTCTCATTTTCAAAGTTCTTCATCTTCAATCTGTTTGCGAAAGGCTCTGACCGCTTCTCGCGTCATTGGATCCAGATGTCCATGGATGTATGTTTCATAATCAATTTTATCGACTTCATTGATGTAATGATAGAAACGATCCGGATCATATCCGCCGTCCAATGTATAAAAATCGCCCGTATCGGCATCCCCGGCGAATAGAACTTTGTCTTCTTTAATATAAACAACTACGCCGTCATCCGAGTGAGGATTCGTGATCGGCGTGACTTCAACTGTGACATCACCCAAATTGAATGCAGTGGACCCGTTGAACGCGATGTCCGCCTGGACGACTTTGATTTTCGTGGTGTCATCATATTCCACTTTTATATGCGTATCACAAAATTCGCATTCTTCCCCGGTCCGGAGACGTTCGGCCATTGCTTCCTCTGTCCATTCCCATTGTGTAAGTGTGCCCAGAATCTGATTCGTTTTCCTGTGCGCGACAGTCAGGCCGTCGAATGCATGCATCGCAAAGGTATGGTCCCAGTGCCAATGAGTGATGAGAGCAATTTTGGGAGCAGGGAACCCTGCTTTCTCTATTTCATGCAGCATCATCTGCAGATGGGCCTGTGAATTTCCCGTATCGATGAGCATGCTGTAATTCTGTCCATGGATATATCCGAGGTTCGGCCGGTCCCGCTCCGCATCAGACGGAAGGATATGAACATGGGAGGAGATCTGAGTGAGCAATGGAATCATCCTTCATTTGTTTTATCCTATCTTATCACAGGTTTATTTCTGACCCATCTCAAATTGAGATACATAATATCGTTTATAGTAATTTTACAATGATGGTCGGAACGGGGTATGCTTTCATTAACATATGAAGTGGAAGGAGAGATATTATGAATGATTATGATGTAATTGTTGTAGGTGCCGGGTCTATGGGGATGGCTGCAGGGTATTATCTTTCACAAAAAGGGGTCAGCACATTGATGATTGATGCATTTGATCCGCCGCATGCCAATGGAAGTCACAGTGGAGACACGCGTATCATCCGCCATGCATGCGGAGAAGGGATTGAATATACCAAAATTGCGATAAGAGCCCAGAAGCTTTGGGATGACCTTGCCAGGCAGACGACCGAAACGCTCTTCAAAAAAACAGGTGTACTGTCGTTTGGGATGGCGGATTCCAAATTTGTCCAGCAGGCAATCGCTTCCGGTCACGCCTATGACATGAATATCGAGCCGCTTTCCGCTGATGAAATGAACGAACGCTGGCCGGGCATCACTGTGCCGGACGGGAATATCGGATGCTACGAACCGGATGCCGGTGTTTTATTCAGTGAAAACTGCATTCGTACATTCCGCCGTCTTGCGCTTGAAAATGGTGCGGAACTCATGACGGACGCGCCGGTGCTGAATATCGATGTAGAAGCGGATTCAGTCACTGTGGATACACACGATGGAAGCTTTACAGCGGATAAACTGATTGTCAGCGGCGGCGCATGGAATAAAAAAATCCTCTCCGACCTGGATTTGAAAATTGCGCTCCAGCCCAGCAGACGCGCAATCGGATGGTTCAATTCCGATGACCGGTTATATAATGCGGATACTTTCCCGGGATTCTTCGGCGACCTGCCAAGCGGGGTATTCTACGGATTCCCATGCATTGATGGAACGGGACTGAAAGTGGGCCGTTATGACAACGGCGTCGATACAGACCCGGAATATATCAACCGTGAATTCGGTGCATATGATATCGATGAAGGGGATCTGCGCGGTTTTCTGGGTGAATATATGGCAGAGGCGAACGGCAGCCTCAATGTCGGGAAAACCTGTTTGTTCACAAACACCCCGGATGAAAATTTCGTTATCGATCTACACCCTGAACATTCCCATATCGCGATTGCGGGCGGCTTTTCCGGACACGGTTATAAGTTTTCCAGCGTAGTGGGCGAGGTTTTAAGCGAACTTGTGACCAAAGGGGAGACAATCCAGGATATTTCACTGTTTTCTGCAAAACGTCCGGCCCTGTATCCGGAAAATGTTAAGTCATAGCCATTTTGATAGGAGGCATCATGTTGAGGAATGATCATGTGCAATTTTTACAGTCCCTCATCCGGACAGACAGTACAAATCCGCCGGGCAATGAACACCATGTCACTGAAAAATTCATCGAAAGATGTGAAGCGGCCGGTCTGGGCTACGGAATAACAGATATCGATGAGAATAGAAGCAATTTTGAAATATCTTTAAAATCAAAAGCGGACAATGCCGGTAAACTCATGCTGTGCGGTCATATGGACACGGTTAAAGTGGGTGAGCAGCAATGGGATTACGGCCCTTTCAGCGGAGATATCATAAATGATAGATTATACGGCCGCGGGGCTTCTGATATGAAAAGCGGTCTGGCCGCAATGTATCTGGCAGTGGAACAGATTCATAGAGCAGGCATTGAGCTGTCGAAAGATGTCGTATTTCTGGCCACTGCCGGTGAAGAGGTGGACAGTTGCGGTGCATTCAATTATCTGGAATCGGCAGGTATGGAGGACATTGATGCATTGGTCATCGGCGAGCCGACAAAAGAAAAAGTGGCTGTCGGACATAAAGGCGCACTTTGGGTTGAAATCGTCATCTCCGGCAAGACTGCACATGGTGCAATGCCGGAACATGGCATTAATGCGGTGGAATGGATGGCGAAAGTGATCCGGATTGTCGAGTCAGTGAAAATCGATTGGAAAGTGGAGAAGGCGCCCCTTGGCAAAAGCAGTATTTCGGCCAATAAAATTACAGGCGGGGTTCAGACGAACGTCATACCGGACCAGTGCAGGATGAACATTGATATAAGAAGTGTGGCACCGCAGAATCACAGAGAACTGTTCACGGAGTTAAATGAACGTCTGGAGCACCTCTTCGGGCAGGACGGGGCGCCGGAATTTGAAATGAGCGAAGTGCTCAACAGGCCATCGATTCTGACAGGGGAAGATGAGGAAATCATCGAGACGGCCCTTTATTTAAAGGAAAGGCAGAAGGGCGATGTATACGGTGTATCCTACTATACAGATGCAGCAGTCTTAAACTCCGACAGCAGCATTCCGACACTGATCTACGGGCCCGGTGATGAGACGCTGGCCCATCAGCCCAACGAGCATGTTGATGTCAGCGCCTATTTAAGAGCCATTGATTTTTATAAACAGCTCATTTTAAAATACGCAGGATAAAACGTTTCCATTGTATCTTTCTGCAATTCTCTTGTATAATAATTGAAATCCCAAATACGAGAAGAATCAGGAAGAAGGGGTATGATGGAGCTTAAGGATTTACGGATATTCAAGAGCGTTGCCGAGCTCGGCAGTATCAGTAAAGCGGCGCAGAAATTAAGCTTTGTACAATCTTATATCACCACACGGATCAAAGTGCTGGAAGCGGAGCTGGAGGCGGAATTGCTTTTGCGCCACAGCCGGGGCACTAGATTGACAGCCGATGGTGAAAAGCTTCTGGAGTATGCAGATGAAATCCTGCACCTCGTCGATGACCTGCAGGAAGCATTCAAAAAAGATTCCCCGGCAGGTAACATTAATATCGGTGCGGTGGAAACGATCACTAAACTTCCTGAAATATTAACGGACTACCAGATCAATTACCCCAACGCGAATTTATCAGTATATACCGATGTGACGAAGAATATTGTGGCACAGATTATAAACAGAGATATCGATTGTGCTTTCGTTGCCGACTTTGATAATCATCCGAAAATTAATAAAATAGAGCTTTTGAGGGAAACGCTTGTATTGATTTCCAAAGAACCGGATATCACAGCCGAAACTTTAAGACAGAAGCCGATGCTTGTATTCAAAAAGGGGTGCAGCTACAGGGCCAATCTGGAAAGATGGCTTAATGATGAGGACATCGAGAGAAACAGGTTGAAAGAATTCGGGACATTGGAAACGATCATCGGCAGTGTGAAAGCCGGATTCGGGGTAAGCCTCGTCCCCAGATCGAGCGTTTCTGAACTGATAGTATCAGGTTCTCTCTACAGTCATGAGATTCCCGGGCAATACAGCAACATCTCTACAGATTTCATATGGCATAATCATACTAATCCCTCATATATAATGGAACGGTTCATTGAAACCATCAGAGATTTTAAAGTTGGATGAAATAGTATTTAATAATTTGCCTTCACATTTGTCCTTGCCGGATGACAGAGTGAAGGGAATTTTTTGTAATCCATGACAGGTAATATTTTCTATAATTGTCTATGTAACTGATTACATTGAGAGCCGTCGGGTAAATTTTTCAACTATATAAGTTGAACTAGATTATTTCGCTTTCTGGTAATCGGGTATATACTGGAGAAAATATACCAAGAAAGTCCCTAGATTACCAAACCCCGTTGGAAGTATTTATGAGTTACATGGATGTAGGCAGATTGTCTAGCTTATTTTGACAAACGAAGGAATTAAAAAGTAATGATGGCTCTTAATAAATCTAATTTTTCAGGCTATTAACAGTTAATGAGATTATGAAAGATAAAGTATTGATTAATAAGAGTGATAGAAGAACTACAGTAATATTATTTACATAATTAACAGCGACTAAAAAAGAAAATACAATGATACTTAAATTAGTTATATGATGAGAAAAGAATCCGCTTTTATAACCAATCAATTTCGTTCTCTCATCACGAGGTTCGTTGGATTTAAAAAAATATTCTTCAATGATTCCTGTTAATCCTATGGTAATCACAACTATATTAAACAAAAGTAAGTTTGTGTGATTCAAAAGTATACTCCCAGTACCAACTATCACTAATAAGATATAAACGATGTAATTTATAGCATTTGATTGATTAGGATATTCTTTTTTTTCGTTTAAATTCATTTTTTATTCCTCCTTATATTTATAACTAGAGGTTAGCTCCCTCTATTATTAATAGTTATTTTATACTGTTAATATGCGCTGTGGATTAGTGTTCCCTCCAACAGAGCCATTATTGTGGTAACTGGTCATACGAGGCTCTAACCACAGCTCTTTGCTTTATTGGTAATGAGTTTGATAACGCTTCGACGTTTAATCTCAAGTAAAGTTACATGGCAGAGAGTGCGTGGACACCATAGCGCCAAAATAAGTATAGGAGATGATACCCATGCTTTTTGTAGGCATTGATGTCGCGAAGCATAAACATGATATTGCGATAATAGATGATTCGGGTGATGTCCGAAGATCTCATCTGCGCATTAAAAATAATCGTGAGGGCTTCGAGTTACTGAATCAAACCTTAAAAAAGCTCCAGGAAGTATTTAACGAAGAGATTACGATTGCGATGGAGGATACTGGCATATACTCCATGAATCTCTTACAGTTCCTACAATCCAAGCACTACATGGTGCATACGTACAACCCGCTGCTCATTAAAGAATTTGCCAGGTCAACTTCCTTGCGCAAGACAAAAACGGATAAAAAAGACGCCTTGACGATTGCCCATAAATGTTTCCTGGATAGAAAATCCGCACCGCCACAAGTGAACCCGGTCATTGAAGAACTCAAGCGTCTGACACGCCATCGTTCACGTATCGGGAAAAACCAAGCCGATTTGAAAATCCAATACACGCGAGTACTGGATTTAACTTTTCCTGAATTATCCGTGCGACTCAGCAAACCCAGTATGCATCTTAAATATGTGTATGCGATGCTTTCCATTTATCCATCGATTACACAACTAGCGGATGCACATCTGACCCGTCTCACGACGATACTGAAACAGGCGTCTCGGGGCAGAGTAGGCAAAGCACGTGCCGTAGAGATTCGGGATTTAGCGAGAACATCTATCGGCACTGTCTCAGCCAGTCTATCTTTCGAACTCAAACATTTGATTGAAGTCATTCAATTCTATCAACAAATAATCCAAGAAACCGATCAACAGATTCAATCATTGATGGCACAGATTCAGTCACCGATTTTAACCATTCCAGGAATCTCTCATCGTTTGGGCAGTGTAATCCTTGCTGAGATTCGATCCATTGAACAGTTTCAGAATCCTGGGCAACTCTTGGCGTTCAGCGGCTTGGAACCTTCCATCTACCAATCTGGTACGTTTTCTGGTCAAGGTAAAATGGTGAAGCGTGGTTCTCCCGCTTTGCGTTGGGCAATTCTACAAGCGCGCGATTAATTGCCATGCGTTCTCCCGTTTTTAAAGTATATTTGCTTAAGAAGCTAGAAGAAGGCAAACATTACAATGTCGCACTGTCACATGTCGCCAAGAAACTTGTACGTGTCCTATTTTATTTACTGAAATCGAATCAGCCTTTTGATGAATCCAAATTAGTCTAGTGATTCAAAAAATTTGAACTGCATAGGCTTATTTGGCATGCCTTCATTTAATGCTTATGCCTTCTTTTTAAGATCACCCGCTCAGTATTGACATTCAACATAGTTTGTCTCGTATTTGAATAGATCTTCAATACTTACTTCGAATAATCTTGCTAACTTAAAACTCAATTCTAGGGATGGATAGAATTTCCCTTTCTCTATAGAGATAATCGTTTGTCGGGACACCCTAAGAAGAGAAGCTAAGTATTCTTGTGAATAGTTGTTTTTTTTTCGATATTCTCTTACACAATTGATTATCATCTACTCACCTCATGTAATTTCAAGATACATCATTAATCTTTAAATGTAAAGTTTAGTTTACCTTTTGTATTGCAGTTCTATATAAGTTGAATTTAATATTTTCTTACTATAGCTGAACACACAATCGGTCGATGACCGTCTCCTTGTGCCGGTTGATATCTTGAATGAATCCCCGGACAGCCAACTTAATTTTTTGGACATTTGGAAAGAAGACATTATTAATCACCGATGCTTTCAACCATTTCCACAAGCCTTCAATCAAATTCAGCTGCGGGCTATAGGGGGGCAGGAATACCAGTTCCAGCTGGTCCCGGTGAGCTTCAAGGAAGGGCTGAATCAGCTCGGCATGATGGATCCGGGCGTTGTCCAATACGATGGCTATTTTCTCGCCTGAATAATGGGCGCGAAGGGTCTGGAGAAATTCCAGGAAGGCCTGTGCATCGTAGGTTTCTCTCTCGATGCACAACACTTCGCCGGTTTCATAGTCCAAAGACCCGATCAGTTTGGCGCCCCGGTGTTGCCCCGTCGTGGGGATGATGCGCTGCTGGCCTTTGCGGAACCCGGTCGGCCCGATGGCCGGGTAGTCACGAATCATGGATTCGTCCACAAACAGGAGATGGTCAATCTCTTCAAAAATCAGTTTTTTTTAACGCTGGAAAGGTGTCTTCTTTGAATTGACGCTGTTTTTCCGGGTCGGCCTTTTCAAGGGTGTAGGTCGGACGCGTGAAGCTCAGCCCCCGTCGTTTCAGCACAATGGACATGCCTTTGAGAGAGTAGGAGACGCCCCACTCCCGTTCAACGTATTGAGCAGCCAATGCGAGGGTCCAGTTGGCGCGATTCTCGAAGCCGACGTCGCTCGGCAGTTGCTCGGCAATCACTGTTTCCAACGCTTTTTCCTGGTCATCTGTCAGACTTTTGGGCTTGCCGCTGCCTTTTCCCCGAACCAATCCTGCCAACCCGGCTTTCTTATAGGCCGTCACATAACTGTTGATAGACCGGCGGGAACGGCCTGTGATGTCTGCCGCCGCTTTCTGCGTATATCCGCTGAGACAGAGAAAAACGGCCTGGTAGCGCTCAAACATTCGGCGGTCTTGGGTTTCCTGCATCGCTTTTTGCAGTTCGGCAATCTGATTTTGATGAGTCAACGGAGTCACCTTCCTCGGGGATTTTTCTCCAGTATACATCCGATCCATCAGAAAACGCAATAATTTAGTTCAACTTATATAGTTTAGAAATATACCTTGTGCTTTTTATCCGATTTTGGAATAATAGTCTAATAATTAGAAAATTGCTGCAAAGAGGAAGGTGCTTATGGCAAGTAAAAGTGAAAAGAAGGGGATATTCAACCGCTTCCTGGATATCATTGAACGGGTGGGGAATAAACTCCCCGATCCTATAGTACTATTCATCATCCTGATGTTTATGATTCTGGGTGCGTCTTTCATCGGGGGAATGATGAAATGGGAAGCGGTCAATCCGGCGGACGGAGAAACGATCCAGGCAGTGAACCTGCTCAATGGGGAAGGGATCGTCCGCATTTTTACCGAAGCAATCACGAACTTCAGTGAATTTCCGCCGCTCGGCATGGTGCTGGTAGTCATGATCGGTATCGGCATTGCTGAAAAATCAGGATATTTCGAAACGGCAATGAAACGTGCCATCGAAGTATCCCCTAAGAAACTCATCCTGCCGGCGATCATCCTGGTCGGCATCATCGGTAACGTGGCCGGTGACGCAGCGCCAATCATCCTGCCGCCGATTGCGGCGATGGTCGTCATGAAACTCGGATACCATCCGTTCGTCGGACTGGTCATGGCGTATGCTGCCTCGCTTGGAGCGTTCGCAGCAAATGTCATTCCGGGTATGACGGAAGCGCTGGCGATTGCATTTACTGAACCGGCGGCACAGCTGATCAATCCGGATTATTCGGGGAACATACTGATGAACTATTACTTCACGGCAGTGGCGACGTTCTTCCTGCTCTTCATCGTCTATTTTGTGACAAAGAAGATTACGGTGCCGCGCCTTGGTACATATGAAGGTTTGGAGACGGCTGATCAAGAACCGCTGAAGAAGGAAGAGGTCACGGCGCTCAGATGGGCGAACATTTCCGCCATCCTCACTTTCCTCGTCTTCATGGTGCTTCTTCTGCCCGAGAACGCAATTTTCCGTAACACAGAAACCGGATCGATCATACAGGAATCTCCTTTCATGAATTCGATCATCTTCATCCTGACGATTTTCTTCTTCGTGCCGGGCCTCGTCTATGGACTGAAAGCGGGTACGATAAAATCTACGAAGGATTTCGGGAGCATGCTTGGTGATGCGATGGGTACGATGGGCAGCTACATCGTCCTTGTATTCTTTGCAGCACAGATGCTTGCCTATTTCAGCTGGAGCAACCTCGGGCCGATCATAGCCATCAAGGGTGCGAACGCTCTGGAGGCGGTCAATGCATCCGGCATTCCGCTCATCATCGGCTTCATTCTGCTGGCGGGACTCATCAACCTGCTGATCGGCAGTGCATCGGCAAAATGGGCGATACTGGCACCGGTTTTCGTGCCGATGTTCATGCTGCTCGGATATGATCCGGCATTTACACAGATGCTTTACCGTATCGGGGATTCATTCACGAACCCGATTACACCGATGCTGCCTTATCTGCCGTTGCTTCTTGCATTTGCACAGCGCTATGACAGGAATGCAGGATTGGGTACGTTGCTTGCCACACTGCTGCCATACTCGATCGTACTGTTCTTTGCATGGACGATCCTGTTGACTGTATGGTATCTGCTTGGCTTACCTCTCGGTATTGATGGACCGATCTATCTGCCAGAATAAAAATTTCGGAGGCGTATTATAAATGAGTATTGAAAAGCAAATAGAAAATGTCATGTCAGAGGTTTTTGAATGGAGGCGGACACTGCACAAACATCCGGAACTTTCATTTGAAGAACATTGGACCAGCCAGTATATTGAAGATGCATTGGAAAAGATGGATGGCATCGAGATCAGCCGTCCGACCAAAACGAGCGTTCTTGGTATCATCAAAGGGGAGCATCCCGGAAAGAAAATAGGACTGCGCGCAGATATCGACGGACTGCCGGTCAATGAAGAGCGGGAAGATATTGATTTTATTTCCGAAGTTCCCGGAAAAATGCATGCGTGCGGCCATGACGGCCATACTTCCATCCTGCTTGGTGCAGCGAAAGTGCTCTCCCAGAACACAGATCAACTGCATGGTGAAGTGTACCTGATCTTCCAGCATGCGGAAGAATTGATTCCGGGCGGTGCACAGGAGATGGTGGCGACCGGCTTGTTTGATGATCTGGACTTTATCTACGGACAGCATCTATTCACACCGATTCCAACGGGTAAGATCGGAATCAAGAACGGTCCGATCACATCCAATTCAGATGGATTCGAGCTGGTGATCCAGGGCAGCGGAGGCCATGCCTCCCAGCCTGAACTGACAGTGGATCCGGTGATTATCGGGACGCAGATCATCAATCAGTTCCAGACGATTGTTTCAAGAATTACATCACCGCTCGATTCGGTGGTCATTTCTACAACAAACTTCCATGCCGGAAGTGCGAAGAACATCATTCCGGATACTGCCCAATTATCGGGCAGCGTACGTACAATCGATGACGACACAAGAATGCTGGTAAAAGAGAAAATGGAACAGGTTGTAAAAAGTGTATGCGATATGTACGGTGCAACTTATGATTTCAACTTCCAATTCGGGTATGCAGCAGTCGTAAACAATGATGAGAAGACAGATAAAGTGCGGCAAATTGCTGAAGAGAAATTCGGAGATAAAGTGTTCGAATATCCCCTCGCAATGGGTGGGGAAGATTTCTCGGCATTCTCAAGACTTGTGCCGGGTACATATGCCTGGATCGGTGTGGGAAACAAAGAGAAGGATATGGAATATCCGCATCACCATCCGAAATTCGGCATTGATGAAGACGGCTTTATCGACGGCGTGAAGATGATGGTCTATGTAGCGATGGGTATGACGCAAGAAGAATAGGCTGGACCCGGCCCCCTTTTGACTTACAGGAAGTTAAAAGGGGGTTTATATATTAGCCCCTTCTAAACATAAAAGGGGACCGTATGTATTGCACTGCACCTTAAGACATATGTTTTTACATATGTTATAATAAATTCAGGAGCTAAATAAAAATGAGTTCATCCAGAGATGTAATCAAAAGATAGAAGATGATGGCTGGTTCCTCCTGAAGGCTGTTGGCAGTCATCACCATTTTAAACATCCGGAAAAACCGGGAAAAGTGACTATACCACATCCAAAGAAAGACTTACCCAAAGGAACAGAAAAAGCGATTTTAAAGCAGGCTGGTCTGATTTGATTTTTAACCCGCCTTTTAAAGAATGGAGGACACAGGAGATGAAGTATCATTTCTATGCCGTATTACAGTATGAACAGGATGCTTATAATGTAAGATTTCCAGATTTGCCAGGTGCTCTCACTTTTGGCGAAGATATTGAAGATGCTATATATATGGCAAAAGATGCACTGGAAGGACACTTGTTGGTGATGGAAGATGATCATGATGATATACCTGAGCCATCGGAATATCGGAGTTTGATTTCCGTATTAGATGAAAACGAGCAACTGCAGCTCATTACGGCAGACACTAGATTCGTCAGAATGAGAGAAGAAAATAAGACGGTGAACAAAATGGTAACCCTCCCCAAGTATCTGATAGAACTGGGAAAGAAAAATAATATTAACTTTAGCCAGACACTGCAGAGAGCATTGAAGGAAGAATTAGATGAAGAAGAGAAGATTAAATAACCTGAAGTGAATTCCGGGTTATATAAAACACTCCATGGCGCATTGCCATGGAGTGGATTTTTTTATGCATTCAGTTTTTTCGGGAACCCAATGAGTATCGCTATTACACCACAGATGAGCAGCGTGAAAGGATAGATGGAGTAGGGCAGAATCGCAACAGGTGAAATGGCTGCCAGTCCGGCAGCGGCAAGCATCTGGCCGCCGTAGGGGATCAACCCCTGGAATGCCGCGGCAAATATATCCAGAATACTCGCTGATTTCCTGCGGTCGACACCATATTCATCCGCAATGTCCCTTGCCAATGGGCCGGTGATTATGATTGAGATTGTATTGTTGGCGGTACTTACATCCGTTGCACTGACAAGTGAGGCAATGCCGAACTCCGCACCTTTCCTGGAACGGATGCGGCTCGTGATGAAATGAAGCAGGTAATCGATGCCGCCGTAATGTTCGATCAGACCAATCATCCCGCCAATCAGGATGGCAATGATTGAAATTTCCATCATGCCCGCTATCCCTTCGCCTGCAGTCGCAACAAACGAAGTGAAGTTATAAGAGCCGTCGAAAAACCCGATGATTCCGGCGAAAACAGTACCGCCGACCAGCACCGTCAGTACATTGACGCCGAGCAGTGCAATAATCAATACGGCCAGATAGGGCAGTACTTTGATCAGATTATATTCCAGTCCGGATGCAACTTCCGTTGAAAAACCGGTAGAGATAAAATAAAGGATTACAGCTGTTACAATTGCACCGGGCAGGATGATGAAGAAGTTCACTTTAAATTTATCGACCATCCTGACTTCCTGGGATTGTGTTGCCACGATCGTCGTATCCGAGATTACAGACAGATTATCCCCGAACATTGCGCCGCCGATGACGGTCGCCAGCGCAAGTGCCAGCCCGATTTCCGTCTGATCGGCAATGCCCACGGCAATCGGTGCAAGGGCAACGACAGTACCGGTGGAAGTTCCCATCGAGATGGAGATGAAGCAGCAGACGATAAACAGACCTACAAGGAGCAGACTGCTTGGAAGCAGTGCCAGTCCGAGGTTCACTGTAGAGTCCACGGCACCCATGCCTTCAGCCACGCTCGCGAAAGCTCCGGCAAGCAGGAAGATGAGCACCATGAGCATGATGTTCTCTTTGCCGGCACCGCGCGTGATAACCCCTACTTTCTCATTCAGACGCTCTTTAGGGCTGATGAATAACGCGACGATGATCGCTATGATGATTGCAACGGGAATCGGCATCGCCGTAAAATCGCCGGTAATGATTCCTGTGCCTATGAATAACAGGACAAATACCAATAGAGGTAACAGTGCAATGGGATTTCCTTTTTTCTGATCTTGTTTCATAGTGAGACTCCTTTATAAATAATTTTCAGCGTAATAGAAACATAAAAAGACCCCTTCTGATATAGAAGAGGTCACAAATAGACTTTATCTCTTCTCATCTTCTAGCCGCAATGACTACTGGAATTGGCACTGGCTCACAGTGAGCTGTTGCCGAGGCTTCAAAGGGCCAGTCCCTCCACCTCTCTGGATAAGAGTAATGTTATATTAATTCATTTACTTTAACGCGTGAAACCGGGTATGTCAATGGAGAAGCATGAACCTTTACTTATCCACTGTGAAATCTCTATAATTTGCTTATACCGAAGAATCAACGGAGGGACAATTTATGACTGAAGAAAAAGTGAAAGCAATGCATCTGGGCGACGAAAATGCACCTGTAAGCGTGGAAGCATTTATAAATATGGCATGCCCTTATTGCGTCGAGTTTTTCAAAGCGGCGGATAAAGTGCTGATTCCGCTTACAGATGAAGGCATGGTGAGCTATACGATCAAGCATTTTGACAAACCGAAAGTCAGGCTCTTTCACGGTGCTATCGCCAACCTATACCTGGATTACTCAAATCCGGCGAAAGCATATAATCTTATGAAGGAAATGTTTGAAAACCAGGACGAGTGGGCGGCTGCCGACAGTAAATTCATCCAAACGAAAATGATGGAAGAATTCGGGCTCGAAGAACAGCGCTCAACGATGAATCTCAGCATGGATATTATCCATGAAACGGTGGAGCGCGGCATAGAAGTCGCACCAACAGTATTCATAAATGGCGAACAGTTCAAATATGATTTAAATGGGGATGCAGCTTCCATCGAAATGGAACTGATCCATGCAGTGCGGGAATGAAAGTACAGAATAATCTGATGTTTGACAAGTTATTTTCATGTAAGTAAAATGAGGACATTCTAATATTTCCGAAGGATGATTCTCATGTTCCGCACCATCCATAACGACATTTGGTATAGCTATCGCAGGTAGACTTGTATTTACACATCGTAAGTACAGGTCGACTTGTCTTGTACTTGCGGTGGCTGTGGAATTGAGATCAGCCATCTGCTCTGACGGATGGCACACTTTACCAAAGCTGTCCGGTCAGACCGGGTGGCTTTTTTTATCGGAATTAAAATTGACGGGTAAGGTGGTTCATATAATGAAAGAACAACAGGCGCAATGGGGATCCAGATTAGGGTTTATACTGGCTGCTGCAGGTTCGGCAGTGGGTTTGGGAGCGGTATGGAAGTTCCCCTATATGGTCGCCCAGTTTGGCGGAGGCGCGTTTCTCCTCATATTTTTAGTATTTACATTACTGGTCGGACTCCCGATGCTGATGGTGGAATTCACACTCGGCCGGTTGGGTAAGCGGCCATCCATAGAAACTTTTAAATTTCTGGGCGGCAACAGCGCATACGGTTTAATTGGATTGCTCGGAAACGTCGCCGCATTCATACTGCTCAGCTTCTACAGTGTCATCGGCGGATGGATCGTCGTCTATTTCGTACTCGCGATCGGAAACATCCTTAATATGGTCGATGTCACACAGCCTGGATTGTTTGAAGCGGTGACCAGCACACCATGGATGGTCGTTTCAGGCCAGGCGGCCTTCATGATTATTACAGCCTGGATTGTCACAGGCGGTATTGAAAAGGGGATAGAACGCGCATCGAAAATTATGATGCCGCTCCTGTTTCTCACTTTCATTCTGCTGATTGCGAGAAGTCTTACGCTGCCCGGTGCCATGGAAGGTGTAGAATTCCTGCTGATGCCGGATTTCAGTGCCATTACAAGTGAGGCGGTGTTATTCGCACTCGGACAGTCATTCTTTGCCTTGTCCCTCGGTGCGATGGGGATGCTCACTTATGCATCATACGTCAAAGATGACGTGAACCTTCCGCACAGTGCCGGATATATCGTCGCTACGACGATCATCATCACAATATGTGCCGGTCTTGCGGTATTCCCGGCAGTCGCATCATTCGGCATGCAGGACGAAGCACAGGGTCCCGGGCTTCTGTTCATCGTACTGCCTAAAGTGTTCGCTGAGATTACAGGAGGCGCATGGTTTTATTTACTATTCATATTGCTGTTCCTGTTCGCAACGCTCACTTCGTCCATCTCGATGATCGAAATCAATGTCAGCAATGTGATTAAAGGACGACAGGAGAAGCGTAACAAAGCCACTTGGATATTTGCTGGATTGATTTTTCTGTTTGGCGTGCCGAGTACATTGTCCATGAGCATTTTGGCAGATGTGGAAATTTTCTCAAGATCAATATTCGACACCATGGATATGCTCGTGTCGAACATATTCATGCCGATCGGGGCACTGCTCGCAACACTTTTCCTCGGCTGGAAAGTCGATCTGAATAAAGTGTCCGAAGTACTCAATGTTAAACAGGGATTCATATTCAAGGCGTGGGTTTTCATCATCAGGTATCTATTGCCCGCAGTGATTGTGCTGGTCTTTGCTACTACGTTGATATAAGATTTGGATCAGGATGAAACACTTGGTTCTTAGCTTCTTTTAAAAACTAAATCCGGCAGGCAGATACGCTATCGTATCTGCCTGCCGGATTTTCAGTCTGTTCAATTTGGAATAAAGAAGCTCTATAATGATGCCTGTTAATCATACTACATCTTCTTCATCAATTCCTTGTTCTTTTCAGCAAATACTTCGTTATGTGAGGATACCATGCCTTCTGAGAACGCATCTTCATCGAGGAATAGTTTCGCGTGATTGGCTGCCTGGGCGGCTTCTGTGAAGCAGCCTGCAATCAGTTTGACTTTATTGTCATACACGACCTGATCTCCGCATGCATAAATTCCCGGTACCGGTGTGTCCACCAGGTGTTCTGTTTTGAGCATCTGGTGTTCATTGAAGTCGAATTGATCTTCCATCGCTTCCAAAAATGCACAGTTGGATTCATAGCCGTGGCTGACGAGTACATCATCGACTGCCACCTGGCTGCCGTCATCCAGCATGACATATTCTATTGCGGTGCCCGCTTCGTTTGGAATCAGCCGGTCGATACATTTGTTGAACTGTATATCGATGTCTTTTCTGTGAAGTTCTTCGACCATCGCTTCGTGTCCGCGCATTGCATCTCCCCGGCATACCATTGTGACGCTCGCGGCAATGTCGGAAATCTCGGCTGCCCAGTCGATTGCGGTATTGCCGCCGCCTGAGATGATTACATGCCGGTCCCGGAAGCGTGAGAAACGTTTGACTGTATAATGCAGGTTGGACATTTCAAATTTATCCGCCCCATCCACTTCCAGTCTGGTCGGTGTGAAAATGCCGCGTCCGGATGCAATGATGAGGGTTTTGCTGTAAAATGTACCATTATCCGTGATAGTCTCGAAGTAGTCTTCTTGTCTATTGATCGTTTCACATGTCGTTGAAACGTGTATTTCCGGGTTGAATGTTTTTGCCTGTTCAACCATATCGTTCTTTATATTTGCAGCGGGAGCAGGTGGGATACCACCGATGTCCCAGATGATTTTTTCGGGATAGATATTGAGCTTGCCGCCGAGTTCCGGATGATGTTCAATCAGCTGGACACTCATGCCGCGGAGCCCGGCGTAAAAACTTGCGTAAAGACCTGCGGGACCGCCGCCGATAATCAGCGTATCAGAAATTTTCATGGCCCATCCTCTTTTCTGTTGAAATTAACTGCTTTCTCCTTTATTATATAATCAATGATAATGATTATCAATGAGAACATATTTTCGATTCCCGGAAAGAGGAGACAGAATAAATGAAAAAGTACATATGGTTGATGACAGCAATAATGATGCTGGTGCTTGCAGCGTGTGGAAATACAGAAGAATCAAAAACTGACGAAGAATCGGGAGATGCTTCCGGTGAAA
Source organism: Salinicoccus sp. HZC-1 (assembly GCF_046736035.1). Classification (GTDB taxonomy): domain Bacteria; phylum Bacillota; class Bacilli; order Staphylococcales; family Salinicoccaceae; genus Salinicoccus. The sequence goes on along the minus strand of NZ_CP177130.1, from coordinate 2,468,547 downwards.
AGGCAGAAATGGTACCATATACTACAGATGCGGGTGAAGAAATTGAAATCCCGAAAGACCCACAGCGGATTGTTGTGCTGGCTTCAAGCTATTTTGGCAACCTGGCGCACCTCGATGCAAATGTTGCCGGTGTTTCAAGCGATGTCGAAGGCAGCGAGGTATTGAAACCTGTCGCTGAAGAACAAGGTGTGGAACTGCTTGAAGTCGGCAATGTGGAACAGGTAATGAATCTTGATCCGGATTTGATCATCACCTTCAGTACGGATGAAAATCTGGATAAACTGAAAGCGATTGCTCCGACAATTCCAGTCCAATATGATAAATGGAATTATTTGGACATTCATGAAGAAATGGGTAGAATCGTAGGTGAGGAAGAAGAAGCCAAAGAGTGGGTTGAAGGTTTTGAAGCGGATCTCGCTGAAGACCAGAAAGCTGTGGAAGAAGCGATTGGTGAAGATGCTTCCGCAACTGTAATAGAACAATATGCGAAAGATATATATGTATACGGTACGAACTGGGGCCGCGGCACAGAGATCCTTTACCAGGGTCTGGGTATGGAAGTGCCGGAAGAAGTTCAGAATGAAGTGGTAGAAACAGGATGGAAGAGCATTTCTGCAGAAGAGATAGGAAAATATGCAGGCGACTTCATATTCGTTGGAACCGGCGATGGCGGAGCGGACAACGCTTATAAGGATACGGCAGTATGGGAAGGGCTCGATGCTGTGAAGAATGACAGAGTGATCGAATTTGATTCTCCTACTTTCTACTTTAACGATCCATACTCCCTTGAGCACCAAAAAGATATTCTAGTCGATGCATTAACGAAATAATCCAGGCAGGTGTCTAAATATGACGAGTGTAGCGCTTAAAGATATAAAAGTGGAACTGAACGACAGGGAAATTCTGCATAACGTAAACATGGAATTGGTGGAAGGCAAAGTGACGACGATCATCGGCCCGAACGGCTGCGGGAAGTCGACGATGCTCAAAACGATTTCCCGCATTATTTCTGCCAAAGAAGGCGGGGTCTATATCAATGATATGAACATCCGCCAGATGAAATCTAAAGATGTCGCTAAAAAAATCAGCATATTATCCCAACGCAACAAGCTGCAGTATGATGTCAAAGTCCAGGATCTGGTCAGCTTCAGCAGATACCCGCACCTGAAAAGGTTCCAGAGCCTGAAGGACCATGATATAGAAATCATCAACTGGGCATTGGAAGAGACGGGGGCGGAAGAGTTCAGAAACCGTATGATGAGCGAACTCTCGGGCGGTCAGGCCCAGCGGGTCTGGATCAGTCTTCTGCTCGCACAGGAAGCTGACGTGCTGCTGCTTGATGAACCGACGACATACTTGGATATTCATCATCAGCTCGAAACGCTGAACATCGTCAGAAGGCTCAATGAACAATCAAGGCAGACGGTGGTCATGGTCCTGCATGACATCAACCATGCGATTAAATACTCGGATAACCTTGTCGTGATGAAAGACGGAGATATCATTACGAGCGGACACCCGACAGAAGTGCTGACCAATGACATCCTCAACGACGTTTTCAATATAAATGGAAAAATATCTATCGATCCGATCACTAAAAAACCGATACTTGCAGATTATGATCTATTCTGTGAAACGGTAAAAGGTGTCAAATATGGATCGTAGATGGTACGTACTGCCCATCATTTTGATGGGCGTTCTTATTTCATTCGTGCTTGCCATGATGTTCGGTGCAAACCATTATGCTTTCGGTGAAATATGGAATGTCATCACGGCGCTCGACATGACGGACAAGACGCACCAGATCCTCTATGAAATCCGTATGCCGCGGGTGCTTGCGGCGCTGGTTGCCGGTTTCATGATCAGTATTGCCGGCCTGGTGCTTCAATCAGTCACGCATAATGATTTGAGTGAACCGAGCATTCTGGGAATAAACGCCGGTGCCAATCTGGCGATTATTCTGGCGGCATTGCTTTTGCCGGCATTGTCATTTGTCGCCATCATGTTAAGCGGGTTCATCGGCGGTATGCTGGTCGGATTGGTCATTCTTGCGGTTACACGTTCCAGATCACCGCTCCATCTGATACTGGCCGGTGCCGGTATTTCCTTATTCCTTTACGCAATCACCGATTTTCTGGTGATTACGAATGATCTGGGGCAGTATATGACGTTCTTTACAGCAGGCGGTGTTGCCGGGCAGTCGATGGGAAATCTGGCAATCGTCGTGCCTCTGGCGATCGTTCTCGTCATCGGGCTCTATCTGATGGCCAAAGAGTTGGATGTCTTGCTGTTTGGTGATGAAATGGCGGTGTCCCTCGGACAGAACCGGGCATTGTACAAATGGATGACGCTCGTCATTGCCGTCATGCTTGCCAGCATCGCAGTGGCGATGGTCGGGAATGTGGTATTCCTGGGACTGCTGGTGCCGCATATCGTTAAGATGATATTCGGTAACATGCACAGGTTTACCATCATTTATACGGGCCTGTTCGGGGCAATCATTTTTGCGCTCGCCGATATGTTCGCAAGAATATTCAACGAAGCACCGGTGAACGCAGTCATTGCCATGATCGGACTGCCTTTCTTCATCTATATCATCAAGAAGAGAGGTGGCCAGTATGCGTAATTCCTATCAATTGATTATCGCAGTGATTTTGCTCATCGGCGTGGTCATCACCAGTCTGTTGACGGGCACTTTCAACCTGACTTTCCAGGACCTCATAAATCTGGCGACCGGCCGGGCAAGCGAAAATGTCATGACTGTATTCTTCGATTTCAGAATGCCGAGGATCATCATCACTCTGATCTGCGGCGCGGCGCTCGCAGTCAGCGGGCTGATTCTGCAAGTCATTTCCAAAAATGCTCTGGCGGATCCGGGAATCATCGGTGTGAACGCCGGCAGCGGATTCGGTGTCGTTTTATTCATTACGTTCATCAGCGGCTCGATGAGCCAGCACCTATATGCACTTCCGATCATGAGCTTTATCGGCGGTCTGCTGACGGTGCTCATCATATTCTCCCTGTCATTCATGAGCGGGGAATTCAAAAGTAATATATTCATCCTTATCGGCATCGCGACAGCGATGGGCGTCACCGGTTTTGTCTATGTGTTCACATCCTTGTTTGATGTGCAGCAGATGGAAATGCTCAACCGTTACTTTGCCGGAAATATATGGGGGGACACATGGGCGTTTGTCTGGATCTCAGTCCCATATATCCTGATCATCATGGTATTCGCCTACTCCAGAATCCGGGAGATGGGCATGCTCAACCTGGATGATGAAATGCTTACAGGATTCGGCATGAACGTCAACCGGGAAAAAATCACCCTTATCGTGTTTGCAGCGATGCTCTCCAGCCTGGCCGTCAGCGTCTGCGGCGCCATCAGTTTCATCGGGCTGATTGCACCGCACATCTCGCGGATGATGTTCGGGCAGAACATGAAAATGCTTTTCTTTTCCTCCTTCATCATCGGGGCACTGCTGCTTACCACTGCAGACCTGCTGGGCAAACTTGTTCTGGAACCGATCATTATTCCTGCAGGCATCGTCGTTTCTCTGATCGGCGGCCCTTATTTCCTGTGGCTGCTGCTCAGAGCGGGCAGGGTCAGATGAATTCGAAGAAGCGGGGAAGGAAATTCCGGAAAGTAAAGGATATGAAGCAAAATCTGAATTTGATTTGTTCCACCCAGGTTTACAGATGGAATTTAATTAATGGCGGTGAAACCTCAAGGTTTCACCGCCATTTTTAGCTTTATTTTTTCAAATTCGGGTATTGGAAATGAATGAGGTGATAGGATGAGCCTTTCCATTCAGTACATATCTAAAAATAATGAAATCGAAAAAGTGACTGATGGTGATGATGTACCGGATGACGCAACATTCAAATGGTATGACTACGACAGTTTTGACGATGAAGATCAGCTGCTGTCGGATTTTGAATTCGATGATATTAATTTCGAAGATAGAGAAGTTAAAAATTATCGGCCTGCATATCATAATAACGATAATTACCAGCTGTTGATCTGTCATGTCATAGATCAGGGGACGCTCGAAGCCCGTGCGGTTAATATATGTGTCATGAAAGATGTAATCATCACATTCCATAACGGAATACTCGATGAGTTTATCGATATCGCAAAAATCATACAAGATAAGAAAGATGATTTGGAAATCGATATTGCACTCCATATCCTGCTGGCTACAGTAGAGCAGTATTTCGACATCGTGCATGGTATAGAGGATGAGGTGATCTCATTCGAAGAAAAACATGCGGATAAGAAAAATGGTAAAGATATTACAGATAAGATGTTTGATATGAAAAAGAGAGTATTTCGTGTGAAGCGTGTAATTATACCGATGGAGGAGCTGGCAGAAAAATTTAAAGAACAGGATGACATACTTAACAGTACGAGAAGCGAAGAAATTTTAAACAAAATTAATGCCAAAATAGACAGGCAGAAACTGATTATTCAATTCTCTGAAGAAATGATTGATGAGTTAAAGGATAATTATATGTCTTATAATACGTATCGCATGAATGAAATCATCAAAGTACTGACTATTATTTCAGCGATATTTTTACCACTATCATTAATTACGGGCATATACGGCATGAACTTTGAGAACATGCCTGAACTCAGCTGGAAATTCGGCTATTATATGTCATTAGGTCTAATGCTGCTTATAGTTACGAGTATGCTCGGGTTCTTTAAATATAAAAAATGGATATAAATGAGAGGGGGCCCGTCCAGGGCAATATTTTATCAAAATATTTTTTCATTTACTGTTGATAGAGTATGTAAAGAAGGGTTTTTTTCAGCCTTTTGCATCGTGTGAATTAATTGACTTTGCATATCAATCAAGGTAAATTGGCTATCAAGCTTATAAAACAGGACTAATTTTCCTGAAAATGGGAATAATGTAAATATGGTATGCGAGAAGAAAGAAGGAATATTTATGAGAGGTCACTTCCTTGGCAAGTTCAGTTTAATCATAGTGGCTGTATTCTTTCTTGCATTGGCTGGCACGTGTGCACAGACTGCTTCGGCAAACAGTGCAAGTTTGAATAATATGATTGAAATCAGGACCAATGATGGCAGTTATGATTCAGCTGAAGCACAGGCGATGGTTAACCGTCTGAGTAGAGTGGACGACCGCATCCTGTATCAGACGAATCGTGCAGGGGTGGAAATCATACTTATGGATATGCCGCTCACTGAATTACCTGAATTTGAATATCTCTCCGGTGTTGTCCCGAGAGGATGGGAAGATACGGGAAAGACATGGGATGAAGTGCCGGGGGCCGGCGGTTTTACAGTAGCTGCGAGAATCGGTTACAGTAATCCGGGCAACGGGCATTCGACGATCAATCTGGAGCTGCATGAGTACGGGCACGCAGTGGATTCTTACTCTGCCGGTTTTACGGTGAGTGAATCCGAGGAATTCCGCCAGATCATGGCCAATGAGAAAAATGCTTTATTCGGCGACCATGCTGTACCCGGATACTTTGATACGCCGGGAGAGTATTTTGCCGAAGTGTTTGCCATGTACTATCTGGGCGGAGAGGCCCGTAACAAACTGGCAACGCGCGCACCGCAGACTTATGACTTCATCAGTACTTTCCACAACAGGCTGATTTCCATCGGAGAAGTGACGGGGAATACTGCCCAGTTCTCATGGGATGCTTTAGAAGGTGCATCAACGTATGAAATCTATCGGAACGATGAGAAGATTGGTGAAACAAGCAGCTCAAGCTATGAGGATACAAGCTTAAATACTTCTACAAATTATAACTATTATGTGAGAGCATTGGATGCATCAGGCAATCCGCTTCTGACATCGTATTTCCGGACACTAACAACGCATACCGAAAGCGATGAGCCGGAAGTGGATACAGGTGAATTGGAAAACCTGATTGCAGAAGTGGAAGCGGTGAATAAAGAAGACCGCTCACCGGAGCTGCAGTCAGCCCTGGAAAATGCGAATGCTGTAGCAGCGGATACCGATGCAACACAGGAACAGGCGGATGAAGCCATGGAAGCATTATCTTCAGCGCTGGAAGCGAACACTGCGGAGAAAGAGGCAACGGAAGAAGAACCCGCAGAAGCACAAAATGAGGAGGCAACCGGGGAAACTGCTGCAGATGAGGAAACATCCGAGGAGCAGACGGCTGAAGAATCGACCGAGGAACAAACTTCCGAAGGGGCAACAGAAGGAGAATCCGCAGAAGCACAAAATGAGGAGTCAGCTGAAGAAACTGCTGCAGATGAGGAAACATCCGAGGAGCAGACAGAAGAGCCTGAAGAAGAGACCAGTGAAGAATCTGCAGAAGAAAGTTCTGAAAATGTAGAAACTGAATCTGAAACGGACAGTGCGCAGGCAGAAACGGAAAATAATAATCTGTTAATGATCCTGCTGTCAATCGTACTGGTTATACTGGCAATTATTTCAGCAATCCTATTATGGATGAAAAGAAAATAAATTTTAAATGGAAGGAGCTTTGACTGAAGTCAGGCTCTTTCTTTTTGGTTCAAATGGTACCTTTATAGGTATATTTCGCCTATCATGGAGATACAGTGAACATCTAAATTCTTTCGAAGGAAGTTGAACAACATGGAACTGATTATGATCGTCCTGCCGGTATTTATGATTTTCGGCATCGGCTATATTTCGCAGAAACTTTTGAAGATGGATATCAAGTCGATATCTGCAATGGCATTATACATACTGCTGCCGCTTCTCACTTTTGATACATTCTTCCGTAACGAGCTGACGGTGGATTATTTGTACCTCTTTATATTCTCGATAATCATTACAATAATACTGATAGGAATCACTATACTCGCAGGCTGGTTCATGAAATCCACGAAAGAGGATATTTCGGCCATTCTTCTCGGAGCCTTATTCCCGAACAGCGGAAACTACGGTGCGCCCGTTATGCTGTTTGCGCTCGGTGCCGTCGCCTTCGACTACGCGATTGTATTGATGGTGCTGCACGGGTTCCTCATCAGCACCATCGGGATATTCATCGCTTCGTTCGGCGGCGGGGCCACGATTTCCGTGAAAGATGCGATCATCAGTATATTTAGGATTCCCGTCATATACGGTGCAATCGCCGGCGTAGTTTTCCAGCTTGCCAATATCACCATCGATGAAAAATTGATGGAGATTATACAGATGACGGGAAATGCATCCATCCCGGTCGTTATGCTGATACTCGGGATGCAGCTTGCACAGATTAAAAAGGAAAACTTTGAACTCAAGAATATCAATGCGGTCATAGCCATCCGGATGATCATTTCTCCGGTCGTTGCAATGGGCCTCGTCCTGTTCATGCCCGTGGGTGAAACGATGAAAATGGTATTCATCATTCTGAACGCCATGCCGGTCGCGGCCAATTCCACAATGCTTGCCGTACAGTTCAATGTAAAGCCGAACCTCGTATCATTCTCGACACTGGTTACAACATTGCTGAGTCTGCTGACCATCCCGCTATTTTTATATCTGGTCGGCGTGTAAGGTCTTCCGGGACAAAAGTTCCGGCGTCTGTTTTAATGGATATATGCACGAGTATTATTTCATAAATCAGGAGGATCTATATGAATTACAGCTATGTATCTCATTTATACTGCCCGAAATGCGAAAATACTTATAGTACCAATGAAGTCAATCAGTTATGTGAATGCGGCTCGCCATTGCTTGTTGCCTACAAAATGGATGACCTTAAAAATGACTTCAAACCTGGAATGCTTCTAGAGCGCACACCGGATCTATGGCGCTACCATGAACTGCTGCCTGTTGAAGATCAGGAGTCCGTCGTTACATTGGGTGAAGGCATGACACCTTTGCTGCATTTGAAAAAAGCCGGAAAGGAAATGGGGATTCCCAATCTGTACATGAAGGATGAGGGGATGATCCCTTCCGGTTCATTCAAGTCACGGGGTGCGGCGGTCGGCGTATCCAAAGCCAAAGAACTCGGCATTGAAGCACTCGCCATGCCGACCAACGGCAATGCCGGTGCGGCATGGTCATTATACTCCGCACAGGCGGGTATCACTCCAACGATTGTGATGCCGCTGGATGCACCGGAAATAACGAGGAAAGAGTGCGTTGCCGCAGGTGCCGATCTTTATCTCGTGGATGGTTTGATCGGAGATGCCGGCAAAATCGTCGGCCGGATGGTGAAAGACTATAATATATTCGATGCTTCCACACTCAAGGAACCTTACCGGATTGAAGGGAAGAAAACGATGGGGCTTGAAATCGCCGAACAGTTTAACTGGGAAGTTCCCGATGTGATCCTCTATCCGACAGGCGGCGGCGTTGGGCTCATTGGAATTTATAAGGCACTCCGCGAGCTTCAGGAATTGGGATGGATAGATGAGAATAAAATGCCGAGGTTGGTGGCAGTGCAGTCAGAAGGATGTGCACCGATAGTCAGAGCATGGAATGAAGGGAAATCAAGTGCCGAACCGTGGGAAAATGCATCTACCGTGGCATTTGGTATCAATGTGGCAAAAGCATTGGGAGACTTTTTGATTCTGGATGCGATTAAGGAAACAGACGGATGTGCCATATCGGTCAGTGATACTGAAATCCTGGATGAATTGAAGACACTGGCGGAAAATGAAGGGGCGTTCGTCTGCCCGGAAGGGGCCGCTGCCTTCACTGCTGCAAGAAAGCTGCGTGAGCAGAACTGGATAGGAGCTCAGGACAAAGTCGTGGTGTTGAATACCGGCGCGGGCATCAAGTATCCGAACACCATAGAGGCCGATGCGCCTGTTTTACAAAAAGATGAAAAGATCGTTCGAAACTAAATAAAATTGTATATATCGTTGCGTAACACCCTTGAAGATGGAATAGTATCCACTTCAGGGGTGTTTTTAATTGTTTACAAGAAAGAAATTTCAGAATATTCACTTGACAAAAGGTGGCTTCCTGCTTAAACTATAAATATGTTAATTGTTAACATTTCAGATAATTAGGAGGTGCAGTCATAATTGATTGTGAAGAATAATATTGCGGCTCAAGTTGTAAATCACCTTCGAAAAGAAATCATATTAGGTAAATATCAAAAAGGCGAACCATTAATAGAGACAAAACTTTCCGATCAGCTGGGGGTGAGCAGAGGGCCGATCAGAGAAGCAATCAGCCAGCTGGTATCTGAGCACTTGGTGGAAAAGTTTTCAAATGGAAGAACGGCAGTGGTCGGTTTCGATATCCTGGATATCGAAAATTTGTATGACACCCGGATACTTCTGGAGAATCATGCACTCAGTCAAATATCAAAAGAAATATTTGATGAGAATAAAGAGAAGCTTCTGTCATATATCAGCCAGATGCGTGAAGCAGAATATTATGAGCAGCGGGATATTGAAACTGACCTGTCTTTTCACTATCTTCTTGTAAAAATGACGGGGAACGGTTCTCTGATGCATTTGTGGACGGCACAGCGCGATATTTTCAGAACTTTGATCGATATCACAAGTGAAGTCACATTTACAAACCAATCTGAAATCATTGGGCAGCACGTTGAAATCATTGAAGCACTGGAACAGCAGGATTTGGAACAATCGCAGAAATTGCTCAGGAAACATTTGGAAGAAGCTTGTGCGCATTGCTGTAACGGTAAAAAACTACTTTAAAAGGGGATTTTATAATGACGAATGAAAAGATCAAATGTGCAATTATCGGCTCAGGTAATATTGGGACGGACTTAATGATCAAACTTTTAAGAAGCGATATTTTGGAAGTTACCGCTTTGATCGGTATAGACCCGGAGTCCAAGGGCCTTAAACGTGCCGAGGAGAATGGCCTGACAGCGATATCCAACGGTATTGACGGTTTAATCGAACGGCCGGAGCTTGCAGATATCGTCTATGAAGCCACTTCTGCAAAAGCGCATTTGCATAACGCAAAGGTACTCAAAGATTTGGGGAAAAAGGCAATTGATCTGACACCTGCAGCGGTCGGTCCTTTCCTGGTACCGTCGGTCAACTTGAAAGAAGATGAAATTCCAAAGCTGGACAATGTCAATATGGTCACTTGTGGCGGCCAGGCGACAATTCCGATGGTCAAAGCGGTTTCCGATGTTATTGATGTGGACTATGCAGAAATTGTCGCTTCCATTTCAAGTAAGAGTGCAGGGCCGGGGACGCGACAGAATATCGATGAATTTACTGTAACAACTGCCAGAGCGCTGCAGGAAGTGGGGGGCGCTAAAGAATCGAAAGCGATCATCACCTTGAACCCGGCAGATCCGCCAATCCTTATGAGGAATACAATTCATGTCCAGACCGCTGAAGACGCCGGGACACACAGTGCTGCCATCCGGGAGTCATTGAATCTGATGCTGGAGAAAGTGCAGTCGTATGTCCCGGGCTACAGATTTAAAGCTGATCCCGTCATCAAGGGGAATATCGTCACAGTATCTGTTGAAGTGGAAGGGAATGGAGATTTCCTGCCGGAATATGCAGGTAACCTGGATATCATCACTTCGGCAGCAGTTAAAACCGGAGAAGTGATGGCTGAAAGTATGCTGAAAGAAGAGGTGGCTAAATAATGAGTAAAAAAGTGATTATAAATGATGTGACTTTAAGAGATGGTATGCACGCAATCCGTCATCAGTATTCCACGGATCAAATCGTCCAGCTTACAAAGGCGATTGATGATTCAGGCGCGGATATAATCGAAGCGACGCACGGAGACGGGTTGGGCGGCAGTTCCATCCAATACGGATTTTCTAAAGAGACAGAAGAGGATATTATAAAAACAGCTGTAGCAAATTCGAAGAATGCTAAAATCGGTGTGCTTCTCCTGCCGGGTATCGGTGTGATTGAACATCTCGAGCGCGCCCATGACTGGGGGGCGCAGGTGGCGCGTGTAGCAACGCACTGTACAGAAGCGGATGTATCGGAACAGCATATCGGAAAAGCTGCAGAGCTCGGTATGGATACAGTCGGATTTCTGATGATGTCGCACCGGACGACTCCTGAAAACCTGCTGGAAGAAGCGAAGAAAATGGAATCATACGGTGCCGGAACGATTTATGTAGTTGATTCTGCAGGCGCACTGACGATGGATGATACAAGACAAAGAGTGTCTCTATTTAAAGAACACTTAAGCAGCCAAACGAAAATCGGATTCCATGGCCATAATAATCTATCTTTAGGCGTGGCGAATTCAATTGTCGCAATCGAAGAAGGTGCGGATAGAATCGATGCGAGCCTGGCAGGTATGGGTGCTGGAGCAGGCAACACGGCTACAGAACAACTGATAGCTGTGATGAACAGGATGGATATTGGCCATAATCTCGATCTGTATAAGACGATGGATGCTGCTGAGAACCTTATGAAACCAATGATGGAGAGACCGGTACAGATCGATCGCTTGTCTCTGACGTTAGGCTATACCGGTGTTTATTCCAGCTTCCTGTTTTTTGCAGAACGTGCGGGTAAAGAATATGATGTGGATGCCCGGGATATTTTAACAAGGATATCCGAGATGGGCGCAGTCGGCGGACAGGAAGACTGGATCATCGGTGTTGCGCAGGAACTGGCTAAAGAAAAACAAATGAAGGTATAATAGAATATGAGAAATAAGCTCAAGACAAACGGGTCTTGAGCTTATTTGTACGAAAAAGAACAGAAGGGACTTAAATTATGAAAGTTTCTGTAGAGGATAGAAAGATTGAGGCAATACATAAGACGGGTCACGACCGGAGATTAAAAACTTCGGAAAATCCTCAATGAACGTCCTATCATGCGAGCAGCAGGAGAAGTCCATGATTTTTGTCGAACAGAATTGGATCCAAGATGAATTCGAATTCGATTATCTCGGAAATGCACCGTTGTTAAAAATGCATAGGTTCCGTTGTCGGACGAAGTGAATATGAATAATATTCAGTGACTGCCGGGGCAAAAGTCCCGGTTTTTTTATGTTTAATGTAATATATTTAACTTAATTATAAATATAATAGAAATATTATTTACTTTATGGTTTTTTTAAAATATACTTAATTTAGAAGGGGTGACAGGGAATGGGAACGGAAAATAGAAATGAAAAATCAAAGAAATTGGACTTGTTAAATGTTAATGACATCATCGAACTCATGAATGATGAGGCAGCTGATGCACTGAAGGCGGTCGAAGCTGAAAAAGAGCAGATTGAAGCACTGATCACAGCCATATTGGAGAAAGATGTTGCCAGAGTCATCTATGCCGGTGCGGGAACGAGCGGCCGGCTGGGTGTGCTGGATGCTTCCGAATGCCCACCGACTTTCAACACACGGCCGGATGAGTTTATCGGTATGATTGCCGGAAGAGACAAAGCGCTGAAGCATGCCATTGAAGGCGCTGAGGACTCTGTCTCTTTAGGGGCGTCTGATGTGAATGATCTGGAAGTCGGACCGGATGACTGTGTGATTGGTATTGCTGCAAGCGGCAGAACGCCTTACGTTAAAGGGGTGCTCGAAGAAGCGAAACGTTCGGGAGCAGTAACAGGCAGCATTTCGAATAATAAGGACAGTGGAATCTCCAAGATTGCAGACTATCCGGTCGAAGTGGAATCCGGTCCTGAAATTATTACTGGATCCACGCGGCTGAAAGCGGGAACGACTCAAAAACTGGTGCTTAACATGATTTCGACGATCATCAATATAAAACGCGGGAAAGTCTATGGGAACTATATGGTGGATCTCAGTCCAACGAATCAAAAGCTTGAACAGCGTGCAATCAATATGATCATGGATATCACGGAAGTGGATGGAACGGAAGCAGTGGATGCATTCAACAAAGCGGATAAGCATGTAAAGACGGCTGTCCTGATGCTTGTTCTGAATATCGAGGCGGACGAAGCAAAACTGTTGCTGGCAGACCAGCCGAACATCAGAAAAATATTGAGCACAAACAAGGGGTGAATGGGATGTCTAAAATTTTAGCGTCACAGCTGATCGATCTGCTGGGCGGCAAAGAAAACATAGATAATGTATATAACTGTATGACACGTGTCCGTGTGATACCCAGGGACCACAGTAAGATTGATATCGTAAATATCAAGAAACTGGAGGGTGTCAACGGCGTCGTGGATGATGATGAATTCCAGATCATTTTAGGCCCGGGGGCTGCCGAGAAAACGAGAAGGGAAATGGAAAAGCAAATAGGGGAGATTGAAAATAAAGGCGCTGCACCTAAGAAAAAGGGCGTGAAATACCTGCTTAAAAAAATCGGCAACATATTTATACCGTTAATCCCGGCCCTGGTCGCTTCCGGTTTGATTAATGGCATCGTGAATTTCGCTATAAACTCGGGTGTCGATCCTGAGCTTGCATGGGTTCAGGTCATGCAGCTTATTGGAGGCGTTTTCTTCACGATTATCGGTGTTCTGGTCGGTTACAATACAGCGAAGGAATTCGGCGGCACACCTGCACTCGGGGCAATCAGTGGTGCGCTGATATTCAATCCCGCTCTGAATGAAATGGAATTGTTTGGTGAAACGCTCGTTTCGGGCCGCGGAGGTTTATTCGCGGTGATGATGTCGGCATTTATCATGGCAGCACTGGAACAGCAGGTGAGAAAGGTAGTGCCGAATTCACTCGATCTCATCGTCACGTCCACAATCACGGTATTCATCGTGGGCCTGATTACGGTGATTGGTCTGCAGCCGGTCGGCGCTGTATTATCTGAAGGCATCATCGTTTCCATCAACTGGGTGCTTGAAGTCGGCGGTGTATTCGCAGGCGCTGTGCTTGCAGCCACATTCCTGCCGCTCGTACTGGTCGGCCTGCATCATGGTCTGACGCCGATCCATCTGGAATACATACAGAATATCGGCTTCACACCGATTTTTACAATTCTCGGAATGGCCGGCGCCGGTCAGGTCGGGGCAGCAGTGGCAATCTTTGTTAAAACGAAGTCGAAACGGCTGAAAAATATTATTAAAGGGGCGCTGCCCGTCGGTTTTCTCGGCATCGGGGAGCCTTTGCTGTATGGTGTGACACTGCCGCTCGGCCGTCCCTTCCTGACCGCATGTCTGGGGGCCGCATTCGGCGGGGCATATCAGGCATTGATGACAACGGGGGCAATCAACATCGGTGTATCGGGTATTTCCCTCACGCCACTCATTGCGGATGGTAAATATATTCATTATATCATCGGACTTGTGCTCGGTTACACGGGCGGATTTTTGTTCACCTATCTGTTCGGATTCAAAGAAAAGATGGTGGAAAACCTGGATAAATAGTTCCTGAGTATGATTATGGATAATTTTTGAAAATATTTCACCAGAGAATTACAATTTGTATGTCAGTATGCTAAAGTAAGAAGTAAGTAGAAAAATAGGGAAATTGAATGATGGTGCGTTAATATGGAAGGTCGGTCCAGAGCATATTGTTCAATTTAAGGGAGTAGATTATGTATTCAGTAACCAAGCATATTAGAAGTCAAATGGACTCTTTTAGCCGGAAGGAAAGACTGATTGCTGACTATGTTCTTGAAAACCGTGAGGATTTTCTTACTGCAAGTATTGCTGAAAATGCTGACAACATCGGGGTAAGTCAGGCAAGTATTACAAAATTTTCGAAGAAAATCGGACTTAAGGGTTTAAGGTCGCTAAAAGTGGAGCTTGCAAAAGAGCATACAAAGTCGAACAATGAAGTTTACAGTAAGTCACTGTCACCGGACGATACGATAAACGATTCAATGGACAAAGCACTGAACAACACAGTCAGTGCTTTATACGGGACGCATAAGACAGTAAGTTATGATGCGATAGAGGAAGCGGCGGATACATTGGCCAATGCCGATGAAGTCGTATTATTTGGAATCGGGGCTTCCAGAATTCCAGGTGAAGATCTATTTTTAAAACTGATCAGAATTGGAATAAAGTCAGTGGTACCGTTTGATAATCATGTCCTGCTTACTAAAATACCGGTTCTGGAGTCCAATGCAGTCGTTGTACTCTTCTCGACATCAGGAAGAACGAAGGAAATCATCGATATCTTAAAGTTGTGCCGGGATCACGGTGTGAAGACCATTTTGATTACCCAGTCCATCAGCTCACCGGCAAGAAACATCGCAAATATCGTCATGAGCACTTCACTTGAAGAAAACAACACCAGAATAGGGACGATGACAGCAAGAATTTCACAGCTTTACCTCGTTGATGTGCTGTTTATGAGAACAGCCATTAAATCGGGGGATGACATATTTGAGAAAATCAGCGATACGCATGATGCTGTGCAGGATTATAAAATAGACTAGGGATATAGTGGAGAAATCCGGGACAATTGTTCCGGGTTTTTGTGTTTTTCGGACATCGTGTAATCAAAAAGAAGGCCGGGGCGATAGCCCCGGTCTTCCTGACTCAATTTCATTATTCGAGTTCTCATTCTTCACTGACATCTTTTTTATAGTAATGCTTTGAATTAAAGTATTCATCTTTAAGCTCAATAATTTTTGGTGTCATCAGAATGATTGCGATTATGTTTGGCACCAGAATCATGAATAAGGTGATATCAAGGAATGCCCAGAGCGTAGTGGCGCCGCCAATGGCACCAATGACGATTGAAATGACATATACTGCTTTCATCACTGTTCCTGCCCATAATCCAAACAGATATTCCGCCTGTCTAGCTCCGTAGAACACGACGACTGTAATTGTGGAGAAGACAAAAAATACCAGTGCAATAGATATCATGGAATTGCCTATCGGCCCGAATGCTTCTCCGAATGCACGTGCTGTCAGTGCTTCCCGAATACCAGAGTCGGCGGCATCTTCATGCTGCCATACGCCTGAGATGATTATGACGAGTCCGGTCACTGTACAAATGACCAATGTGTCTATTAGAACTTCGATGATCCCCCATAAAGCCTGTCTGATTGGATGATCTGTTTTGGCAGCTGAATGGGCGATGGGCGATGTACCGAGTCCTGCTTCGTTACTGTAGATACCGCGGGCAAATCCCCATCTGATCGTTTCTGCAAGTACAGCGCCTGCCCCGCCGCCGAGTGCTGCTGTCGGATTGAATGCTTCTGTGAAAATCAGTGCGAATGCAGCTGGTATTTCTGATGTATTCATCAGAATAACCACAAGACCGGCAATGATATAAAGCAAAGCCATAATTGGAACAAGGATAGAACTGACTTTCCCGATACGCTTGATTCCCCCGAAAACTACAATCCCTACGAAGACGGCAACAACGATTCCCGTGATTAACGGACTTAATGAAAATGATTCCTCGATGGTGCTGGCAACCGAGTTGCTTTGCACCATGATGCTCGGGATAAGCTCAATAAGTAAGAAGATAGCGTACCATCCTGCCAGTATTTTCCCGATTAACGGCCATTTTATTCCATTTTTCATGTAATAGGTTGGTCCACCGACGTATTCGCCGGCCGCATTTTTTTCTCTGTAGTGGACACCGAGGGTGAGTTCCCCGAATTTCAGCGACATACCAAGTATCGCAATGACCCACATCCAGAATAATGCACCCGGACCGCCAAACATGATTGCCACCGGTACACCGACAATATTCGCGGCTCCGATTGTTGAACTCAGTGCTGTGGTCAAAGTCTGAAAAGGAGTGACGGTTCCTGTACCCTTAGTTTTCCTACCAATCTGTCCGATGGTCTGTTTGAATATATAGAGCGGGTATCTGAATTGAATGAACTTTAATTTAAACGTAAGATACATACTGGTCAGAAATAAAATGATTACAACTGGATAGCCCCATAAAAAACCTGATATTGCAGTGATTAACTCCATAATATGACTCCCTTCAAATGTGTACAGCCTATTCCGGCACACTCTTCATTTCTTTTACTATTTAGAATTTTCCATTTTCTTTTTCTTTATCATACCCTATTTGCAACGCTGTGTGGTTTTTATTTAACAAAAAATTCCTTAATTATATTTTCAAGAAGTCTCGGTGTAATTTCAAACGCACTTTCCTTGTGAAGGCGTTCTGTCAGTTTATGCGGATCTTTTCCAAAAGGGCCGATATTGATGAACGGCGCCTGAAGTTCCTGCATTTCTTTAAAAGGAACAGTATATGTCCGGCCCCAGACCGGTGTGTTGTCTTTATACGTTTCCCAGCTGTCATCATGGCTGTCATAAGTCACATAACTTAAATCTGAAATGCCGTTGAAGTAGTGGACTTCAATCGGTTCGATGGAATGATTCGCTGATAAGTAGCTCTGGGTATATTGGATGATATCTTTGATCAGCCCATCCTCAGATGCATTCACCGAAGGATAGTAGGGCGGTGCATAGAGAGTGACCGTCAGTGGCACAAGCTCTTTGCAGTATGTAATCATCCGGTTGGCAATCCGCATGGATTTTTCCCTGTCATCCAAATCGTTTTTATTGATATATTTGTTGATGATTTCATCCATTTTTTCTTTGCCTATTTTTTTCAGGGTATAGTCATAAAGTTCTTCGTAGGTAATCGTTTTGATTTCCCCGACAGGTTTTGCATCTTCCCGCCGGCAAATCTTCTCATACTGGCTTTGGCATTCATTCATCGCTTCCTTGGCCAGGTGATTATATTTAACAAAGATATCATCTGCATTCTGCTTCATCGTAAATACGTTATAAAGTGATGCAACATGATTCGAAGTCTGGGTAGAGTAGTCCTCCTTCAAATCATAATTTTTCAATGTAACCGGAAGTGGCGTTTTTTCGCCGTATTCCACTTCGGAGAAAGCATCGGTAAATTCCATTTTTTGATTTAGGAATGATGCCATATAGTGGGCGTTCAATCCACGGAGTGGTTCGCCTGCATGGGTTTCGACTCCGTAAAAGAGGGCCGACGGCATGATTTTTCCGATTGAGCCTGAATAGATATAGTAGTTTGGATCGCCCGGTCGCTGTGTAAAGCTGGGCTCACTGTTTAAGAATAAAGAGACATCCAGATTATGTTTTTTCTTCAGGGCATCCAGGTTTTTTACTGCTGCCCGCATACCTGAAGAATCCACTTCTTCATCAGGGACTGTAAGGACAAGAAGATTGACCGGCCAGTGTTCTCTGACTGCCTTTTCCAACAGGTGGATGTGGAGTGCAAGCCCGATCTTCATATCCATTGTGCCCCTTCCGAAAAGATATTCATCGGATGAAATATCATTCTGTATTTCTTTGGAGAAGTCACCGGTGATTTCCTTAAAACGCTGTGTCAGTTCTCGCGGTGAAAAAGCGAGTCTGCTTTTAGAACCGAATTCTTTCGTATGTACTGTATCGAAATGACTGATCAGAACAATCGTCTTATCCGTTTTGTCTGTTTTGTATAGAGCAGACAGGGCGTTCCTGTCATTCCCCGCATCATGCAGTTCCAAAAGTTCAGGATTGTTTAAAAAGTGATCCATTTTAAAGAATTCGTCTTTAAGTTTGTATGGAAAAAGCACTTCCCCTTCAGTACCGGTCCTGCTGTCCCATGAAACTAACTGGCAGAGTAGATCCTCCAGTTGCTCTTTTGTATTCCAATTCATAAAATCTCCCCTTTCTTTCATGCATAAATTGTACATGGCATTCATTATAGGAATAAATACAAAGGGAAGCAATCCATACATATATTGTATAATTATAAATAATAACTTATAATAATTAATTAAGTCAATATATTTTTTGATCAATGTGAAATTTATATATGGGATATATTCGGGTATAAGTAATTCGTTAACCTTTCAAAGATCCAGGTAGTGGGTATGGACAACATTTATAAGAGAGACAAGACTGAAATTTCTTGCCATTGTGTTTTGATATCTACTTTATCAATCATCTCTATTATAAAGGTAGAGGTGATTTTTCTATTCATGGAAACTGTTATGTTATATTTAATACAAATGTTCCAGGAGGTATTTATATGTCAGTAACTAAGCAGCTCTATAATGCATATATTAATAATGAACCTTTAAAGCGTGGAGTAATTGGTATTACGAATCTGGAAGAAGCATACGATGTCCAGGATGAAGTGCTGGATATGAAGATAGAAAACGGAGAAGAGATGAAAGGATATAAAATCAGTCTGACGAGCAAAGAGACTCAGGATTTATTCAAGAGTGAGCAGCCGTTATACGGAGGAATGACAGATCGCACTATTATGGATTCCATTTCACTGGGGGATTTCAATATCCCGTTGCTGGAAATGGAACTTGTATTCATCGTAGATGAAATTGTTTTCCCCGAAGATAATGAAGAAGATATCTTAAGGAAATGCCGTGTTGCACCCGGCGCTGAAGTGCCGGATGGCCGTTATGAAGACTGGTTTCCGAATGTTGATCTGTATGAAGTGGTTGCTGATGGAGCGGTGAATGGTGCTGTGATTTTCGGTAAGCCTCAGAAATTTGAGTATGAAGATCTTGACGATATTAAAGGGACACTGGCATTTAATGGTGAAGTGATCAAAGAGGGACGTTCAACAGAAGTGCTCGGACATCCTGCAACAGCAGTTAAATGGCTCGCAAAAGCTTTATCCGAGCGCAGCAGGACACTCAATGCAGGACTATTTGTTTCTGCAGGAACATTCAATATTCCGGTTGAACTGAAGACGGGGAAATACACCGTGGAATATGAAAATGTGGGCAAATTAGAGTTTGAAGTAAGTGAATAAAGTTCTAAGAAGCCGGGAGCAATCCCGGCTCTTTTTGTACCATGAAAACATTTACATTCTTCAAAGGTGAAAAAAGTATTAGAGAAATTCAAATTCCATTTGCTATTACAGACAAACGCCATGAACCAGTTGCCGAAAGAATTATATGCGGACGGCTCGGCAGCGATGAATACTTTAAACCAGGTGGCGGGTGCAGCAGGAACAGCGGTTGCAATCACAATATTTACACTTGGACAAAATACATTTGCGGTCGGAATGCCTGAAGCGCCACAGCCTGAAATTATAGCTGCAGGTATCCAATATGCATTCTATTTCATTACAAGTATTTCAGTTATCGGACTGATCTGTTCATTCTTCGTGAGAAGCAGTGTGGAAAAAGTGCCGGAAAAAACAGAAATCGTAGAAGAAGCGGCTGTAGAAGCATAAAAAATAAGCAGGCAAATCAAAAGATTTGCCTGCTTATTTTTGTTTCCGTTAAAGTCTTACAACCCAGCCGAATGGATCTTCTTTTCTGCCGTACTGGATATCAGTCAGATCGTTAAACAGATCAAGTGACACTTCGCCGACCTGGTTATCATTGACGATATGGTCGACACCATGGATGTTCAGTCTGCCTACAGGGGCGATGACTGCGGCTGTTCCGGCGCCGAATACTTCTGTGACTTTTCCATTATGAAGGTCATTCGTCAGGTCATCAATGTGTATTTTTTCTTCTTTTACCGTATATCCTTTGTGCTTTGCAAGTTCGATGATGGATTTGCGTGTAATGCCCGGCAAAATTGAGCCGTTTAACTGAGGCGTCACCAATTCTCCGTCTCTTACGAAGAAGATGTTCATGCTGCCGACTTCTTCTACATATTTCTGTTCCACACCATCCAGCCAGAGTACCTGTTCATAGCCGAGCTCGTTTGCTTTCTTCTGCGCAAGGAGGCTGGCTGCATAGTTGCCGCTTACTTTGGCAGACCCCACGCCGCCGCGTACGGAGCGTACAAAATCATCTTCAACATAGATGCTTGTCGGATTGAGCTGTGTAGCACCGTAGTAGCCGCCAACAGGGGAAAGGATGATATTGAACTGATATGTTTCCGATGGTCGTACACCAAGGAAAGGTTCATCTGCAAAAACGAATGGGCGGATGTAAAGGGACTGGCCTTCACCGTCCGGCACCCAGCCGCGTTCCACTTTAAGCAATTCATACAATGCATTGAGTGCATTCTCTTCATTGATTTCCGGCATGGACAGACGGGAAAGTGACTGGTTCATCCGTTTGAAGTTCTCATCCGGTCTGAATAGAAGAATGTCGTCACCTTGTTTGTAGGCTTTCAGTCCTTCAAAAACGGATTGTCCGTAATGGATGGCCTGGCAGCTGGGGGAAAGCTGCAGGTTTTGATAAGGGATGATGGAAGGCTCAGACCAGCCATATTCCGGTGTATATCTATTTGTAAACATATAATCTGTAAATACTGTTCCAAATTGGACAGTAGAAACATCGGGTTTATTTTTTAATTCATTGGCTCTTTCGATTTGTAGTGTTTGGGACATAATATTTCCTCCTTGATTATTAACCTAATTGTGTACTTTCTGCCAAGTTTCTTGATTTTTGTCGGACTACAGCTCTTATATAGAGTGCTGTAGTGAGAACGACAGGAATCATACCAAGGACCAGAGAGATTTCATAATTCATATTTAATGTTTCCGGTGCATAGAAGAAATATGTTCCAACGGCACCTGTCATGAATATCGCAGGAATGCCTGCGATGAAGTGCTGTTTTCTTTCTTTTATCAAGTATGCCGTAGCAACCCAGAGCATTGTTGCTGCAACTGTCTGGTTGGAGAAGCCTAAATATCTCCAAAGGAACATATAATCGATAGTCGCAAGGAGGAATGCAGGAACCGCTACACATGCTGTCATGATGAAAAGCTTGGGTCTTGCTCCTACTTTAACATATTTTCCGACAGCTTCAGTTAAAATCATTCTTGATGAGCGCAGGGCAGTGTCACCTGTAGTGATTGGCAGAATGACTGCTCCGAGGAAGGCGAGCAGTGCGCCTGCTGTACCAAGATAGCCGATGGATATGGCATCGACGACTCCCGCAGGCCCGCCGTTGGCCAATGCGGTAGCCAACCCTCCGGTACCTCCGAAGAAAGTCATTCCGGCTGTTGCCCAGACAAGGGCAAGCACACCTTCAGCGATCATGGCACCGAAGAATACTTTACGGCCTTCAGATTCCTTTCTGACAGTCCTTGCAATAATCGGACTTTGGGTAGAGTGGAATCCAGAAATGGCACCGCATGAAATAGTGACCATGAGGAGCGGCCAGACCGGAAGTCCTTCAGGATGTGCAGTGGATAAAGTTAAATTAGGCACCTGTGTACCGGAGAAAAGCAGACCGCCAAAAATAGCAACGGCCATAATAATTAAAACAGCTCCGAATATAGGGTATATTTTTCCGATGATTTTATTGATCGGTAATATCGCTGAAAGAACAAAGTATCCAAAAATAACGACCAGAGCAACCGCAAATGGGATTGCCCCATCTGTTTTAAGTGCAATAAGTTCAGCTGGGCCTGCAGTAAACGCCGCAGCGACCAGGATCATAAGTGCCAAAGAGACGACATAGACGAAAACTTTGACGCTTTTTCCAAGATATTTTTCTACGAGTGCAGGGAATTGGGCGCCGTTATTACGCAAACTCAGCATCCCTGAGAAGTAATCGTGTACTGCACCAGCGAAGATACAGCCAAAAACAATCCAAATAAGTGCAGCAGGTCCATACAAAGCACCCGCCACCGCGCCAAAGACCGGGCCGAGCCCTGCGATGTTAAGCAACTGGATTAACCAGCCCTTTATTGGATGCATTGGAATGTAGTCGACACCATCTCCGCTTTTATAAGCTGGTGTTTCGTTGTTATCGTCGATAACAAAAATCTTTTCAATAATTTTCCCGTAAACCATATACCCTACAATAAGTAGTATGATTGCGAAAATCAGTGTGATCATTCGAATGCCTCCCTTTTAATTAAAATTGTTTATATCTTAACAATTATTAGAACAAAAATCAATATATTTTCAGATAATTTTGATTTCATTTGTATTACAAAGATGAAAATAATGTTTCAAAAAGCATTTGAAAATTTCATTTCGGCCGAAATACCATTTTTATTTTAGTGGGGTATTGGAAAGGATGATTTATGCTATTATGGAAAATACAATAACCTATCGGATGTGGTTGAAGTGAGTATTGCAAGAAAAAAGGTATATGAAGAAATAGCAGATATAATTTTGTCGGAGATCAAGTCCGGTAAGCTGAAACCGGGGGATAAACTGCCTTCCATTGTGAAGATGGCCGAAAATTACCAAGTATCTGCGGCGTCCATACGTGAGGCGCTCAACAGTCTTAAAGTGCTGGATGTCATCCAGGTGAAACACGGACAGGGCTCTTTCATCAATGAACAGATGCCGCTTGGCTTTGAACAGAACTTTGAAATCATTACGAAAGCCGATATAGAGAATCTTCTCGATTTGAGGAAAATCATAGAGGTGGGGTGTGCAAAAGCAGCATGTGAGAAAGCGGATGCGGCACAGCTTGAAAAAATAGAAGAAGCATTGGAAAAGATGAGGACGGCAGTCGAGAATAATGAACTCGGAGAACAGGCCGATTATGATTTTCATATGGCAATCGCCAAAT
Source organism: Salinicoccus sp. HZC-1 (assembly GCF_046736035.1). GTDB lineage: Bacteria > Bacillota > Bacilli > Staphylococcales > Salinicoccaceae > Salinicoccus. The sequence continues at coordinate 2,445,256 of NZ_CP177130.1, read as the reverse complement.
CGACAGGCAATCCATTGCTCGTCAATCTATTGGATGATGTTTCTGAAACAATGATCCGTACGATGAAAGAGACGAGAAGAATCTGGTTGTATGAAGCAGAAAAATCCATCCAGAAAATTTATGATGAACACAAACTCATCTTTGAAGCGATAAAGGGTAAGGACGAAGAACGGGCAGGGGAAAACATGATCAATCATTTAAAAGAAGTAGAAGCACTCCTGCTGAAGCATTACTGAGAAACCCTCCGGGGTTTCTTTTTTTAATTTATTTTAAAAAGCATTTGACATTTGGAAAGCGATTACATAGAATGACTAGAAGAGATTAAGTCATCTGATGACTGGATGACAATATTTATCACTTACAGAGCAAGGGGGCCGCTTCATGTTGATATTTTTAAGTCTTTTGCCGATTCTTGCGATTTTCTTCTTTCTGGTCATTCTCAGATGGTCGGCTAAAAAAGGGATGTTCTACAGTTTTATCATTACGATTCTAATCGCATTTTTCGGATGGCAGATGGGACTGGTTGAAATTACCGCCGCATCTTTCAAAGGTGTGCTGACTGCACTGGAAGTGGGTGTCATTGTCTTCGGGGCAGTGCTGCTCCTCAATGTCTTAAAGGAAAGTGGTGCGGTGGACACGATCAGAGCGTCATTCACCAGTATTTCTCCTGACAGAAGAGTGCAGGCAATCATCGTCGCATGGCTGTTCGGTACATTTCTGGAAGGCGCCGCAGGATGGGGAGCGCCGGCGACGGTAGTGGGGCCATTACTGATTGCATTGGGATTCCCGGCACTCGCCGCTGTCATGATTGCCCTGATGCTGCAGTCGACACCGGTTTCATACGGTGCAGTCGGAACACCGATACTTGTCGGTGTCAATACGAGCCTTGAGAACAAGCCGGTTGTAAATTCGTTCCTGGATGCAGAAGGTATGGAACTGTCGACGCTTGTATTCAACATCGGGGGACAGGTGTCGATCTTCCATGCGATGATCGGTTTGTTCATACCACTGTTCATGTCGGCGATGCTGACAAAATTCTTCGGTAAAAACCGGAGTTTCCTGGAAGGCCTTAAAGTATGGCCGTTTGCGTTATTTGCGGGTCTGGCTTTTGTCATTCCATATTCCCTTACCGCAAACTTCCTGGGACCGGAATTCCCGTCCCTCATCGGTGGGCTGGTCGGGCTTGTGATCGTTGTACCGCTTGCTAAAAAAGGATTCCTGATGCCCAAAGAGACATTCGTATTTGAACCGCGTTCGAAATGGGATGCTTCCTGGATCAGTGAAATGTCGGGCAAGCCCAGAGCGCCAAAGGAAATCTCAATGTTCAAGGCATGGCTGCCGTATGTACTCGTTGCAGTGCTGCTGGTGATAACAAGAATTGAAGCCCTCGGAATAAAAGCGCTGCTTTCAAGCTGGGTCGTTTCATTCGATAATATTCTTGGTACAGGCATAGAACACAGTCTGACACCGCTCATGATTCCAGGGACTGTCTTTATCATTGTTGCTGTTTTAACAGGATGGATACATAAGCTGGATATGAGGGGGATGGGGGATGCTTTTCAGGTTTCATGGAAAACCATCCTCTCGGCAATGGCTGCTTTGATTGTATCCGTTCCCCTCGTCCAGGTATTCATCAATTCCGGTATCAACGATGCCGGCTATGACTCGATGCCGCTGGTTCTGGCTCAGGGCGCAGCGTTCCTGTTTGGTGACAGCTGGCCGCTGATATCACCGACCATCGGTGCTCTTGGAGCCTTTGCAGCGGGAAGTAATACAGTGAGTAATATGATGTTCGGACTATTCCAATTCGGTGTGGCCGAGCAGATTAATGTGAATCCTCTCGTAATTGTTTCGCTTCAGGCAGTCGGCGGCGCAGCAGGCAACATGATATGTGTGCATAACGTCGTTGCAGCAAGTGCTGCTGTAGGAATGGTCGGTAAAGAGGGGACGATCATTACAAGGCTGCTTATACCGACGGCGTTTTACATCGTGTTTGCAGGTGCGATTGGATTTGCATGGGTGAACGGCATCGGATTCAATATCGGATTTATCCTTGTAATCGCTATTCTGGCACTGATCCTGATATTCATCTTACGTTCTTATAAGCGGACAGCAGCAAATTTGGAGAGATAATATATGAAGGCGGGTCTATACAATACATGTTTCGCTGATATTTTTGGTAAAGCAGACGGTATCCCGACTTTAGAGATAATTGTATATCTATACTGTGGTATTTCACAGAAAATACAAATCATCCACTATTTATATAAAGAAAAAACTTAATTTTAATTGGAAAGGTGGCCATAAAATGGACAGTACAAAACCAAAAAAAGTCATCATGATTGGTGCCGGTATTATGAGTAGTACTTTTGGTTCGTTTTTAAAAAATATAGAGCCCGATTGGAATATCAAGCTGTTTGAAAGGCTGGACCAGCCAGGGATAGAAAGCTCAAATGAAAAAAACAATGCCGGAACAGGCCATGCTGCATTGTGTGAGCTGAACTATACAGTTGAGCAGAAAGATGGGTCTATAGACATTGAAAAGGCAAAAGAAATAAATGAACAATTTGAGGTTTCCAAGCAATTATGGTCTTATTTAGTAAAAAATAAAGAAATACAAAATCCTCAGGAATTTATTCGTCCATTACCGCATATAAGTTTTGTGCAGGGTGGGGATAATGTGAATTTCTTAAGAAAACGATATGAATTGCTATCCCCATTACCGATGTTTGAAGGGATGGAGTATTCAGAGGACCTTAGTGAACTGGAAAAATGGATACCTTTAATGACAGAAGGGCGTACATCGGATGAATCCGTTGCTGCGAGTAAAATAGACTCGGGAACTGATGTGAATTTCGGCGAACTCACTAGAAAACTAATGAAAAATATCAGTGAACATGATAACGCAGAAGTTCATTATAATCACGAGGTGCTCGATTTCGAAAAAAGAAAAGACAATAAATGGGGAGTCAAGGTCCGCAATCTTGAAAATGATCAGGTGGAATACCATGTAGCAGATTATATCTTTATCGGTGCCGGAGGCAATGCAATTCCGCTGTTGCAGAAAACAAAAATCCCTGAAAGCAGACATCTTGGCGGTTTCCCGATAAGCGGTGCATTTTTAGTCTGTAACAATCCTGAAGTAGTAGACCGGCATAATGCCAAAGTTTATGGGAAAGAACCGCCAAACACACCGCCTATGACTGTGCCGCATTTAGACAGACGCTATATTCAAGGGGATAAGAGTTTATTATTCGGTCCTTTTGCGGCCATAGGTCCCAAGTTCCTGAAAAATGGTTCTAATTTAGACCTTTTCAGATCCATCAATCCGAGTAACGTATTAACAATGTTATCTTCCGGCATTAAGAATCTTCCGCTGGTTAAATATTCTATTCAGCAGGTCATGATGGATAAGGAGGACCGGATGAAGGAACTGCGCAAATTTGTTCCTGAGGCAAAAGACGAAGATTGGGATCTGCTTGTAGCCGGGAAACGCGTGCAGGTCATCAAAGATACCGAAGAGTACGGGAAAGGATTTATACAATTTGGAACAGAGGTTGTTCATTCCAAAGATAATTCTGTTATGGCCTTATTGGGAGAATCCCCGGGCGCTTCCACGTCTGTATCTGTTGCACTGGAAGTCATTGAAAAAAACTTCCCGCAATATAAAGAAAAATGGGAGCCTAAAATAAAGGAAATGATACCTTCATACGGACACTCTCTAATAGAGGACAGTGCACTATTAAAAGAAATCCGAAAAGAGACTTCCCAAGGACTTGATTTAGAATAGGGTTTTGAAGCATTCGTTATTCTCATTTACACATACATTGCCAAGTAACTCCGCCGATATAGAAATGAAGATCATCGTCGGTGTTCACGGGCCTATTGCAGCGACATATTTCGCTGCGGGAGATAATTAGCCAGAAAAACATTGAGTGCATTTTGAAATGCATTCAATGTTTTTTTATGAATGATTATAAAGAGGAGTCCTGATCATATATTCATTTGTCGCTTTTACGATATAATGAGCATAGGAAAAATGATGATCTGATATTTGAAAATATCGATTCGGGGAGGTGAGGACAGTCAATAAGAAAAAGTTAGGAAAACAAAGAGGATTAAGCCGATGGATTGTGGTGATATCCGCCGTAATCCTCTTTCTGTCTGTTTTATTTTTCCTGCCCGAGTCTGTATCCTGGCCGGCCAGAAGTACAATCGCTACGATGCTTTTTGGATTGATATTCTGGACATTTACGCCGGTTCCCATCAGTCTGACTGCTGTCATTGTCCTTGTTCTCCTAATGGTGTTAAAACCGGTGGAGATTGAAGTGGTATTAAGCGGGTTCTCATCCCCGGCAGTTTTTCTGATTATTGGCGGAATGATGATCGCCACCGGCGTTAACGATACTCTGCTGATTAAGAGAATGACATATGGACTCATGTCACTGTTGGGAAAATCGGCTAAAGGCATTTATACGGGTCTTATTATACTGATGCAGGTCCAGGCCTTCTTTATTCCGGCCACTGCCGTCCGTTCTTCATTGATGATGCCGGTTATTGCGAATATAATCGAAGAGACCAGAGCGGATAAAAATTCGAACTTCAATAAATTGATGTATATCGGTACAGCTTTTGGCATAAGCATCAGTGGAACTGCTGTGCTCACCGCAGCAATCGGCAATATTCTTGCCGTCGAGATCCTCAGGCTGTATGTCGGCATTTCCATTTCTTATCTGCAGTGGTTTATATATGCTGCGCCGATATGGATTTTATTGACGATAGTAATCATGTATATCGTTTGGAAATGTTATCCGCCGGAGGCCCAATCGTTCGACAGTCTGCACAAGGAAATGAAGCGGAAACACAGTGAACTCGGGAAATTGACGGTCGATGAAAAGAAATGTCTGGCGATACTGGTTTTCACAATCATCATCTGGCTGACGGAATCATGGCATGGCTATCATCCTACCTTTGGGGCTTTGTTTGCTGCAGTGCTCATGGCATTGCCGAGGATTGGATTCACAGAGTGGAGAAAGATGTTGGAAATAAACTTCAGCATGGTACTTCTTATCGGTGCAACACTCTCCCTCGGCTATTCATTGATTGAATCCGGAGCGATTGATCTGCTGGAAGTGCTGGTATCCCCTCAAATCGTCGTCGATATTTTCAGCAATCCATGGCTGGCGATTCCGATAGTCATCATTCTATCGCAGTTATATCATCTGGGCGTGACGAACGTATCGACGGCAGTGATCACCCTGATGCCTGTGCTGATCGGCCTGGCTACACAATCGGGCCTTGATCCGGTAGTGATTGTTTTCGCTTCGGCAATATCCATGCTGCTCGGATTTCTGCTCGTTGTGGAAACGATGCCGAATGTTGTTGTGCACAGTACGGGACGGGTCACGCAAAAAGATTTTCTATGGCCGGGCCTGCTGTCGACTGCAGCCAGCATCGTGATCATGACGGCAGTAGCGTATACTTATTGGAGATGGATCGGTTTTTGGCCGTAGAATAATAAATAAAATGAATTTGGAGGATACATATGAAAAAGATAAAACTCGCTGTTATACCCGGAGACGGAATTGGTACTGAAGTCGTCCCCGCTTCTCTGAAAGTATTGGACACCATTGCGGATGTCCATGGGGGACTGAAGTTCGAATATGAACATTTTGATTACGGCTGCGACTATTATCTCCAGCACGGGGAGATGATGGCGGCGGACGGCATGGAAAGACTCGGCCAATCGGACAGTGTGTTTCTGGGCGCTGTCGGCGATGCTTCCAAAGTGCCGGATCATATTTCGCTTTGGGGACTGCTTCTGAAAATCAGAAAAGAATTCCAGCTCGAGATTAATGTCAGGCCGGCAAAAGTCTTTGGCGGCATAAAATCTCCGCTTGCGAATCCGAAAGATTTCGATATCATTGTTGTTCGCGAAAACAGTGAAGGGGAATACAGTTCCGTCGGCGGCAGAATGTACCAGGGTGATGATGAGATTGCCATTCAAAATAACGTGTTCTCCAAACGTGCTACGAAACAGGCGATGGAGCATGCCTTTGAAATGGCAAAGTCCAGAAGCGGGCATGTGACGAGTGCAACGAAATCCAACGGGATTTTCCACTCCATGCCGTTCTGGGATGAAGTCTTCAAGGAAACGGCCTCAGATCACAGTGGAATAGAAACCATGTCCCAGCACATCGATGCACTGGCTGCATCATTCGTTACACACCCGGAACGCTATGATGTAGTGGTGGCGAGCAATTTATTCGGGGATATTTTAACAGACGTTGGTGCGGCAATTATGGGAAGCATCGGTATTGCACCCTCGGCGAACCTGAACTTGAACGGCAGACACCCGTCAATGTTCGAGCCCGTACACGGTTCGGCACCGGATATCGTAGGGAAAGGCATTGCCAACCCGATCGGACAGATCTGGACGGCGAAAATGCTGCTCGATCACCACGGTGAGGAAGAGATGGGTACACTGCTGCTTGATGCGATGGAGCGTACGACGGCAGACGGATTCCTGACGCCTGACGTTGGCGGCAGCCATACGATGGATGAAGTGACAGAACAGATTATTGGAAGATTGAAGAAATAGAATAGAAATGCATCCGGGGCTCCGTGTGAAGAAGAAGACCTGTCATTTTCATGGCAGGTCTTCAATTTGAATGGGACCATTCAGTCACTATTCCTTTTTGTTGAATTGTCTTTCCAGATGAAAAGACAATATCACCATAAGTATGATGTATATTATTAGAATTGTAATCTGACTGGCCATTCCTTCGATTGAATTGAAAACCAATAACCGATGAAATAACTGACGAACACTAATAGCATGATCAATAATCTATACAGTACAATCTCCTCCAGATGCCCATCAATCCGCATCAACGCATATTTATACTTGTGTCTCGTTCAAATTAAGATCTCTTCTCATAAAATATCTTTTGTTCCATCCTCCGTTTAAAAATTATGTATCAGAATCCTATATCCTTTCTCTGGATGCAGGAAACATGATTCATTTCTTTTAATAAAAAGCATAAAATGAAAAAGTGCCCGCATTTATTCATAATTATTAAATTATTCAAAATGTATTGGGTTATAATAAATGGAAAAGAGGAGGAAGGAAAATGGATGGAAAAGAAAAATTGTTAAGTATCATTAAAGATTGGCGTCTTCATTTAATCGTTCTCGTTACAGTGCTGATAACGGAATATATCGGCCAGGTCTCAATCAATATCGGCCCCGGAGCGATTCTTTTGCTGCCGATGCTCTATGCACTGTTTATCGGCCTTGGTTTATATTTCACACCTTTGGTCTCGGAGAAACGATCGGTAAATGCCGAGCCGTTAATCGTGATCGGCGTGGGTGTCCTGATTGCCAAGATAGGAGTTGTCATCGGTCCCCAGATCCAGGATCTTTTAGCTGTCGGACCGGCGCTTCTGCTGCAGGAGCTGGGTAACCTCGGCACGATAATCATTGCACTGCCTGTAGCCATATGGCTTGGGATGAAAAGGGAAAGTGTGGGAATGACGCATTCCATAGGCAGGGAGCCCAATGTCGGGCTGATCGTCGACCGCTATGGTTTTGACTCGCCTGAAGGACGGGGTGTAATGACGATGTACATATTCGGTACTGTATTCGGTGCGGTGTTCCTCGGATTGATTGCCGGAATACTGGCGACTGCGACACCGCTGCATCCGCTGTCTTTCGCTTTGGCATCCGGTGTGGGCAGTGGCAGTATGATGGCGGCGGGAAGCGGTACTTTGATCGCGGCATATCCTGAGATGGAAGAACAGATCATTGCGCTCGCCGGAGCGAGCAATCTGCTGTCGCTGGCAACCGGACTTTATGTCAGTTTATTCATCGGATTGCCGCTTGCAAATAAAATATATGCAGTTATGACTAAGGATAAACAGTAGGGAGGTACAGTCATGAAAAAAATTATTGAATGGACGATCATATTGCTGATATTCGGCGGAATCACCCTGGTCGGCAATATGGTGGGATATCAAATATATTCTCCCGGAGCCGTACCGGGAATGCTCATATTAATCGCAATCGCACTGCTGGGGATGATCATGGAGGAGTATATACCGGTGAATATCCCGGCAGTCGGCTATATCGCACTTATCGGCATCATCGTATCTGTACCGTGGTTTCCCGGATCGGGAGCCATCGTCGAATGGACAAGCCAGATAGAACTACTCGCCATCACGACGCCGATATTGGCCTATGCAGGCATATCGATAGGGCGGAACTGGGCGGACTTCACGAAAATGGGCTGGAGAGCTGTAGTCGTAGCGACCCTGGTGTTCATCGGGACGTTTCTCGGCTCTGCGCTCATTGCCGAAGTGATATTGAGAACCCAGGGCATCATTTAAAATAATATTAATAACGTAAAAATGCATTTTGTAACCTTTGCTGAGCCTCTGGTCACAAAATGCATTTTCTATTTGTGTGCTGTTTATAATTCAACAGGATCCGGAGCATTTCCGCCGTCATTCATGATTCTTGCGTTTTCAATGTCGATGCGGATTGCCTGCATATCATCTTCGCCTTTCAGCTTTTTGTAAAGCTGTCCCGCTTTGGCCAATACTTCATCAATATCTGGTGTGACATCTTCCGGCAGACTTGCTTTACCCTGTATCTCTACATAGCGTTCGCCCATTCCGTCACGTTCTTCGTAACCGAGGAGTATATGCGCGTGGGGGTTCTCTTCAAGGTCTTCCACTTTATAAGTGCCTTTTCTGGTATAGGTATAAAGCGTGAGTCCGTCATTATAAAAATACATATATCGGCTCATCGGCTTATTATCACGGATTGTTGCCATGGTGCCGATATTATTTCCATCAAGAATTTTTCTGATTTCCTCTTTGAAGTCTTCTCTGTCCATAAGAAATTCCTCCTGTAAAATTCAATCTCCTTTCTTAATACCCGATTGAAAAATGGCTAACCATCCAGATCCGGAAGACAGTCAGTCAGTGTAGGGCTGATACATCGGCATGAATTCCTGCCTCAGCTGATTGAACCACTGGTTCACGAATGGTTTTTCGTTATTTTTCAGGATGCTGACATACATCGGGTGTTTTATATTTAAATGTACCAGGCTGTACACGGTGAAATTCGGATAATTATATGTCAGCTGTTTTGCTTCATCATTCGTGACGATGGCGACGTATCCGTGATGGATGAGCAGATGCTGGATGATGGAAAGGTCTTTATAGTTATGGATTGTACTGTTTTTAAACAGACCCGCCATCTCTATGGCAGGCTCGAACGTTGCGAGCGGCATATCCTCCAATTCGCTGAGTGATGCCTGCATGGGCAGATTGACCCGGTTTTTCTGCCGGAATACATAATAGTAGTTCTGCTCGAATAATAAAATGCTTTTCAGCTGGTCGTCATTCAGTTTTTCAGGGGATATCACCAGGTCCAAAGATGCATCCAATAATTTTTCTTCGAGCGTATCCTCATCTTCTGAATGGATGGTGAATGTGATGGATTCGTCCTGTTTTATAAAGTGGTTGAAAGACTGCAGCACTTTGGTCGTCATATCCGAGCGGGTGATATGGATATTAAATGTATGTTCTTTTAAATTCTGCACATTTGTGATCTTCTCTTTGGATTTATCGATGGATTCCAATATTTGTACGGCATCTTCATAAAATGATTTTCCGGCATCGGTCAGTTTGATGTTCCTGCCTTCTCTTCTGAACAGTTCTGTCCCCAGATCATTTTCCAAAAGACCGATCTGTCTGGATAAAGCGGACTGGGCGACATTAAGCACCATCGCAGCTTCTGTCATGTGTTCCTGTCTGGCGGTTTCCACAAAATATTTCAGCTGTTTGATTTCCATGAACTCACGACCAATCTAATTTTGATATCAATATTATATCATTGATATATTGATTGTATAGATGAATATATGGATAATATAGACTTACAGAAATATTCTGAAAAAGAGGTGACTCGAAATGAGTTTATATCAATCAATCAAACAAAAAGGTCTATACGATTCCAAAAATGAGCATGATGCATGTGGTATTGGTTTCTATGCAAATATGGATAATAAACGGTCCCATAAAATTGTAGTGAAATCCCTTGAAATGCTGGAAAGACTGGATCACCGCGGCGGTGTGGGGTCTGATGGAGTGACGGGGGACGGCGCCGGCATCATGACGGAAATTCCCCATGACCTTTTAAAAGACGAGTTCTCCGGCCTTCCTGATTTTGGAGAGTATTCCGTCGGTATGTATTTGATTGATGCCGAGGCCTCTCTGAAAACATTTAAGAGCATCGTTGAAGAAACAGTGAATGAAGAAGGCGGGAGGCTGATCGCATTTCGTGATGTACCGATCAATGTGGACGCCATCGCCTCACATGTGCGTGAAACGATGCCGCAGTTTGTCCAGGTGATTACAGATGTGAGCGAGCCGCTGGATCTTTATTATATGAGGAAAATGATAGAGCAGAAACTTGAAGCCGGGCATGTTGAACATTATGTCGCCTCATTTTCCAATGAAACCATCGTCTACAAGGGGTGGCTGCGTGCCGGCCAGATCAAGATGTTCTATGTGGATTTGAAGGACGAACGCTATGTTACTAAATTCGGGTCGGTCCACTCCAGGTTCAGCACGAATACTTTCCCGAGCTGGGCGCGGGCGCATCCGAACAGACTGCTGATGCATAATGGTGAAATCAACACGATCAAAGGGAATGCCAACTGGATGAAGGCGCGTACGAAGCAGTGGCTGGTCGATACTTTCGGTGAGAGGGGCAGGAAGATCGAAAGTATCATTGATGAAGACGGCAGTGACTCTGCGATGGTCGATAATGTGATGGAATTCATGAGTCTGGTGATGACACCGGAACAGGCGGCGATGATCATGATTCCCGAACCTTGGAAGTATCAGTCCTATGATAACCCGGCCATCAAGGACTTCTATGAATTTTACAGCTATTTGATGGAACCATGGGATGGCCCGACGATGATCAGCTTCTGTGACAATCATAAACTGGGGGCACTGACCGACAGGAACGGACTCAGACCGGGGCGCTACTATGTCACCGAGGATAATGAAATCATCTATTCCTCGGAAGTCGGCGTCGTGGATATAGAGGAAAATGAAATCATGTACAAGGGGCAGCTGAGCCCGGGTAAACTGCTGCTGGTTGATTTTGATTCATCCAGAATTATCGAGAATGATGAATTGAAGCACGGTATTGCATCAAGCAGGCCGTACAGCGAGTGGATGGACCAGAAACGCAGCGAATCCGTCGATATGCCGGCTTTAAAAAGAAATCAGATCGATAAGGATACACTGCATGCGGTGCTCGTCCGTTTCGGCTATACGAAGGAGGACATCCAGAAGTATATGCAGCCGCTGACGACGCAGGTGAAGGACCCGATCGGAGCGATGGGCTTCGACCAGCCGCTTGCATTCCTGTCCGACCGTCCGAAGCTGTTGTTCGATTACTTTAAGCAGCATTTCGCACAGGTGACCAACCCGCCTCTGGATTCGTACAGAGAGAAGATCGTGACGAGTGAGATCGTCTATCTCGGCGGGGAAGGGCATCTGATCACTCCGGATATCAGAGCCGTGAAGCGGGTCCAGCTGGAACGTCCGGTCATCGACCAGCGTACTTTGGAACGTGCGGATGTCGAGGGGCTCGGTGTTGCCGGGATCGACATCACTTATGAAGGTTCGCTCGGGGATGCGATCGACCGGGTGACGAAGGAAGCGGTGGAGAAAGCACAGACAAATGGTGTGCTGGTGCTTACCGATGAAAAAGTGCTTGAAGACGAATCGGTATATGTCATGCCTTCGCTGCTCGTGACGAGTGCGGTGCATCAGGCGCTGATCGACAGCGAATGCAGGACATTGACGAGCATCATCATTAAAACGGCCGAGGTAAGGGAAGTGCACCACGTTGCGACGCTGATCGGATTCGGAGCGAATGCTGTGCTGCCTTATATTGCACAGGAGACGCTGGTTGCTGTTTCCGAAGGCGATACGACAGTCATCACTGCTTATAATAAGGCACTCACCGAAGGCCTGATCAAAGTCATGGCGAAGATGGGTATCGCAACGGTCCAGAGTTACCACGGCGCCCAGGTATTTGAAGCGGTCGGCCTTGGCAAATCGGTAATGGAGAACTATTTCGGCAATGCGACATCGAAAATCGGCGGACAGTCCATTGAGGATATCGATTTTAATAATAAAAAAATGCAAGATGTCAGACTGGAGTACCTGGAGCCGGGCAGCAAGTTCCAATGGCGGCAGCAGGGCGACCATCACGTCATCAATCCGAATTCCATCCGCCTGCTTCAGCAGGCCTGCCGTACGAATGACCAGGAAGCATATGATGAATACAGGGAATACATGCATGAGAGCCATCATTCGAGCATCAGGCACCTGCTCAAATTCAAAGAGGGAAGATCCATTCCGCTTGACCAGGTGGAACCTAAAGAGGCGATCGTCAAACGCTTTAAAACAGGGGCGATGAGTTTCGGTTCACTCTCACAGGAAGCCCATGAAACACTCGCTGAGGCAATGAACATGATCGGCGGCAGAAGCAACAGCGGCGAAGGCGGCGAGAATCCCGAGCGTTTCGAAGTCAAAGCAGACGGCAGAAATCATAACAGTGCCATCAAACAGGTGGCATCCGGCCGCTTCGGGGTCAACAGCCAGTACTTGAACAGCGCAAAGGAAATCCAAATCAAAGTGGCCCAGGGCGCGAAACCCGGGGAAGGCGGACAGCTGCCGGGACAGAAAGTATATCCATGGGTGGCTGAAATCAGAAATTCCACACCGGGGGTCGGGCTGATATCACCGCCGCCGCATCATGATATTTACAGCATCGAAGATCTGGCACAGCTGATACATGACTTGAAAAATGCGAATAAAGACGCGGCTATCTCAGTGAAGCTGGTTGCCAAGGATGGCGTCGGTACGATCGCGGCAGGCGTTGCGAAAGCCTATGCGGATAAAATCGTCATCAGCGGATTTGACGGCGGCACGGGGGCCTCGCCGCTGACGAGCATCCAGCATGCGGGGCTGCCGTGGGAGCTTGGCCTGACTGAAGCGCATCAGACATTGCAGTTGAACGGTTTAAGATCCAGGGTGACGCTTGAAACCGACGGCAAGCTTATGACGGGCCGTGACGTGGCGATGGCCTGTGCACTGGGTGCCGAAGAGTTCGCATTCGCGACGGCACCGCTTGTAGTGCTCGGATGTATCATGATGCGCGTCTGCCATAAAGATACATGTCCTGTAGGGATCGCGACACAGAATGGCGATCTCAGGAAACTGTACACGGGCAAGGCGGAACACGTAGTCAACTTCATGCACTTCATCGCTGAAGACATAAGGGAAATCCTTGCCGAGCTCGGGCTCAGATCCATGGACGAACTGGTCGGTGCCGTTGAACATCTCGAAGTGGATACGTCCAAGACGGCAGAACATCAGATGAGCGAGCTTGATCTGGCACCGCTTCTGACCCGCATCAATGGGGACAGAAGGAAAACGAAGGGGCAGGAGCATCCGTTCGAATGGTCTCTGGATGATCTGACGATGCTGCCGGATTTCAAGGAAAAAGTGGAACTGGGGGAAAAACAGGAATCCGCCTATCATGTTGAAAACAGGAACCGGAACATCGGTACGAGACTGGGCAGTCTGATTACAAATACGCATGGTATGGATAAGCTGGAACACGATTATTATAAAGTGAATACATTCGGCCACGGCGGTCAGAGCTACGGTGCCTTTATACCGCAGGGGTTGACGCTTCATCACACCGGAGACTTGAATGACTATGTCGGTAAAGGTATTTCAGGCGGCCGCATCGTGGTCCAGGCGCCTAACGTGAACCGCAGCCATGAAATCATCGCGGGAAATGTCTGCCTGTACGGCGCGGTTAATGGCCAGGTATTCATCAACGGCATGGCCGGTGAACGTTTCTGTGTAAGAAACAGCGGTGCTGAAGTTGTGGTTGAAGGCATCGGGGACCATGGACTTGAGTACATGACTGGTGGGAGAGTTGTCATTTTAGGGGATATTGGTAAAAACTTTGCTGCAGGGATGAGCGGCGGTATCGCGTATATCGTCAATGAAAAATCCATCGCAGAAAACAAAGTGAACATGAACGGTGAAATGATTGAAGTCGGATATGTTACAGATGCAGAAGAGCTTGGAAAAGTGAAGCATCTACTGTATGGACAAGCGTATTTCACCGACAGTGATAAAGCACGGACGGCGCTCGATAAGATCGAGGCGGGAGAACTGGAGGTCATCAAGGTGATTCCGACTGAATACAGAAAAATGCAGCAAAGGATCCGTTATGGCATCAGTGCAAAGCAATCCAGAAAAGAAGCGGAACTGAATGCATTCAACAACGAAGTGACCACCTCCGAAACTGAACTTGAGAAGATGAATATCTATTAGAAAGGAGCACTGCCATATGGGAGAATTCAAAGGGTTTTTAAAGTATGAAAGAAAGAAACAGGGCGAAGAAGATCTGAAATCCAGGATTGAAAACTACGATGCCTTTCAGCACCGCTTCTGTAATGATGATGCACAGGAACAAGGCGCGCGCTGTATGGATTGCGGCACACCGTTTTGCCAGACTGGGGTCGGTGTCGGCAAAGAGACGGTCGGCTGCCCGATCGGCAACTATATCCCGGAATGGAACGACCTGGTCCATAAGGGCGACTTCAGGGAAGCTTATCAACGCCTTGCAGAAACGAATAACTTCCCGGAGTTTACGGGCAGTGTCTGTCCGGCACCATGTGAATCTTCATGTGTGCTGTCCATCAACAGCGAGCCGGTGGCGATCAAAGGCATCGAACGAACAATCATCGATGAAGCCTATAAGCAGGACTGGGTGAAGCCGAGAAAGCCGAATCATCGTCTGGGTACACGTATCGCCATCATCGGCAGCGGTCCGGCAGGGCTTACTGCAGCGGATGAGATGAACTCATGGGGGCATGATGTGGACGTCTATGAACGGGACACTAAGCCGGGCGGACTGCTGAGATACGGTATTCCAAACATGAAGCTGGATAAAGCGGTCGTAGAACGCAGGATCGAAGTCATGGAAGAAGCGGGCGTTCATTTCATCTGTGATGTGGACGTTGGTAAAGATGTCACTTATGAGGATCTCGACGCGCAGTACGATGCTGTCATCGTTGCTGTCGGTGCAAGAAAACAGAGGGATTTAAAACTTGAAGGCCGCCAAAGCCGTGATATCCAGTTTGCGATGGATTATTTAACGGAGCAGACGAAATATCAATTTGATGAAATCGACGAACCGGCAATCACCGCAGAAGGCAAGCATGTCATTGTAATCGGCGGGGGAGACACAGGTGCGGATTGTGTGGCGATGGCACTTCGGGAAGACTGCAAATCAGTATTCCAGTTCAACAAATATGACCGTCTGCCGGATGAGATTGAAGGCAATCCGTTCTGGCCGCTTGAAAAGAAGACGTTCAAATTGGACTATGCCCATGCCGAGTACCAGGAGAAGTTCGGTCTTGAACCAAGAACCTATGGGGTACAGACGATGGGATATGACGTGGATTTCGTCGGCGATCTAAAAGGACTCAATACCCAGGTGCTGGGTCAGCACTCACTATCCAATATGACGCTGGAAGATCAGGAAAGATACTTCAAAGCGGATCTGGTACTGCTCTCCATCGGATTTGAAGGCGTTGAAAGTGCACTTCCCAAAGCATTCAATCTTCATATGAACAACAATAAAATCGCCGCAGATGAAGACAATTATAAAACAAACAGAAAGAAAGTATTTGCGGCAGGGGATGCAAGACGCGGCCAGAGCCTGGTAGTCTGGGCGATCAAGGAAGGACGCGGCGTTGCCAAAGCGGCGCACAAGTTTGCGGTGCAGAACAAAATGTTCCATAAAACATCCTGATATATATTTGAACCCGGGGCATGATTCAATGCCCCGGGTTCAATGTTTTATCAAGAATGGCAGCGAAAAAAATTCTGCATGATATTCTTTTACATATGATATGATTCTTTTATAGTTTGAAATACTATATTTTGATAGTTTAAGGAATGGTTGAATGGCAAAAGAACGTCTTTGGACAAAAGATTTTATCATAGTATTCATATTCAATTTTTTCATCATGCTCGCAATGTTCCTGCTCATGGTGACGATCAGTGGATATGCCGTGGATGAGTTCGGGATTTCCACCAGCACCGCAGGGCTGGTTGCCGGTATTTTCATTGTAGGGTCACTGCTCGGCAGGATACTTACCGGCCATCAACTGAGTCTGATCGGTGCGAAGAAAATCATGTATATCGGAACGGTCATGTTTATCATTACATATGGATTGTACTTTTTCGCGGATAACCTGACACTGCTGCTCATTGTAAGGTTCTTCAACGGCCTTTCCAATGGAGTTGCGACGACCGCAGTCGGGACCCTTGCGGCACTTGCACTGCCGAAGAGCAGAAGGGGCGAAGGAATCAGCTATTTCAGCCTGAGCTTTGTCATCGCCACGGCACTGGGACCGTTTATGGCATTTTATCTGCTGCAGTACATAGAATATCAGATGCTCTTCCTGATCGTATTCCTGCTTGTGCTGATCGCGAGTGTATTCACGGTCTTTGTTAAGACGGATAATACGACAGTCGATCTGACGAAGGAACCGAAGCCGAAGTTCGAGTGGATCGATAAAAAAGCAATGCCAATCGGAATTGTCGTCCTCCTGATATGTATGGCATATTCAACAGTGTTGTCATTCATCGCTCTGTTCGCCGAAGAAAATGATCTTCTTGCGGCCTCATCCTACTTCTTCCTGGTATACGCAATCGTCATTCTGATCACACGGCCGGTTACCGGAAGGATCATGGACCAGAGGGGTGCCAATGTCGTCATGTATCCGTCGCTGATTGTACTGGCCGTCGGTTATCTGGTGCTCGGACAGACGAACTCAGGGTTCATGCTGCTGCTGGCGGGGGTGCTGATCGGCTTTGGGTATGGCAACTTCCAGTCCATATCCCAGGCACTGTGCATCAAAATCGCGGATGCCAAAAACGTGGGACTGGCAACATCCACATATTTCATCGCATTGGACTTCGGGCTCGGAGTAGGTTCATATGTGCTCGGAGGCCTCGTGCCGTCGCTTGGCTACGGCGGTCTTTACAGTTCAATGATCATACTGGTCGCACTCGGGTTTCTGGTCTATTACCTGGTTTACGGAAGATACGAATCGAAAAGTGCATAAGAAAAGCTCCCGATATTCGGGAGCTTTTCTTATTACCAGCCGATTTCTTCAAGCGGCAGGAATGCAGGGATGAGGGAGCCTTCATGTTCTTCCAGGATAAATTGCTTCGTATCTTCTTCCTGGAAGAGTTCGGCGATTCTCTGCAGAGTCTCATCGTCTGTATCTTCACTTCTTGACGCAATGATGTTGACGTAGTCCACTGCGGTTTCATCTTCGTGATGAATTGAATCTTCTATCGGATTGAATCCTGCATCTCTTGCGATACCGTTGTTGATGACGCCGGCGTCCACGTCACCAAGCGCTCTCGGAATCTGCGCCGGTGATGTTGCGACAAGCTCCAGATCTTTAGGGTTTTCGACAACTGCTTCAGAGATTGAACCGAGACCATCGTAGTTCTCGACAAGGGTCAGCAGTCCCGCAGCCTCCAGCAACATCAATGCACGGCCCTGGTTGGACACATCATTTGGTAAAGCGATCTTCCCGCCGTCAGGAATCTCTTCGGGATTTCCGAGTGAATCGGAGTATAATCCCATCGGTGCAAGATATGTAGTGGCAATCGGTGCCAGGTCTAAATCACGCTCTTCGATAAATTCATCGAAATAGGCCACAGTCTGGAATGAATTGATATCGAGTTCACCATCTGCCAGGGCTGTATTTGGCTGTACGTAGTCGTTAAACGAAATGATTTCAATATTGATGCCTTCCTCAGCTGCTTTTTCAGCAACGAAATCCCAAGTGGAAGTGTCTGTACCACTGATTCCGACCTTGACAGTTTCTTCGCCGCCCCCGCAGGCAGCAAGAATAGCTGATACCGCTAAAATAATTGTTATTAAAAATGATTTTTTCATAAATATCTTCTCCTTTTTTATCTTCTTCCGACAACGCGTGACAGGAAGTTGCCGAGTGATTGTAATCCTTGTACCATGACGATGAGTATGATGACCGTGATAGCCATTGTTACTGTATCGAACCGCTGATAACCGTATGTAATGGCCAAGTCACCGACACCGCCGCCACCGACAGTGCCCGCCATTGCGGATGCACCGATCAGACCGATTGTCGCAATCGTGAAGTTAACTACGAGTGAGCTGAGCGCTTCGGGCAATAAAAATCTGTAAATCGTCTGAAGCGGTGTAGCTCCCATGGCATCCGCGGCTTCAAGGACTCCTTCATCCACCTCCAGCAGGGAACTCTCTACGAGCCGTGCAATATAAGGTGCCGCGAATACAATCATTGGTACGATGGCCGCTGCTGTTCCGATAGAAGTGCCGACGACTATTCGTGTAAATGGAATGATAGCCACAAGTAAAATGATGAATGGAACGGATCTGAATGTATTAATGATGATGTTTAAAATACTGAAAATCACTTTGTTTTCAAGAATCTGTCCTTTTCTCGTTACAAACAATGCAATCCCGAGAGGAAGGCCGAGTAATATGGAGAATAGGAAGGACACAGTCACCATCTGAACCGTTTCAATAACAGCGCTTAAGATTTGATCCTGATTAACCAGCATTTGAATTCACCTCGCTGTAAACAATTTGGTTGTCTTCCAGGTAAGACAGGGCTTTAAGGATCTCACTTTTATTCCCCTGGAATTTCACAATCAAGTTGCCGAATGGAACACCTTGCAGCTCTGTGATATTTCCGAATAATACGTTGACATCCAAATCAAATTTCTTTGAAATCTGCGACAGGAACGGTCTGCCGGCCGAATGGTCAACGAAGTTGATGCGGTAGACATCATTACTGGTTACATCGTTTCTGATCATATCAGTAACATACTTTGGAATTTCCGTATGCATGACAGTGTTGACGAAATTTTTACCGGTAGGTGTCTGTGGATCCGAGAAGATTTCAAAAACCGTACCTTCCTCAATCACACTTCCGCCTTCCATCACAGCCACTCTGTTGCATATTTCCCTCACTACCGCCATTTCGTGGGTGATCAGTAAAATAGTGATATTGTACTCTTTATTAATCTTTTTAAGCAAATTCAGTATGGAGGACGTTGTCTGGGGATCCAGTGCAGAAGTTGCTTCGTCGCATAATAAAATTGAAGGCTGGGTCGCTAAGGCGCGTGCAATGCCAACTCTCTGTTTCTGTCCGCCGGACAGCTGATCGGGATAAGCTTTTGCCTTATCATCGAGACCGACAAATTCAAGCAGTTCCATCACGCGTTCCTTGATTTTCGCTTTCGGTGTATTGTCTAAAATCAGGGGCATCGCCACATTGGCATAAATTGTTTTGGAGTTCAGCAGATTGAAGTGCTGGAAAACCATGCCGATTTTCTTCTTGATTTCTCTTATTTCCTTGATGGAAATCTGGGTTAAATCCGAACCGTCAACAATTACATTGCCATGGGTCGGCTGTTCCAGATAATTGACACATCTGATCAGAGTGCTTTTACCCGCGCCGCTGAAACCGACCACACCGTATATTTCTCCCTCTTCAACTTTCATATTGATATCTTTCAAAGCATGCACGGCCCCGTGCTTCCCTTCAAAAGTCTTTTCCAGATCCTTAAATTCGATCATATGAATTTCTCCTTGCCTGCACCCGTATTTAGATATTAAAAAAGTCCTTCTCTTAAAAATAGAGAAGGACTTTTTTAATATCTATAAAATAGTTCTCCTCATCTTTCAAGCTTTTGCTTGCTGGATTTGGCACATTACTCGAATGAGTTGTTGCCGAAGCTTCACAGGGCCAGTCCCTCTGCTTCTCTTGATAAGAATAAATCGTATGTAGTTGTGTAATAAAATGTGGATTTTGAGAATGTAAAGAGAAGTTTAACAGAAAACTAATATTCCGGTCAATGAGTATTTTCAAAAATTTAAGAAATGAGAAAACTTATAAGCCGGATAAAAAACCCCGCACTGTATAAAAGTGCAGGGTTCGAATATGTCTATCCGATTATGCTTCCTGAAGACTCGACTTAGGTTCGCACCATTCTTCCGCCCATTTTTGAAGCTCCTTCATAAACGGTTCGATGGCTTTGCCTTTTTCAGTCAGCTTATATTCTATTCTCACCGGTGTTTCCGGGTAAACTTCGCGTTCAACAATGCCTTCTACTTCAAGTGACTTAAGACGTTCGGAAAGAACACGGCCACTTACACCCATGGAAGATTCGAGGTTACAGAAACGTTTAGGTCCATCAATCAATTGAAAGATGATCAGACCCGTCCATCTCTGGCCTATGACACCCATGGCATTTTCAAATTTTGGACAGATTGAATAATCCATTTAATCACTCCTTGGATAACATTATAACCCCATCAATAATATTTTTACAAATGAATACTATTAATCTCGTTATCCCCCAATCAGTTTATAATTAGAGTGATGTATAAAAAGTTCGAAAAGTATTCAATAATAGTTTTGATTTTAACCATTTTTCAGGGTATAATGAAAGCGTATACAAATGAGGGGCGCAAGCCTGGCATCAAGTGTCATATACAGAAACTTTTTATATATAAAGATGGAAGCGCATTCAACAGAGAATGTGGCTGGCAGCTAAATGGTTTCCAATATAAATAATAGAAGATTTTCAGGGAAGGGGATGAGGAAATGACAGAAATAATTTCCGTTGGAGTTTTTCAAGGGTCTTCAGGGGATTCAGTGTTTTCCGATATCAATGAGCTGGTGATCAAGGTTATGGAAGCGGGCAATATGAAGGTAACCAATGTAGAAGACCGGACAGATTGCGGATACATGAATGACAGCACAGCCGGATTTGACCAGGCGCTGGAACGCGCTATGGAAAACATTGAGGCTTATGAGAGGCATGGTTTTGATTATATAGTGAATACAATCGTCGGGGGCGGCATGGCTCTGAAGGAATATGACAAATTGTTCGTCCCCGGTACAGCCTGGTACGACCGTGCGAAAACATTTACAAATAAAGTCAGGGACATCTCTGTAATCATGGATATGGCCGACTTGGAATTTAAACATGAGGTGGAAAGAACTGCTGTTTATCAGTCCCCATACGAGCTGGAGAATATACAGAAGATATTCGATGAACCGGTAAAGATCATTAAACAGATACCCGGGCTGAACTTTATTGAGAAGCAGCGGGATGAGGTTCAGGAAGTAAAGCCGGATCTCATCATCACTTCCAATTTCGGCTGGCGGAGTCATACAAAACCAGGAATCGATTTAAGTGGAACGAATGATCAGGTTGAAGTGAAACACCTCGTCGAAGTGGTGGCGGAATCATGCGGAATCGCATCAAATCAATAGTAGTGAGGCTGGGGGATTGGGAAATCTTTCAGCCTTTTTTTATATGGAGGGGTTAATACGCGTGCTCAGTAAACAGAGTGATTACGTTTAACACTGTCTTTAATGGATATTAGTATTATATAAGGATTTATTATATAAATCGAAAAGGTGGTCTAAAAATGACTGTTAAAGATGAAGTGTTGGATAATCATCTGGAGCACATAATCAATTTCAGAAGAAGGCTTCACAAAGAACCTGAACTGAGCTTTAAGGAATTCCAGACGACGAATCTTATAGAAAATGGACTCGAAGATACAAATATAAAATTTTACGATTTAAATGAAAAGACAGGTTTAATCGGAGTGCTGGAGAAAGATCCAAGCTATGATTATATCGGGATGAGGGCGGATATGGATGCTCTGCCGATTACAGAAATGACGGATCTCGATTTCAAATCTGAAAATGAAGGCGTGATGCATGCATGCGGCCATGATATCCATACCAGCATCATGTACGGTTTTGCGAAAGTGATCAATGATATGCATGATGAATTAAAATACAATATCGTCTTCATCTTCCAGCCTGCTGAAGAGGTTCTGGGAGGCGCGAAATATATTAAAGAAGAACTTAAACGTCTTGAAATCCCGGTTGATAAGATGATCATGTTCCACACCTGGCCGACTCTGGAAGAAGGTCTGATCGGCTACAGGGAAGAAGATATGATGGCGGGATCGACAGGGTTTAATGTGAAGTTAACGGCAAAAGGCGGTCATGCCGCACATCCTGACACAACGGCAGACCCGATTTATCTTGCGTCAAACATCATTCAGTTCATCCAGGGGATCGCATCAAGGTTTAACGATCCCGCAACACCCGTAGTCATTACAGTCGGGCAGATAGATGCGGGCGAAAAGAACAACGTCATCCCCGGGGAATGTCATTTCGGAGGGACGATCCGCAGTTTCTCCGAGAAATCCATTGATATGGCGAAGGACATGATTGAAGAATATACAAAAGAACTGACTGAAATGTCAGGTGCAGGATATGAGATCGAGTACAGCAAGTACTGCCCGCCTGTAATCAACAATCAGGAACTCGTCGAAGATTTCATAAATTGCGGAGATACTTCGGTATTCCATGAACTTTCAGAGCCGTCCATGGGATCTGAGGACTTTGCTTTCTACATGCAGGACTATGTCGGTGCGGCATTCCGTATCGGTACCAAGATGAAAGATGTTGAAGAAAGCGGCTATTCGCTTCACAGTCCTGAAGTGGTGTTCTCGGAAAAAAGTATAGAAACAGCAATCAATGCGTTGGTCAGCTTCGCGACAGAAAAGAAAAAAGCATAAAGCGGGAATTGTTACTGCCCTCCAAAGTTAGAGTCATAAATCTAACTTTGGGGGGTTTTTCAAGGGTTAAGATTCTTGTAAGTCGCCATGGCCTCCTATATATTGGAATGAGCAGAAAACGAAAGTGGGATATATAGTGGTCACTATAGAAAAGGCGTTAAACAACAATGTTGTGATTGGCAAAGATGAATTTGAAGAGGTCATCCTGATCGGCAGAGGGATAGGATTTGGCAAAAAGCCGGGGGATTCACTGGAAATCGACCAGGCGGAGAAAGTGTATAAGCTGGAAGGTCAGCAGGATACGAGCAGGTACCAGACTTTGCTTACAATGGCGGATGAAACGCTTTTCCAGTCCACATTGGAAGCGATTGAACTCATTGATGAAATGACTTCCGAGAAAATAAACAACAGGATACTGCTCTCATTGACAGACCATCTGCTTTTTGCGATGAAAAGATTGGAAGAGGGGATGGAGATGTCCAATCCATTCGTCAATGAAACAAAAGCGCTCTATCCGAAGGAATATAAAATAGCGGAAGCCGTTGTGGATATGTTCAATCAGAAATACGGTATCCATCTGCCGGACGCGGAAGTCGGTTTTATCGCACTGCATGTGCATTCTTCCATATATAACCGTTCCCTGAGGGATATGAATGTTCTATCCGAAGTGGTGCATCAGGCGATCACAATGATCGAACATGGACTGGATACGAAAGTGGATCAGTCCTCCATCCAGTATGACAGGTTTGTGCGCCACATCAGTTTTTGCGTACAAAGGGTGATGAACGGCGAAAGTGTGCCGACCCAGGAACAGTTCGATTCACTGTTGAAAGCGCAATATCCTGTATGCTATAATATAGCAGTGAAAATAGTAAAGATGATACAGAACAAACTGCAGCGGAAAGTTTACGATTCTGAAGTCGTTTACCTGACCATGCACATACAACATTTCGAGCATTATTCTAAATAGACGTGTTACCGGAAGGGCATGAGTTTATAGGAATAGTTTATTTGACTATACCTGTATACTCATGCCCTTTTTCTGTTGATTCTTTATAAATCTGAATATCAGGAGGACAATATTATGTTTAAGAAGCTTTTTGGACAGCTTCAGCGCATTGGTAAGGCATTGATGCTGCCGGTTGCGATCTTGCCGGCTGCCGGGCTGATGCTCGGTATCGGTGCGGCAATGCAGACAGAAGCAATGATAGACTGGCTGCCTTTCCTGGAAGCGGGATGGCTGGTTGCTTTATCTGACATGCTGCAGGCTGCAGGCGGTGTCGTATTTGATAACTTGGCGCTGCTGTTTGCACTCGGTGTTGCTGTAGGTCTTGCCAAAGGGGACGGAGTAGCAGCGATTGCGGCATTCGTCGGTTATATGATCATGAACGTTACTATGGGGCAGATTGCAGGCGTTACGCCGGAAATGGCGGCAGAAGACCCGGCATATGCCGCAGTACTCGGCGTGCCGACAATCCAGACGGGTGTATTCGGTGGTATCATCATCGGGGTTCTGGCCGCCTGGGCATACAACAAATATTTCAACATCAATTTACCGGCATTTTTAGGTTTCTTTGCAGGTAAACGTTTTGTGCCAATCGTCACAGCAGTATTCTCGTTCATTATCGGTCTGGCGATGTACATCGTGTGGCCGCCAATCCAGACAGGCCTCAATGAAGTATCGTTATGGCTGATGGAAGAAAATACGGCCATTGGTGTGTTTGCATTCGGTACAATTAAACGGCTGCTCATCCCGTTTGGTCTGCACCATATTTTCCACGCACCGTTCTGGTTCGAGTTTGGAACATATACTAACGCAGCAGGGGAAATCATACGGGGCGACCTGAATATATTCTTTGCACAAATACGTGACGGAGTTGAACTCACAGCAGGTAACTTCATGCAGGGTGAATTCCCGGTAATGATGTTCGGTCTGCCGGCAGCAGCATTGGCGATGTATCACACAGCCAAGCCGCAGCATAAAAAATATGTTGCAGGTATCATGGCTTCGGGTGCATTGACGAGTTTCTTGACAGGTATTACTGAACCGCTTGAATTCTCATTCCTGTTCGTAGCGCCGATATTGTATGTACTGCACGCTCTGCTTGATGGGCTCAGCTTCCTGATTCTGTACTTGCTTGATTTGAATTTAGGCTATACATTCTCAGGTGGTTTCATCGACTTCTTCCTGTTCGGTATTCTGCAGAATAGAACCGAATGGTGGTGGGTGCTGATAGTGGGTGCTGCTTACGCGGTAATATATTACGTGCTTTTCCGCGTATTGATTCAAGTATTAAACTTGAAAACACCTGGTCGTGAAGATGAAGAAAGAACAACAACTGCATCAACGGTACAGGAACTTCCGTTCAACGTCCTAGCAGCAATGGGCGGCAAAGAGAACATCAAACATCTTGATGCATGTATCACACGTCTCCGCGTTGAAGTCGCAGACACATCATCTGTGAATGAAGCAGAACTGAAAGCACTCGGTGCTTCCGGTGTGATGAAAGTCGGCAATAATATGCAGGCGATCTTTGGACCTAAATCCGATCAGATTAAAAATGACATGCAAGAGATTATGGATGGCAACATTTCATCTCCTGAAGAAACGACAGTGACACAGGATGATGAAACTGTCAGCGAAGCGACAGCACAGATCATGACGGATGAAAATAAAGACATCTATTCTCCAATTGAAGGGGAAGCAGTCAATCTTTCTGAAGTGCCCGATCAGGTATTCAGTGAGAAGATGATGGGTGACGGTATCGCTATCAAACCGATAAGCGGTACAGTAAGAGCACCATTTGACGGTGAAATCGTTACAGACTTCCCGACAAAACATGCACTCGGTCTGGTAAATGAAGGTGGACTGGAAGTTCTCATCCACTTCGGACTCGACACTGTTAACCTTAAAGGCGAAGGCTTTGATCTTAAAGTTGTAACAGGGGATAAAATTAAAAAAGGCGATGTTCTGATGGAAGTGGATCTCGACTACATTAGAGAAAACGCTAAGAGCGACATTACACCAATCATCATCACAGGACCGGCGGGTACGGAAATCGCAGCGAGAGAAAATGGTGCGGTTTCAAATGATGATATAGTGATCAATATTAAATAGTGAAGTATAAAATGAAGTCAGGCCGTGCCTGGCTTCATTTTTGTTATCTGTTGTATATCACTGGCGGGTCCTCTAAAATCAATGGTGTAAATATATATTAACAAAGGGGACAGAACAATGATTGAATTTCCAAAACCGACCGTCGAACAGTATTTTACGTCGTATAATATTGGCGATTTCAGTGTAAGCCCGGATGGAGAAAAATTGTTTTTCAGTACGAACCTGAACGGAAAAGAGAACATCTGGGCGATGGATACGGCTGACAGGTATCCCTACTTGTTCGCTGAGAAAAATGAAGCGACGAATTTTGTCAAATTTGACCCTGATGGCAGATTTGTTCTGGCTGGATTTGATAAGGATGGGGATGAGAATTATCAAATCTATGCGATTGGTCCGAATGGCGGCGTGCCTCAGCCGTTGATTACCGGCGGGCCTGATGAAAAGTATTACTTCGCCAGTCTGTCTGAAGACGGGAAGAGGATATACTACAACACTTCAAAGGACAACGAAAGTTTCCTGAATTCCAAAGTCTATAATTTAGAAACTGATGAACACGAACTCCTGTTTGAAGGTGATGATGCTGCAACGTATATCGCAGATATATCATCCGATGAAAAAAACATTGCCTACTTGAAGATGTATGCGAATACTTATATTCTCGGCATGATCCAGACGGAGGCGGGTTATGAATACGTCACTCCGGACAGGGATAATGTGCACACGGTGGGGGATATCCACTTCATCAATAAGGATGAGGTCTGGTTCGCCACGAATTATGAAAGTGAATACGCCTACCTGGCCAAGTATAATTTGACGGATCAGGAATTTTCCAAAGTGATGGACTTCGGCGATGAGTCGGTTACATCTGTAATCTTTAATAAAGAAACGAATAAGCTTTATATCGTCACTGAAAAAGGGGTGGGAGACAAATTATATTATTATGATCTGAACACCCAGACCAGTGATGAAATTTCGATTCCCTTTGAATCCATTGATCAATATGTCACCTCACGTAGCGGTGATCTTTTCGTATTGGCAGGAAGCGCAGTTTCACCAGTCAATATTTGGAGATATGACGGGGATTCATGGATTCAGCTCACAAAAAACCAGGTGCTTGGTGTTACCGGTGATGACATGGTTGATCCTGAAACGGTTAAATATGAGTCGTATGATGGATTGGAGATCGAAGCGCTGCTGTTCAGGGCCAAAGAGGAAAATAGCAATGGCTATACGATATTCTGGCCGCATGGCGGACCGCAGGCTGCAGAAAGAAAGTTTTATCGTGCAATGTTCCAAATGCTTTTGAACAGAGGCTATAACATCTTCTGTCCGAATTTCAGAGGAAGCACCGGATACGGTGCGAGTTTTGTGAAAATGGTTGAACAGGATTGGGGTGAAGGTCCGAGGCTGGATAATGTGGAAGGGATAAGATGGCTCTTTGACCAGGGGATCTCTTCACCTGAAAAGCTATTCCTGGTCGGTGGAAGTTACGGTGGTTATATGGCGCTTCTATTGCACGGAAGACACCCTGAATATTTCAAGGCGGTAGTGGATATTTTTGGAGTATCCGATTTGTTCACATTCTATAATTCAGTGCCTGAACACTGGAAACCGATCATGGAACGCTGGGTGGGTGACCCGGAGCGGGATATAGAGAAGTTTACCGAAGATTCACCGACGACTTACCTGGAAACGATGACAAAGCCGATGCTTGTCATTCAAGGCGCAAAAGATCCGAGGGTTGTGAAGGAAGAGTCCGATCAAATTGTCAAAAAGCTGAGAAATGCCGGCAGAACGGTCGAGTATTTGGTGCTTGAAGATGAAGGACACGGTTTCTCCAAAAAAGAAAATGAAATCAAAGTATACGAGACGATGCTCGAATTCCTCGAAAAACACCAATGAAATTAAACTAAACTATGATATTCAGGGTATGGATGACTAAGCTAGAATATTCTTACAGGAGGCTGATGTCATGCAACGGGATTCTGAATGGAATATTACGCGCCGTGAGCTGGACCGTGAAGCAGAGAAGCCGCCGCAAATGCAGGATTCATGGAAAAAGGACACCTGGTATTCAATAATGTTCGAAGCGTTTTTCGGAACGGTGAGTCTGATTATTAGATTTTTACGCGGTATCTTCAGTTCAATTTAAAACCCGGGAAACCGGGTTTTTATGTGCAAAATGGTAATTTATCAATGATCGATGGAGGAGTATTTATTTTCTGTCACAAAAATTCAGTCGAACTGCTGTTTTGTTCAGAAGAAATGGGAGCATATAATGAAAAATCCTATTAGTTGTTTAAACCGTAATGTTCTTTTACGAAATGGTTTAAGCTTTTTATCATGTTTAAATCAAGCATCTCTTCTTTATATAGGAACCATGTATTACGGACGATGCTCTGTCCCTCTATCTCCATATCAATGGTATATAAATCATCTTCGTCATGGAGGCTGATATTCGGCATCAATGAATATCCGAGACCTCTTTTGACCATTTCTTTGCATGTTTCTATACGGTCCACTTCCATTGCCGTGTGGGCAGGAATATCAAAATGTTTCAGCCACCAGTTATCAAAAGTGCTTTTCAGCAGAGGGTCAGTCTGATACTTTATATAATTCAGACGGGGCAGATCCGCGAGTTTTATTTTATGCTTTGATACGACACTCATATGTTCTTCATTAATCAATATTTTTTTGCCATTCCATTTTATATCGCCTCTTATGAATGCTGCATGAATAGATTCGTCCTGCAGGTGGCCGATGATGTCGGAGCTCCAGCCGGTTTTGAGCTGGAGATCCATACCAGGATATTGATTGATGAATCCTTCCAATATATCAGGCAGTTCGTAATGGGCAAAATTACTGGACGAACCTAATCTGAGTGTCCCCGCAACCTTCTCGCTCATGTTTGCCAAAGTGTCCTCTGTGTTTCTGAGTTCTTTTATCATTCTCCGGGCATACTTGACCATGTATTCTCCTTCGCTGGTGAAGGTAATCCCTTTATTTCCCCGGTGCAGAAGTGCGATGCCGAATTCTTTTTCCAGCTGTTTAATCCGATATGTAATCGAAGGCTGGGATATATATAATTTCTTGGCAGTTCTTGTAATATTCCTTTCTTCGTAAAGGCTTATGAGCAAATACCAATCTTTTTCAGTCATTCCGCATCCTCCCTGAAATAGAAAAATTCTATTGATTACTATTTAATATATATATTTTACTTATGTCAAACATTCTCATAATATAGAGTTAACCAGTAAACACAAAAGAGGAGAGAAATAGATGCAGAATAATAAACATTTTGATGTGGTTGTAGTGGGGACAGGAAATGCCGCACTCAGTGCTGCGGTTTCAGCTAGTGAAAAAGGCGCAAAAGTATTGATGCTCGAAAAAGGACCGGAACATAAACGCGGCGGCAATTCATTCTTCACTGATGGTGCCATCCGTTTCGCATACAAGGACCTCGATGGCATAAGGCGTGTAGTTGACCATTTATCGGCAGAAGAAGCTTCTAATATTGAAATGCCGGAATACGATACTGGTGTTTTTCATGAAGATCTCATGAAAGTGACAAAAGGGAAAAGTAATCCGGAGCTGGCAGACCATCTTGTTTCGCAATCATACGAAACAGTTCTATGGATGAAAGAGCAGGGTGTAAAGTTCGTTATGAATGAAAACCAGTTCTTCGAAAAAGACGGTAAAAAGACTTTTTGGGGTGGACTGCCGGTGAAAACCGATAACAAAGGCATCGGCCTCGTTGAAGCGCTCTTTAAGAAAGCAAAAGAAAAAGGCGTGGAGATCTGGTATGAATCACCTGCAGTCAAACTGGAGAAGGCGGATGGAAAGATTTCTGCGGTTCATGTAAACCGAAAAGGTGATGGAGAAACTATTGTTTCAACAGATTCTGTTATTCTGGCCTGTGGCGGTTTCGAAGCAAATAAGAAGAAACGGATGGAGCATCTGGGGGATGAATGGGAAGATGCAGTTGTAAGGGGCAGTGAATATAATACCGGTGACGGCATTACAATGGCACTCGAAGCCGGTGCCGTGCGTGCAGGTCAATACGACGGATGCCATGCCCATACAACGGATTATAATGCACCGAGAGTCGGCGATTACAGCAAGCCGGGTGATATTTATAAGAAATCATCTTATCCACTTGGTCTGATTGTGAACACGGAAGGAAAGCGCTTTGTTGATGAAGGGGCCGATTTCCGTAATTACACGTATGCCAAATATGGAAAAGAGACATTGAAGCAGCCTGAACATAAAGCTTTTCAACTGTATGACAGCCAGGTGCGCCCGATGTTGAGGGTGGAATACGACCTTGATGAAGCGACGGTTTTCAAAGCCGATACATTAGAGGAATTGGCACTGAAAATGGGAGTGGACAAAGAATCTTTCCTGAAAACGATAAAAGATTATAATGGAGCGGTACAGGATGGAAATTATAATCCAAGTATCAAAGATGGCAAGTCCACACAGGGAATCTCACCTGAAAAAACAAACTGGGCATTGAGATTCGATAAAGCACCTTTCTATGCCTACCCGGTGACATGTGGAATTACATTTACATTCGGTGCGATTAAAGTGAATGACAAAGCAGAAGTTCTGGATGGATCCGGCCACCCGGTCGAAGGTCTATACGCAGCTGGAGAAATGGTGGGAGAACTTTTCTATCATAACTATCCGGGTGGATCCGGTTTGATGTCAGGCTCAGTTTTTGGCAGAACAGCTGGAAAATCCGCCACAGAATGCATTGAAGAGAAAACTCTGAACTAGTTAGATTTTCGTCTGGAACTTGCGGAAGCTGGTGGAATATTTATGCAAATTAACAGAAGGCGCTTTACGTTACCTTTTAATATAATTGTATTGTCGATTATTATCACACTTGTTTTCATCGCTCCATCGACCTTTCTTCAGGATTTCAATCCTGAACAGCAAAGGACGGTGGGGCTTCTTGTCCTTGCCATTTATCTTTGGACAATCTCCCCATTACCCTCCGGCGCTGCAAGTATATTGCTGCTTGCGATGATGCTGATTCTTAATCTGGTTGATTCGGTAGAGGGGGCAATGACGGGTTTTTTATCTTCAGCACTATATTTCATATTAATCTTAACGATACTCAGCAGAGTGCTGATAAAAGCCGGAGTGGACAAAGTTGTCGCTTCTCAATTGTTAAAATTAAATAAAAGAGGGCCTAAAGCAATAGTGGTCGCACTGCCGCTTATGATAGCAATGTTACCGGTGCTCATGCCGTCTGCATTTGCCAGGCTGAAGATGCTGCTGCCGTTTGTAGACAGGCTGAATGATGCCTTTGGTTTTTCCGACAGGAGCATTTTCAAAAAATATGCATTGTATGTTATCGGGTTGATGAATCAGAATGGAACGATGATTGTGTACACAGGCGGGGGCTTTCCTGTTTTGGCAGCTCAATTGCTGAGTGATTATAATGTTGCAGACCTCGGCTGGCTGCAGTGGTTTCTAATTATTGCTCCGCCTCTATGGGCGGCATTACTTTTGGTAAATGTATTTACATGGAACTATCTGAACCATTCATATCCTTCTGAAATTTTGAAAGAGCCTGAATCCCAAACATCTCAGACAGAAGAGTATTTCGAAACAGCGCTTGAAAGGAAGAGATTCTGGTTTGTGATTGCGACCTTTGGCATAATGATTGTGACATGGGCGATTACGGATAATAATATAGTTCCTACTTTATTGCCTCCGATGTTGCTGCTGGTCGTTTACTCGCTTCCAAAAGTTGGATTACTGACCAACGCAGACATCAGGGCATTCGACTGGGAAAATTTCCTGCTTCTTGGAGCTTCCTTTTCTATAGGGATTTTATTGGAAGAAAACGGCACAGCCTCAGTAATCGCAGAGCAGATGCTGCAATTTGTCCCTGAGGATTCCGGCATGATTTTAAAAATTATACTCATCGCTTTGATTACATTCGCATTCAGAATGATATTCATCGTTCCGTCCTCTGCTATTATCGTTATTTTTCCGGTGATTATTTCTTATGCGAATATTGCAGATATACCTGCTCTGAGCATAGCGTTTCTTGTCATTATGATTGTGGGCGGCACAAATATATTTCCCATACATTCCCCCACTTCATACTTTGCATTCCAGACAGGCGTGCTCAGCAAGAAAGATCATTATGTCATAGCAACTTTCTCTACATGTATTTTTATCACTATGGCGATTCTAGCTGCTTCATCCTACTGGATGCTGTGGTAGTAAGTCCGGGAATAATAGATTATTGCAATATTTCGAAAATGTTGTGGTGATCGCCTTCAATGCGCCATATATTACTGTTATAATGATTAATAATTCATTTGAGGAAGAATGATCACTATGAGACGACTTTTAGATGTAAGTCTTGAAACAAAAATAAATGGGATATTAATTGGTGTGATGAGCTTGATCATCATTTCTTTGTCAGTGTTTTATCTCTATCACTCAAGCAATGAATATTACGATAACGCCAGAAGATTAACACTGCAATCTGCGAAAACCATTTCTTTTCTGCCGTCATTGGTTGATGGAGACGATTTAAGTGATAATGAAAAGATTCAGGCGCTTACCAACAAATATATTTTTGAAAATGACATAGACTTCGTTATTGTAAAAAACAGGGAAGGGATTATTATTTCCCACCCGGATCCTTCTATGATTGGTGAGCATGAGCCATTTGAGGAAGACGCCAGAGCAAACATTTTCGGTGCCTACTACACTGAACAGACAGATAAGTATTTGGAACCTTCCATTTTGGCGATGGCTCCCATCTATGCAGGGGATGAAGCCAGGCAGTTAAGCGGTGTAGTGAAAGTGGGTTATTTTGAAAGTAAAATCATTGAAAAGATAATGGATAAACTTTATCAATTAATATTTATGATTTTCACTTTTATTATTATCAGCTTTTTTATCAGCAGATGGTTTGGAGAATACATAAAATCACAGACGCTGGGTTATGAACCCAAAGAAATTACGATGATATTAAAAAACAGGGAAAATATTTTTTCTGCCCTGGACGAAGGAATCATAGCCTCCGACTTGTCCGGTAAAATTATTTATGTGAATAATGCTGCGCAGGAATATCTTAATATTTCTAAAAATGCCAGTCTGGATGAGTTTAATATAAGAAATTATTTTGGGAGCAGTATGGATACAATGCTGGAAAATGATGGCTCTAGAAACGGGATTAGATATTTTGAAACACAATTAAATGATAAAGAAATTATTGTGATTGTAAATAATCTATATGAAAAAGAAGAACTTTCCGGGCATGTAATCATATTGCGGGATATGACAGAAATGTCGGAGCTCTCCAATAAGCTGACTATTGTAGAATCTCTGTTTGATGACTTAAGAGCACAGAGCCACGAGTATAAAAATAGATTACACCTTATTTCGGGTTTGTTGGAAATGGAGAAATACGGGGGGATCAGAGAAGTTCTCAATGATGAGATAAATGATATAGATGCCTATCAGAACAATTTAAAAGGTATTGAAGCAGACCATATCAAGGCACTTCTGATTGCTAAGATGAACAAGGCCAATGAAAAAAGGGTGAAGTTTAATATTGACGATGAAAGTCAGATGGATAATATTTCTGACAAGTTCACCATTAATGCTTTGATCACTATTATCAGTAATCTCGTTGACAATGCAATAGAAGCGGTGGTTGATCGGAAAGAACCTGAAATCAATTTTTATATTGGTGCTTTCGAAGGATGGCTGGAGATTATGGTTCAGGATAACGGTGCAGGGATAAATGATGAATATGAAATATTCACAAAAGGATATTCAACTAAAGATGGCGGAATAAACAGAGGATACGGTCTTTTTAATGTCAACTATAATGTCGAACTTCTTAATGGTTATATAGATGTAAAGTCTGTTGAAGGCAGAACCACATTTACAGTCGAAGTTCCACTTATACAAGGAGGCGGGGAAAATGAATATCCTGATAGTCGAGGATGATTTCAGAATAGCGGAGATGTATAAGGAGTATCTGTTTCAAAACACTCCGATAAATAAAATACATACATCTCTCAATGCATCGGATTGTTTCAAAATATTAGAAGAAAATGATATCGATCTGATGCTGGTCGATATTTATCTGCCGGATATGTCCGGTGACAAATTAATAGAGAAAACATTAAAAAGCTATCCATATATGAATTTTATCGTCATTACTGCCAGCCAGGAAGGAGAACGGGTAAGACGTATGATGCAGCTCGGTGTTCTATACTATTTGGTGAAACCGGTAAAGCTGGATAAATTAAGTGAAGTTGTCAACGATTATCTGATAAGGAATAAAGAATTATCAGAAGCCAATGAGGTTGATCAGGAAAAAATAGACTTCTATTTCGGCCGGGTGAATCCGGTTAAGGAAGATGAACTTCCGAAAGGCATAGACCCGGTTACCCTTAAAAAAATCGAAGATACTTTTTCAATTGAGAAGGAGTGGACTTCTGCGCAGTTGGGTGATCATCTCGGGACATCCAGAACAACGGTCAGAAGGTATTTGGAGTATTTAAGAAAGACGGGGAAATTAACTGTTTTCCAGGATTTTGGGGATAAGGGCAGACCGGAGAAAAGATATAAAAGCAACATGTCGTGAACTTTATGTTTTTTAATAACATAAAGTTTTTTATATTCTTAACTTTGGTAGCGTTTACATTAGGTGTGAAAGTATTTAGTATATAAGCAAGTAATAAAAAGAATTTTTAAAATATTATAAGGGGTTGTATTTATGAAAAATCGTATGAAGTTTCTCTCGATGATTACGCTGTCGGTTCTGCTTGTACTCAGCGCATGCAGTAACGGTTCATCAGAAGCAGAATATCCTGATAAAGATGTTGAGCTTGTTGCACCGGCAACACCCGGTGGCGGATGGGACACAACAGCACGTGCCATACAAAATGTTTTGGATGAAGAAGGCATTGTTGAACAGAACATTAACGTTGTAAATAAACCGGGCGGTGGAGGAGAAGTAGGCTGGCAATATCTCAAAGGTCAGGACAGTCACTCCCTCGCAATCAACTCGAGTCTTGTCATTGCCAATAATCTTCTGGGTCAAAGTGACCTTACATATGAAGAGTTCACACCATTGGCAGTCCTTGCCACAGAGTGGATATCAGTTGCGGTGCCGTCTGAATCTGATATTGAAGATGGTATAGATATGCTTGATAAACTTAAAGAAGATCCTAAATCACTGAAAATTGCTGTTGGACCAGCACTTGGAAACAACGACCATCTGTCATTTGTACGTGTGGCCGAGGAATACGGTGTAGATGTATCACAGCTTGAGTTTATGATTTATGAAAGTGGTGGCGATGTTTTGACTGCACTTCTTGGAGGGCATGTTGACGTAGCAACGCTTTCCATCTCAGAATCACTTGATCAGCATTTGAGCGGCAATATAGATATTATTGCAACGACTGCTGATGCTCCAATTCCAGAAGACGAAAGCATTGAATCCTGGCAGGATCAGGGAATCGACTTTACATTCCCGCATTGGAGAGGAATCATGGGACCACCTGATATGACAGAGGAAGAAATTGCATATTGGGATGAAACATTCAGTCAGATGGTCGAAACTGAAGGATGGCAGCAAGTGCTCGATAACAACGG
Organism: Salinicoccus sp. HZC-1; assembly: GCF_046736035.1. Taxonomy (GTDB): domain Bacteria; phylum Bacillota; class Bacilli; order Staphylococcales; family Salinicoccaceae; genus Salinicoccus. Next base: position 2,409,666 of record NZ_CP177130.1, on the reverse strand, counting down.
CTGGGAAGATTACTATATGAACAGTGAAGAGACAACTAAATTCCTTGAAGAACAGAATGAGATGTATGATGACCTTATGAAAAAAGCAGGGTTGACTGAATAAGCATAATCAAATACGGAAAAGTGGGTGGAGATCATTAGATTTATAGTACCTTCAATCATATTAGTAATTTCCGTAATCTATCTGATACTAACATTCAATTTACCTGAATCAAAAGTTGGTAATCCTACAGCAGCGATGAATTATCCGCTGCTGATAGGATTTTCGCTTTTAGGTCTGTCGATTCTTTATATCTTATCAGAGGTTAAAGATAAGAAAAAAGCGTTTACAGCATATAAGATATTCGCTGATAAAGAACTGACGATTAAAGTAATCATTGTGTTGGTATTGTGTTTAGGTTACACATTCTTATTTGAACGCATAGGATTTTTAATTTCAACAGTATTATTTTTAACAGCTTTACTATTTTTAATAAACGGAAGACGCAAATGGTTATTGAATATCATCGTGGCAGTATTATTTTCAGCTGTGTCATGGTATACATTCGCAGAACTGTTAAGCGTTAGTTTGCCATAAGGAGGCGTATCGATGGGTGTAGATTGGAATAGTTTTTTAGAAGGCTTTACAACGGCCATGAGTTTCCAGAACTTACTGTTCATTATTATCGGTGGGCTCCTCGGAACAATTGTCGGTATGCTACCGGGACTTGGTCCGGCTACGGCAGTGGCAGTGCTTATTCCGATTACTTTTGGTATGGATTCTACAAGTGCGCTTGTTCTCCTGGGGGCGATTTACTACGGAGCAATGTACGGTGGGTCCAGAAGTTCGATATTATTAAATACTCCAGGGGATGGCTCGGCGATTGCAGCCACATTTGATGGGTATCCAATGACGAGAAAAGGGCAGGCGGGTCAGGCTTTAACACTGGCAACACTGGCATCCTTAATCGGTGGTACCGTGGCAATTATAGGGTTTGTATTCCTGGCTAAACCGCTGGCAAGTTTTGCATTACAATTCGGACCGGCAGAATACTTTTTCCTTCTTTTATTTACACTTTCAGCTGTAGTATCACTTTCAAAAGGGAATATGATCAAAGGGTTCGTTTCAATGCTGCTGGGCCTTATAATCACTACGATTGGAATTGACTCCCAGTCAGGTGTATACCGTTATACATTTGATATACCGCATCTGAGTGAGGGAATAGATTTTCTGGTAGTTATTATCGGTATTTATGCCGTAGGTGAAGTACTCTATAACATCTTACTTATTAAAGACGAAAATCAGAGAATAAAAGAAGATGTCGGTAAGACATGGATTACGAAAGAGCAATGGAGCCGTTCATTCTGGCCGATGATCCGCCAGGCGCCGATTGGATTCTTAGTCGGTATACTACCGGGCGCAGGCGGATCCATTGCATCTATGATCAGTTATTCAACTGAGCAGCAAATTTCCAAACGTGGTGACGAGTTTGGTAAAGGGGCACCAGAAGGTCTCGCAGCACCGGAGTCTTCCAATAACGCAGCGGCAGTTGGTGCATTTATACCGTTACTTACAATGGGAATACCCGGTTCAGGTACAACTGCAGTAATTCTCGGTGCACTCATCATGCTCGGGCTGCAGCCTGGTCCGATGCTGTTCCAAAACCAGCCTGAAGTTGCGTGGACGTTTATCAACAGTTTATTCATTGGTAACATTGCGCTGGTCATCATGAATATACTTTTAATTGGATTTTTGATTAAAATATTGAAAACACCACCGCAAATTCTTTATCCAATCATATTGGTGCTGGCATTTATCGGAACATATACACTTGGATACAGCATTATCGATTTCTTCATACTAATAATATTTGGTGTTATCGGTCTGTTTATGAAAATATTAAATATTCCTACTGCACCACTTATTTTGGCAGTTATTATCGGAAGCCAGATGGAGCAGAACTTTAGAATGGCGAATGTAAGTTATGACAGTTTCTGGGGAATAGTTACTGCATCCCCTATAGCTATGCTTTTCGCGGCATTGACAATACTTTCTGTATTCCTGCCGGCATTGTTCAACCGTCTTTCCAGAGTGAATGTTAATAATAAAGGATGATAAAGAATGACATGGATTATAGAAGATGCTAAAAGCCAGCGGCAACTGGCATCGGAATTTATGGAGAACGTAGAAAAAGATAACGCACTACCAGTAGTTGGAGCTCATGATGGCATGAGCTCCCTTTTGGCTAGAAAGAGCGGTTTTAAGCATGTTTATCTTTCCGGAGGTGCACTATCTGCAAGCAAAGGAATCCCCGATATAGGTCTATTAACGCTGGAAGATGTTGCAGGGCGGGCACGTGAAATTGTCCGTGCTTCAAATCTCCCCTTATTGGTCGATGTTGATAATGGGTTCGGGGAGCCGTTGAATGTCGCAAGAACTTGTCTTGAAATGGTCGAAGCAAGGGTGGCTGCGATACAAATTGAAGATCAGCAGATTCCCAAGAAATGCGGACACTTAAATGGTAAAAAATTAATACCAAAAGATGAAATGGTTAAAAAGATCCAAATGATTAAACAGGTGGCGCCCACTTTGAAAATAGTTGCACGATCCGACGCTTATGCTGTAGAGGGAATGGAAGGTATGGTCAACCGGTTGAAAGCATATATAGAAGCCGGAGCGGATATTGTATTCCCTGAAGCGATGAAGACAGAAGCAGATTTCCGTCATATAAGAAAAGAAATTGATATACCTGTACTTGCGAATATGACTGAATTTGGAAAAACTGATTATATTAATATGGAAACTTTTTCTGATATCGGTATTGATCTGGTGATTTTCCCTGTGACTTCTCTCAGAGCTGCTGCATATAATGTTGAAGAAACATATAAAGTGATTCATAAAACGGGCAGCCAACAGTCTGTACTCGATAAACTGCAAACCCGCAAAGAGCTGTACGAAATTCTAAAGCTGCATGAGTACGAAGAGATGGATACCAAAATCGATCGTACAGTATTGCCGGGTGAACTGGAGGAAAACAAGTGAAGTACGATGATGTAATTGAAGAAATTGCTGAGTATGTTACAGAAGAAAAGACATTCGATGAAGATACGTCGGAAATAGCTCTCCTGATTTTAAAGGACAGCATGGGATGTATGATCAAATCATTGAATAATGCCCAGTGCCAGATGATGCTCGGGCCGGCAGAAGAAGGGAACTATAGAGAAAACGGTATACCAGTCCCTGGAAACAGCGGGCTTCTTGGTCTTCTGGATGCAAGTTGGAATATCGGTTTACTGGTGAGGTGGCTGGATTATAATGATTGCTTCCTGGCACAAGAATGGGGACATCCATCTGATAATCTTGGAGGTATCCTTGCCGCATCGTACTCTCAGTCCTCTAAAGGAAGTAAACTGACTGTACGGGATGTACTTACTGCCATGATCAAGGCACATGAAATTCAAGGCGTTCTGTCACTGACTAACAGTTTAAACCGGGCCGGATATGATCATGTATTTTTTGTAAAACTGGCTACTTCTGCAGTTACAGCAAAGCTGATTGGTGGAGACAAGGAGACGGTCCGGAACACTGTGAGCAACGGGTTCGCAGATGGGGCAACACTTCGTATTTACAGGCATACACCTAATGTCACGACAAGGAAATCCTGGGCAGCAGGTGATGCAACTATGAGAGGTGTGCGTCTGGCATTGCTCACTGATAAATTAAATGAAGGATACCCGAATATACTCAGTGAACCCGAGTGGGGATTCAACAAGAATATTATGAATGGCAATAATATTAATCTTTCAAAGAAGTTGGATGATTATGTAGTGAACAACATTCTATTTAAAGCAGATTTCCCTGCAGAATTCCATGGTCAGACAGGCGCAGAGGCTGCAATGGAACTGAATGAAAAATATCACGGGAAATTAGCAGCCATCAAAGAAATAAGAGTTTCCACGCATGAATCAGCAATCAGAATTATTGCGAATAAGGGAGAATTACAGAATCCTTCTGACAGAGATCATTCATTGGAATACATTATCGCTGTCAGTTTACTTAATGGAGATTTAAAAACGGAATACTATGCAGACGAATATCATGAAAGCCACCCTGAAATTAATGAATTGATTAACAAAATGAAAGTTGAAGAAAACAAAAAGTACTCAAAAGATTATTTAGATCCGGAAAAAAGATCAGTTTCGAATTCCGTGCAGCTGATTTTCGAAGATGGGACAGAATCTGAGAAAATAGAAGTAGAGTATCCCATTGGCCATAAATTTAGACGTAACGAGGTCGAGCCTGTCATTGACAGAAAATTTGAAAGTAATTTAAACAGCTATTTTGATAAAGAAAAAGTTGGACACCTTAAAAGTCTTTTTGACGACAGAGAATCTTTAATGGGTATGGATATATGCGATTTCATGTATGAATTTCAATGATAATGGGAAGAGTATTCTAAATATGACTTTATAGGAGGAATACTGTGGCCGGAGAAATACCTAAAGATGAAGGATTCGACAAAACGTTAAGTGTTTTAAAAGAAGGCTATAATTTTATTCTTAACAGAAAAGAAGATTTGAATACGAATGTGTTTGAAACGAGGATCCTAGGAGAGAAAGCGATTTGTTTAACAGGCAGTAAAGGCGCAGAATTATTCTATGATAACAGCAAGTTCAGAAGAAGTGACGCTGCGCCCTCAAGAGTGAAGAAAACGCTTTTTGGCAAAGGAGGCCTGCAGGGGCTGGACGGTACGGAACATCAGCACAGAAAAGCGATGTTCATGACTCTGATGGATGATGATGCAATGGGTGAAATCGATCTCTTGATGAGAAAATACTGGAGAAAGTATTTTGAAGAGACAGGCAGTATAGAGACGATTGAGCTGTACGAAGCTGCGAAAATAGTGACCCTTCAAACAGCCTGTGAATGGACCGGTGTTCCTCTGAAAAGAAAAGAGACGGTGGAACGGGCCGGGCAGATATCTGATCTTTTCGAGTCTCCTGCTGCACTCGGCGTCCAGCATTGGAAAGGCAGGTTTTCCCGTTCTAAAGCCAACGATTGGATAGAAGGCATTGTAGATGATGTCAGAAATGGAAAAATATCAGTCGATGAACATAGAGCAGTGTATACTTTTTCATGGCATCGGGATGAAAATGGGGAAATGCTTGATAAGAAAACTGTGGCAGTGGAGCTGCTAAATTTAATCCGGCCCATGACCGCTGTCAGCGTGTGGACGGCAATGATTGGGCTGGCGTTGCACGAGTTCCCCGGGGAAAAAGGAAAATTAAAAGGTGCAGATGATCAGAAAATTGAATGGTTCATTCAGGAAGTGAGACGGTATTATCCATTCTTCCCATTCGCAGCTGCCAGAACGGATGCTGATTTTGAATGGAAGGGGTTCAAATTTGAGGAAGGTACGCTTACTCTGCTCGATTTATATGGAACCAACCGGCATCCTGACGATTGGGTGCATCCAGAGCAGTTTATGCCGGAACGCTTTGAAGGCTGGCAGCAGACACCGTTCAACTTTATTCCCCAGGGCGGAGGCACCTATGACTTTGGCCACCGTTGTGCGGGTGAATTCATTACTATCGTCATGATGAAATCCACAGTGGACTTCCTGGTGAATGAGATGGAATATGATGTTCCGGATCAGGATTTTGATTTCGAGTTCAATGATATACCCGCTGTTCCCAATGATAAAGTTAAAATAAATAATTACAGATTCAAGTGAATCTTCCGCCGTCAGCTGTTGCCGGCGGTTTTTTACTGTGGAAATGGAGCATTGACTTAAATACCCCTAGGGGGTATAATGGGGTTAAGAAGAAAAGGACGTGATGATATGGGAGAACATCTCCATGACCATGCAGTGACCCCACGAACGGATGAGGAAAAAGAAAAAGTGATGAGACGTCTCAAAAGGGTGGAAGGACAGGTGCGGGGAATCCAGAAGATGATCGAAGAGGACCGCTATTGTGTGGATATCCTCGTACAGATCAGTGCCATCCAATCTGCGCTTAAAAATGTCGGATATTCGGTCACTGAACGCCACATGAAACATTGTGTAAGTGATGCCATCACCAAAGGTGAGGGCGACGATTCCATAGAAGAACTCATGGCCGTGTTAAAACAATTTTCCAAGTAAGGGAGGGATAGTCATTGAGCAATGATAAAAATGTAACGCTTAACGTGACCGGAATGACCTGTGCGGCATGTTCGACCCGCATTGAAAAGGTATTGAACAAAATGGATGATGTCGATGCAAAAGTGAATCTGGCGACAGAAAAAGCCACTGTGGATTACGACAGCAGCAATGTCCAGCTGGATGATATTACCGGGAAAATCGAAAAACTGGGTTATGGTGTCGAGATGGACAAAACTGAATTCGACATTACCGGCATGACGTGTGCAGCATGTTCAAACCGCATTGAAAAAGTGCTGAATAAGCAGGAGGGTGTCAGTAATGCGACGGTTAACCTGGCCACGGAAAATGCAGTCATCGAGTATAACTCAAATGCATTGACCGAGCGGGATTTGATTGGCCGTATTGAAAAACTGGGATATGGTGCACAGCCGAAACAGGATGCGTCAGAGAAGGAAACAGCGAAGGATCAGCAGCTTAAGAAACTGAAGGCGAAACTGATTGCTTCCATCGTCTTATCCATACCTTTACTGATTACAATGCTTGACCATCTGTTCGGCATCTCTCTGCCGGGCATACTGATGAACCCCTGGTTCCAGCTTGCATTGGCAACGCCGGTGCAGTTCATCATCGGCTGGCAGTTCTATGAGGGTGCATATAAAAACCTGAAAAATAAAACAGCCAACATGGATGTGCTGGTTGCGATGGGTACAAGTGCAGCATACTTCTACAGTTTATATGAAACATTCAGATGGATGGGCGGCGCAACTGAGCATCCGCACTTGTATTTTGAAACCAGTGCTTTAATCATTACACTCATTTTATTCGGTAAATATTTGGAGCACCGGGCAAAATCAAGAACCACTTCAGCCATCTCCAAATTGCTGGATATGCAGGCGAAACAGGCCCGGGTCATCCGCAATGGCGAGGAAATGATGATTCCCGTGGAAGACGTTGCAGTGGGTGACCGCATCATCGTCAAACCGGGAGAGAAGATGCCCGTAGACGGTGAAATCATCAAAGGGAACACATCCATCGATGAATCCATGATTACAGGTGAATCGATTCCAATCGAAAAAGGTGCAGGAAGCAATGTGATTGGTGCAACGATCAATCAGAATGGTACAGTTGAAGTGGAAGTGACCCGTGTGGGCAAAGATACTGCACTGGCTTCAATCGTTAAAATCGTTGAAGATGCCCAGGGGCAGAAAGCACCAATTCAACGAATGGCCGATCTGATCTCAGGGTACTTTGTACCGATTGTCATCGGTATCGCGCTTGTCACATTCGCAGTATGGTACTTCCTCGTGCAGCCGGGCAATCTTGAACCTGCACTTGTGGCATCCATTGCCGTCCTGGTGATTGCATGTCCATGTGCACTTGGGCTCGCAACGCCGACATCCATCATGGTCGGGACAGGTAAAGGCGCGGAAAACGGAATTTTATTCAAAGGTGGAGAACACCTGGAGAAGACACATGAACTGGATGTCATCATTTTGGACAAGACAGGGACGATCACGAAAGGGAAACCGGAAGTGACTGATTTTACAGGCGATGATGAGGCGCTCAAACTGCTGGCAAGTGCGGAAAAAGGCTCCGAACATCCGCTGGCAGAAGCGATTGTCGCCTATGCCACTGAAAATGATGTGGACATCGTCGATGTTGATGAATTCAAAGCGATACCGGGCCATGGTATCGAAGTCGAAGTGCAGAATCATGAAGTGCTTGTCGGTACAAGGAAACTGATGAGAGACCGCAATATTGGTTTAACGGATGCTGCTCAAAACGAATTGGAGCAATACGAACATGAAGGCAAGACGGCGATGATTGTTGCGGTAGATGGTAATATCAGGGGTATTGTGGCTGTCCTGGATACCGTTAAAGACAGTGCGAAAGAAGCGATTGCCGAACTGAAAACACAGGGACTCGAAGTATATATGCTGACCGGCGATAACAGGATCACTGCCGAGGCAATCGGCAGAGAAGTGGATATCGACCGGGTCATTGCAGAAGTGCTCCCTGAAGAAAAAGCGGCAAAAGTGAAAGAGATTCAGGATACAGGTAAAATAACAGCGATGGTCGGTGATGGTGTGAATGACGCTCCGGCACTTGCAACAGCCGATATTGGAATCGCAATTGGCACCGGAGCAGAAGTGGCCATTGAAGCAGCAGACATCACGATACTCGGCGGAGAGCTTAAACTGATTCCACAGGCGATCAACCTGAGTCATAAGACCATCCGCAACATCAAGCAGAATCTATTCTGGGCATTTGCGTATAACTCAGCAGGCATCCCGATCGCTGCACTAGGCTTTTTGGCACCGTGGGTTGCCGGCGCTGCAATGGCATTCAGCTCAGTCAGCGTTGTAACGAATGCACTGCGCTTAAAACGGGTAAAAATTTAATAATATAGATCATTTATTTCACAGGAGGAGATTTTTCATGGCACAAAAAACAATTGAAGTACAAGGTATGACATGCGGACACTGCAAGAGTTCTGTTGAAGGTGCATTATCTGAACTCGACGGTGTAAATTCTGCAGATGTTAATCTGGAAGCTAATAACGTAGCAGTGGAATACGATGAATCGAAAGTTAATGAGTCATCAATGACCGAAGCGATTGAAGACCAGGGGTATGATGTAGTAAGCAAATAATTGATATTGCCGTCCCGGTAAATGACGAGGCGACTAAAAAAGTTCTAAACAGCTGTGATTCCATTTTTAGGGGATTACAGCTGTTTTTGTATGATTGAAGTATTAATCAGGAGTAGATGGATGAAAAGATGCTGAAAAGTATCTGAAGAGGCATACCGAGAAACTAGCAAGTTTCGGCATCGGCAATATCATCGGCAAGATATTCGATATCAGCAAATCCCTTTAGAAAATGAATCATGTATCTTTTGATTGCGATTGAAGACAAACAGTTTGGACTATAATATAATGGCGGATAGATAACGTTTCCAATTAGAGGGTTTTTCATCACCACATATGTCGAGGTTTGTAAATATCAGATTTAATACGCCGATATATAGTCTTTAAAATGAATTACGGAGGTCATTATATGGAAAAAACGGTAAGCATCGTCATTCCGGTCTACAATAAAGAAAGGTATATACGGAATTGCATCGATTCTTTAATTGAATTGAACATAAACAAAGAAGAGACAGAAGCGATTTTTGTGGATGATCTGTCCTCAGATGCTTCACTTGAAATTTTGAAAGAATATGAAGAAAAACACGAATTCATCAGAGTAATAGCCTTGGATGAAAACTCCGGCACCCCTTCCCGACCTCGAAATATCGGCATAGCAGAAGCAAAAGGTACATATGTGACGTTTCTGGACGCGGATGATTGGCTGGATAGTGAAGGGTTTCCAGAAGTGATCGAACAGATGAAAGAGAACGATGCTGATATCGGTTTTGCCCAGGTTTTTAGACACACAGACAAAGGAATAATTAAACACGGAAGATTTTCATCCTATAAGGATGAAAACAATCTGATCCCTTTTGAAATTGAGAATATTTTCAGGGCAGTCGGTCCGCAGGGGAAAGTGTTCAAACGTTCAGCAGTCATTGATAATGATATTAAGTTTAAGCACATGAAATTTGGAGAAGATAAACTGTTCTTCATAGAACTCATTTCGAAATGTAAAAATGCATTAATGTCCACCCTGCCTTTCCATCATTTTAATCGCTATCAGGAGAATGTTTCACTGGTGAAAGAGACGACAGTACTGGATAAAGCTGGACTCAACCTGGAAGTCTTAAAACAGATCCTGCAATTGGATATCCCTGAAGCTGCCAAAGAGCAGGCGCTCTCCCGCATGGTGGAGATGGATTTCTTCCTCCGCTTCTTCCATACAAGGACTTTCCTTAAAAGTTTGGAGAAGGACAAATTCTATAGAATATTCGAACAGGCCAAGCAGATGCTCCAGGAAGTCGGCTATGACATCGAAGATTTTATTACCTTGCCTAAATTTAAAAACATCCACCACCTGTATGAGAATGGTTCCAAAGACGAACTGGCAGAATATATCGAGTGTCTGATCAGTGATGGAAAGAACAGTAAGTTCATCAACGATAATGTGGTACAGAAAAGATTCCCTGACAAATTCAATGACCTTGAACCAGTGACAGAGGAATGCTATCCGGTTTATCAAGGGACCCACATGATCGGCGGGGAACTTCATGAAGTCATTCATCTCTACAAAGAGCCTGAAGTAAGGATTGAAAGGGTGCTCTTGTCAAAAATTTCGGATGAGAGGGTTGAGAAAAAAATCGATTACCAATTGAAGGATGATAAGATCTATATCCGTACTGAAGACCTGCTTTTTGAAGGTGTCAATATTAATCTGAGGGTCACCTTCGATAAATCCAAATCTGCTCCGGTAAGGGAATCATCACCCAACGGGAGTGACCATTACCTGTTGAAAAGGCAGGGGTATAAAGCTGCATTCACTGAAGTACTGAAGGGCTCCATGGTACCAGCCGGTGATTATATATCTGTACTGCCTGAAAGTGTTGTTGCACTAAAGGGGATATATTCATATGCTGATGAAGATTTTAAAGCTCCCAATACTGACAAAATCCCTGCGGGGACCAGATTCAATATTTCTGACATCACATATTCGAGCCGCGGTACTCCGAGATTGAAAACAGAAGAAGGACGCATAATCACAGCAAACAGGAAATACGTAAAAGAATTGGACGTAAGCAAAATAGATGGATATATAACTGAAGCACCAATAAAGGTAAAGATTACCAATAAATGTAAATTATATGATTCCAGAACTTTTAAAGGCGACCCACTAAAGATTCTGGAGCCTGGAGAAGAACTTTCTGCTGACCATATCATCTACACGAATAATTTGACACCAAGGCTGAAGACCGAAGAAAACACTTATTTTACAGCTAATATGGAATACGTAGAAGTAATTACAGACAGCTGATCTGCATCTCATTTGATAGTGTATATAAAAATGGAAACAGGCGGCATTTTTGTAGTTGAATCGCAAAAAACTATTTTAAAATGCATACCGGAAAAAATGCTGGCTTCTGTCCGATGTGGCCTCATCACTGACCGGGACGGCTTTTTTTCGCTTTTGCGTCAGGGTAAACATTCTGTGTATAAAATGGTAAACTAGATATATTAATGATTTTTCAGGTCAGTTAAAAATACTGATTCATTTGTATTACGGATAGTTTTAATGAGGAGGAAACAAATTGATCATTGCGATCATAATTTTATTTTTTGCTTCTGCTTTCTTTTCCGGAAGTGAAACGGCTTTAACAGCTGTAAATAAAATGAAACTACAGACAAAGGCGAATAATGGGGATGTCCGGGCACAAAAACTACTTAGATTGGTCTATAAACCGAATGTATTTATAACGACGATTCTTATAGGGAATAATATCGCGAATATACTCCTGCCAACTTTAGTTACTGCAATGGCTATCGACTACGGAGTCAGTGTTGCTGTTGCGTCTGCTTCACTGACAATATCCATCATCGTTTTGGCTGAGGTCATTCCAAAATCCATTGCTGCTACTTTTCCGGAGCGTGTCGCTTTTACGGTAAGACCGGTGATATCATTTTTCCTGGTTGTATTTAAACCGGTTACAGTAGTGTTAAATTGGCTGACGGATACACTGACGCGAATCCTCTCAAAAGGGGAAGTGGAAAACGCATCCGTATCCAAGGAAGAATTAAGAACAATTGTGGATATTGCAGATTCTGAAGGGATCTTTGCAAAAGACGAATCCTACAGAATACGGGGAGCATTGGATTTTCGCAACTTAAATGTAAAAGATGTTTTAACCACCCCGAGAACAGAAATGGAAGCCCTATCGAAAGAGGCGACATACGAAGAAGTCCGTGATTTTGTCATAGAAGAAATGTATACACGATATCCGGTATTTGGTGAAGATATGGATGATATTATTGGGATATTCCACTCGAAATATTTACTGCAGTGGTCTGTCGATCCATCAAAACCTCTGATGGATTATTGTGATTCAGATCCGATAACCGTCCATGAGTTTCAAACTGTAGAATTCGTGCTTAGAAAAATGACAAAAGAGCGTCGTCATATGGCTATTGTGATTGATGAATTCGGTGGGACGGAAGGTATTCTGACTCATGAAGATATTATAGAAGCCATGTTAGGGTTCGAAATTGAAGATGAAACAGATTTGAGAAATGACCCGCTGGTTGAATCCATGACAGAAGTGGAGATTGTCTGCGATGGGAAAATTACGCTTCATAGATTGAATTCAATCTTCCGTTCTGACATACCTGAAGAAGAGGATACCCTGTCTGGGTATTTATTCAAGGAATTTAATGATTTTCCTGAAGCCGGCGACACACTGGAAGAGGAAGGTCTGATTTTTGAAGTGAAGGCCATGGAGGAGCAGATGATCCGTAAAGTATACATCAAGAAAAAGAATGAGCATTTGGATAAAGAGGAATAGACGGCCATAGGATATGGCAGAAATTTTCTGTGACTATAAAAGACGGACGATGTATTTATCTCATAAGGGAAGTACATCGTCCGTCTTTTAATACACTATTCTTTTACTCTGAGTAATCTCATACCGTTTAATGCAACGATGAGCGTTGCGCCGATATCTGATAATATTGCGATCCATAATGTCAGCCATCCTGGAATGACAAGCAGTAGCGCAATCAGTTTGATCACTAATGAGAAAGTGATATTTGCTTTAATGATCCTCAAAGTCCGTTTGCTTAAATTGACTGTGAATGGCAATTGGCTGATGTCATTGCCCATGAGCGCCACATCTGCTGTTTCCAGTGCTGTGTCTGTCCCTTTGCCCATGGCGATGCCGATATCAGCAGTTGCGAGCGCAGGCGCATCATTTATGCCGTCTCCGACCATCGTCACTTTGTGATCGCTTTGCATATTTTTAATCGCATCCAGTTTATCTTCAGGCATGAGCCCTGCATAGACAGTATCAATGCCGAGTGTTCCGGCGATTGCACCTGCAGTCTTTTCATTGTCACCCGTCAGCATTGCAGTGCGGGAACCCATTTTGTGAAGCTTTTCAATGGCAGCCTTACTGGATTCCCTGAGCGGGTCAATGACTGCAAATAGTCCGATTACTGTGTTGTTTTCCTTAATGATCATGACAGTTTTACCTTCTGACTGGTAGGCATCTGCATCATCGAAGTTTTCAGGCTTGCCGATGCTGTATATTTTACAATCAATTGTTCCGGTAATCCCTTTGCCTGTTTCTGCCTTGAAATCATCAATATGAATCGTGCTGTACTCGACATCTTCCGATTCGGTGAAATCAAGTATGGAAGCAGCGAGGGGATGCTCGGATTTTGATTCGAGTGCCGCCGACAACGCCAGAACCGCTTCACGATCATAATCGCCATAAGTCATGAAATCAGTCACATGCGGGTGCCCTTCTGTCAGCGTGCCCGTCTTATCGAAGGCGATTGTTCTACTCTGGCCGATCGTTTCAAGATAAACACCGCCTTTGATCAGCACGCCTCTATTGGCAGCATTCCCGATCGCGGAAACGATGGCGATGGGCGTCGAGATGACGAGTGCACACGGACAGCCTACAACGAGTACTGCGAGTCCCTGGTAAACCCATGTTGCCCATGAGGCACCGAATAGTAGAGGCGGGATAATCGCAACGAGCAGTGCTGCGACCATGATTGCCGGTGTATAATATTTTGCGAACTGATCGACGAAATGCTGGGCAGGTGCACGCTCCTGCTGGGCTTCTTCAACGAGCTGGATGATTTTTGCAAGCGTCGTATCTTCATTGTTCTTAGTCACTTCAACTTCTAAATAACCTGATTGGTTTAAAGTGCCTGCAAATACATCATCGCCTGCGGATTTGGGAGCGGGCAGGGCTTCACCGGTGATTGCAGCCTGGTTGATGTTCGTCGAGCCGGACTGGATCACGCCGTCCATGGAGAGTTTGTCACCGGGCTTGATGATCATTATATCGCCGATGCGGACATCCTCCACCGGAAGTTCTTTATTCCCCGCCGGTGTTTTTATGACCGCCGTATTGGGTGCGATTTCCATCAATGACTGGATGGAAGCCCGCGCTTTTTCCATGGAGTACCGTTCGAGAGATTCACTGACAGCGAATAATACAACGACAACCGCCGCTTCCGGCCATTCACCGATCAGCGCCGCACCAATCACTGCGATGGTCATCAGGGTCTTCATATCAAAGCGCAGTTTGGAAAGATTGTTGATTCCTGTCCAGAACATCTGGTAGCCGCCGATGATGATGGATATGAGGAAAGTGCCGGTCGTTATCGCATTCTGTCCGTCATTAATAATAATCAGTGCAAAACCGAGCAGCATGAACAGTCCGGAGATCAGCACTTCCCGATGCTTTTTGAAGAAGGACTGTTTTTCAGGTTTCGGCTGGTTTTTATCAACGACTTTAAGTTTCTCGAAAGCACCTGCTTTTTCTATTTGCTGCACAGTGGCATCCCCGGTGATAGTAATTTTGGATGCCCCGAAGTTCACTTCGGCATTTTCTACACTTTTGATATTTTTGACATTCTTCTCGAATGTTTTAGCACAGTTTGCACATGAAAATCCATCAATGCGATAGGTCTTCTGTTCATTTTCCATTTCCGTTCAGCTCCTCCTGGTGGATGAAAGCCATGTCTACAATCTGTTTAATATGATCATCATCCAATGAGTAGTAGACCATTTTGCCTTCCTTCCGGGATTTGGTCACCCCTTGTTTGCTCAAACTCCTTAAGTGATGGGAGGCAGATGCATTGCTCGCATCCATTATATTGGCGATATCACATACACAGAGTTCATCTTCTATACTCAATGCACGGACAATCCGGGCACGATTGGCATCGCCGAGGGCCTTGAAAATTGCTGCAACTTTAGTGACAGCATCCACATCTATAAATTCTTTCGCATGATTCACCTTTTCGGTATTTACGCATTCCACTTCACAAACCTGATTGTGTACAGCCATTACCACACCTCATTCAAACATTCATTTGAATGTATTATACGATAAATATATTCAATAATCAAACGTTCATTTGAATGTTATTTATGGTAGGATGGAAATGAAAATCAGCATGTAAAGGAAGATGCCATATGAAAATCGCAACAATCGGTACAGGATTTATCGTCGAACGCTTTCTTAATGCAGTGAGTCAGGTGGAAGGGGCGGCGTGTTACGGGGTTTATTCGAGAACTGAAGAAAAGGCGCAGAAACTTGCCGGAAAATTTAATGCAGAAGCGACTTATACGGATATAGAAAAAATGATGAATGATGAAAATTACGATACAGTATACGTTGCTTCACCGAACAGCATGCATTACGACTATGTAAAGCAGGCGCTTGAGCACGGTAAACACGTCATCTGTGAGAAGCCGTTCACTTCAACTTTAAGAGAGCTGGAAGAGCTGATTGCCTTAAGCAAGAAGAAAGGCCTGTTCCTGTTCGAGGCGATCACAACCATTCATCTGCCTCATTTTAAAGTCATTAGGGAAAAACTTGAAAAAATCGGCGAACTCAAAGTGGCCCAGTCCAATTATTCACAGTACTCCAGCCGGTATGACAAGCTGAAAGCCGGGGAGACACCGAATGTATTCAATCTGGAATTTTCAGGCGGTGCACTGGCGGATTTGAACATCTACAACCTGCATTTCATGATCGGATTGTTCGGAGGTCCGGAAGACATTTCCTATGTGCCGAACAAGCATGAAAATGGCGTGGATACATCCGGCGTCAGTATATTGAATTATGATGGATTCTTTGCAACATGCGTCGGATCCAAAGACACAGCAAGTGAGAACTTCGTACTCCTGCAGGGGGAAAAAGGGTACATCCATGTCAGAGGCGGGGCCAATACGATAGATAGCGTGGAAATTCACATCGGAGAAGAAGTGGAAATCATCGATCTCGGGCAGAACGAAAATAATATGGTCTCCGAACTCGCAGCATTCGTTGAAATCTTTGAATCTGATAACCGGGATGAAGCGTTGAAACTGCTGGATCATTCCGCAACAGTATTGAAGTTTCTGGAAGCGGCACGCAAAAGTGCAGGCATTCTGTATCCGGCGGATGAGAAATGAAAACGCTGCTATGTAAGAAGACGCCATCCTATATGCTGTAGCCGAAATGATCATTTACTTTTAATCCTTTGGTAAAAATGAAAATATTTTAGTTTATTATTGAATGACAACTAAGGAAGTGAACCTTATTTCAAATGAAAATAAAAAAGCTTGGATAAGCTTAGTGGTACCAGTCGCATTTATTGTTATTGTGTTCTATATTCCAGTACCTGAACCATTGAATAATATCGTCGGTTGGGTCATAGCTTTTATTATGTTTATAATCATTCAGGCCTTTTTAGCCAAGTTCTTAAATGAAAAATTTCCGTCATATAAAGATTTAAAAGATTAATAAAGAGGGCTTAGATGGTATAAATAAAATATATAGTTCTAAGAATTAGATAAAAAATTAAAAACCAGAAAAGTGGTTTTACGTACTCTTGTTTATCTTCTTGTCGGAATTTGACCATACCAAAAATAATTATCGCGGGTAAGACTATGTAACCTATTAAAATGTGATTGAAGATAATTTGTAATATTTTGGAACACCCTTTCAATTAAACGGCCTATATATATGTGTCATATTCCAAGTTGGCTTCTCGAATACACTTATAGTTCATATGATCATTTAAAACTTTATAAAAGGAAGCCTGAGCTCTCTCGAGCCCAGGCTTATTTTTTATGGAATGACATGTCCTGCTGCTTCATAGATGCTGTACCATTCCGGTTTTGTTAAGTTTACAGCGTCTGACTGCGCAATTTCTTTTAAGCGGTCGGTATTCGTCGTTCCAATGATTGTCTGCATATTTGCCGGGTGTCTCAGAATCCATGCAACAGCAACTGCACTTTTGGAAACGCCGTGTGCCTGGCCGATCGCTTCCAGCTTGTCATTGAGTGCCCTGTACTTTGAATCATCGATGAAGATGCCGCCGAAATAGCCATAGTGGAACGGGGACCATGCCTGGAGTGTCACATTATTGTGCCGTGCATAGTCCAGCAGTCCGCCGTCCCGGTCAACTGCACCGTCGAATGGTGTATTGGACTGCATGCCGCTGTTGACGATATTCGGCTCTGCGGGACCGAACTGGACCTGGTTTGTGATCAGTTTATGATTACTGTATTTCTGTACATAATCAAATTGTGAAGCATTGAAGTTGCTCAAGCCGAAATGTCTCACCTTTCCGGATTGTTCCAGCCGGTCGAATGCTTCGGCGATTTCTTCAGGTTCCATTAAAGTGTCGGGTCTGTGAAGCATGAGCAGATCCAAATAATCCGTGCCGAGCCGCTGTAGAATGCCATCTACGGAATCGATGATATATTCTTTGGATAGATCGTAATACTGAATATCCGCGCCGGCCGTATTGCCATATCTGATTCCGCATTTGCTTTGAAGAATGATTTCTTCACGCTTCAGTTCCGAGTTGAGAATCTTGCCGAATTTCTCCTCACACTCTCCCTTGCCGTATATATCCGCATGGTCGAAAGTATTAATCCCCAATTCCAAAGCCGTATTTAAATGTTTTGAAAGGGCGGCATCATCCACCTGTGAGATGCGCATGCATCCTAAAACGATCCTTGAAGCGGAAAGCTCCGAACCGCCTAAACTTATATGTTTCACTCATATCACCTCAAAATCGATAATACCACAAATGAGATGCGATATCTTTTAAGAAAGTATTGTATAGATAGAATTAAAACGGGTAAATATATACTGTAAGCATTTAATTAATGGAGGGATATTGATTATGAGTAAGATGCAGTATGGCAGCGACTATATGAAAATACCCGCGTATTCAATGGAGAGTGGCAATACGACAGAAGTGCTCCCGGATTTGAGCACCTATACGAATAAAATCGTGAATCTCCATATGGTAGGCACTCCTGATGATGGGGATTTTGTCCTTGTAGATGCCGGCCTGCCGGATTCTTCCGATGAGATCATCAAGGCAGTGGAAGATCGTTTCGGCGAAGGTGCCAGACCGAAAGCCATCATCTTGACACATGGGCATTTCGACCATGTGGGCTCAATCATTGAGCTGATTGAAACATGGGATGTGCCGGTATATGCACATAAATTGGAATTACCTTATCTGACGGGGCAGGAACCTTACCCGGAACCGGATCCGACGGTTGAAGGCGGTATGATGGCAAAAACTGCGGCAATGTTCCCAAGGGAACCGATTGACCTGGGGAACAATGTCGAACCTCTCCCAGCAGACGGAACAGTGCCTCATATGCCGGAATTCGAATGGATTCATACTCCAGGTCATACACAGGGACATGTATCTCTCTATCGTGCCTCTGACAGAACATTGATTGTAGGGGATGCATTCGTGACCGTCCAGCAGGATTCCCTTTATAAGACGATGGTTCAAAAGAAAGAGATACAGGGACCGCCGGTCTATTATACGACGGATTGGGAAGCAGCACGTGCCTCTGTGGAGAAGCTCCAGTCCATTGAACCTGAAACAGCGGTGTTCGGACATGGTAAGGCACTCGAAGGGGAAGAATTGCGGGAAGACCTTGAAAAACTGGCAGACAACTTTGATGAAATCGCAGTGCCGTCACACGGTAAGTATGTCGATGACGATAAATAACGATTGTTGTTCCTAGATGCGTCATTTTCGCTTATAATAGACTTAAAAACTTGAGGTAGTAATATGAAATATTCACAGTTCATCATAGGGTTCCTAATTGCATTGGCAAGATTTCTGTATAAAGAGGATAAAGATATTGTGACTACGCAGTATGTCCACAAATCAGAACGGGTGCCTTATGCATTCGACGGGTATAAAATCGTTCACGTTTCCGATTTCCATAATGCGCGATTCGGAAGACTTTCAAAGAAACTTCTGGAGAAAATAAAAGAGGCGGACGGCGATGTGATCCTGATTACCGGGGATATCATCGATCGCCGTACGCCTAATTTAAAACGATCTGTAAACTTTATCAATCAAGTGGTCAAAATATTGCCGACATATTATGTGACCGGGAATCACGAAGCCCACTATAAAAGATTTGCCAGATTGGAACAGATAATTGATCAGTCGGAAATGAAAAATATAAGTGAAGCCAGTGCCCGTCTGTATATCGGTAATGAATATATCCATCTAATCGGCATGGAAGATCTTTGGTTTTACGGCGAAGAGGAGGACCATCTGGTAACAGGCCGCTTTGAATCCAAGCTTAAAGAACGGCTGGAAGATAAAGATGACCGTCTGACACTCCTTATGTCACACAGACCTGAACTGATTAATCTATACAGCAAGTATCCGATAGACCTTGTATTCTCCGGGCATTCTCACGGCGGCCAGATCAGACTGCCGTTTGTTAAGGGCTTGTATGCACCGCATCAAGGCGTGCTGCCCAAGTATACGGAAGGCATCCATACGAAAAATGGCACAAGTGTGGTAATCAGCAGGGGACTGGGAAACAGCAGATTTCCATTCCGGGTATTCAACCATCCCGAAATCGTTATCGTGGAATTGAAAAGGGACGTGCATGGATAATGTGTTATTATAATCGTAATAATTAAGGCGGTGGTTGCTTGGATAATCTATTGGCATACATAGCAGTCGTCACTGTACTCGCAATGATGCCGGGGGCAGATTCGATGATTATTATGAAGAACACGCTGAACTACAGCAGTAATGCTGGGCGGGTTACAATAGCCGGTATTGTACTCGGCCATCTGTTCTGGACAACGATTGCAGTACTGGGGCTTGCAGTTGTCATCGCAAATTCCATTGTATTATTCAGTATCATCAAATATATCGGTGCGGCATATCTGATCTATATCGGTCTTAGAAGTTTTACGGCCGGGCAACTGGTTTCCACGGATGATTTAAAGGGGGCCGGAGCTAAACCGGATGCTTCGGGATATATGAAAGGCGCATTCATGCAGGGGCTGGTGAGTAATATACTGAATCCAAAAGTGCTGTTGCTCTATATCACAATCATGCCGCAGTTCATGACAGTGGGCGGGGGTGTTGGTGAAAATCAGCAGCTTGTAATACTGGCGGCTCTGCTTATCGGTATTTCCTCGGTATGGTTCCTGATTGTTGTAGAGCTCGTCAATGTCATGAAAAAATGGCTCAAAAGCCCTGTATTTCAGAACTGGCTGGCAAAAGGCGCAGGTGCTGTTCTTGTCCTGTTTGGAATCCGCACGGCAATTGAATAAAGTTTGGGAGTGCTTCATCCGATTATTTCATGGCTTAATTACAATAAAGCAGTAATTTATTTTTCATTTAAATTTTTCTTTCTGCGAGTTCTGAACAGCATAAATGGTGACGCTGTAAATATCGCAAGCTGTGAGAAACTGCTCGGAAGAAATTTAAATTTCTCAACGAGCTTATTCTCTTTCAGTGCGATGAATGGATAGGAAATTGTGCATACACTAAAATATACAGTGAGTAATAGATAGGGGAATTCTAATACGTTCCCATTGGTGAAATTAGCTATAATGTAGACATAAAATGCAAATGAAACGAAGCTGATTATGATTGTTAAAAGTCTGAAAAATATATTGCTGAAATTCATCGTCATACTCCTTATGTATTTGTTTTCCAATTTAAATAGTAAAAATGAGATGGAGATCAGCAACTGATCTCCATCTCATTTTTATTTATCAGTCATAAAATATCATATCAGGCGCATCTTCTTTTGTAATGATGTCTGTTTTCTTCAGGTATTGTTCCATCTTATCAAAATCGACTTCTGCACCGATTCCCGGTTTATTACTGACTTGAACCATTCCATTTTCCGCAACAACTTCCGGCGTGATGATATCTTCATACCAGTATCTGCTGGATGAAGCGGTGTCTCCAGGCAATGTGAAGTTGCTGAGTGACGTGATTGCGATATTGTGGAGTCTGCCGACGCCTGCTTCCAGCATGCCGCCGCACCATAATGGGATGTGGTGGTCTTTGGCAAGGTCATGGATTTTCTTCGATTGTGTGAGTCCGCCGACACGGCCGACTTTGACGTTAATAATCCTGCAGCTTCCAAGTTCGATTGCCCCCGCTGCCGCTTCATATGAATCGATGCTTTCGTCCAGACAGATAGGGGTTTTAATCTGTTTCTGCAGTTTTGCGTGATCGATCAGATCCCCGGCTGCAAGCGGCTGTTCGATCATCATGAGTTTGAACTCGTCGAGTGCTTTTAAGGTATCAATATCATCCAGAGTGTATGCAGAGTTTGCGTCGACCATCAGTGGGATATCCTTGAATTTTTTCCGAATGCTACGTATCATCTCTACGTCGCGTCCCGGTTTGATTTTCACTTTAATCCGTTTATAGCCTTCTTCGACCTTTTCTGCAATTTTTTCAAGCAGCAGCTCGTCAGTATCTTCGAGGCCTAAAGAGACACCTACTTCGACTTCGTCTTTAACCCCGCCGAGCAGCTCTGACAGGGGCATGTCATGCTGCTTTGCATAAAGGTCCCAGACTGCGCCTTCAATGCCGGCTTTGGCCATGTTGTTTCTTTTGAAAGGTTTAAATAGTTCCCATACGTCATCGGGGTGTTTAATTTCATTTTGAAGAATGAGCGGACCGAAATATTTTTTCATCGCTATGAGCGAAGCATCCATGAATTCTTCGGAATAGAGCGGGTCTTCCCCGGATACACACTCACCGAACCCCGAAAGTCCATTTTCATCAACGGCTTCGATAATAGTAATGAAACGATCCTGCTGTGTGCCGAAACTCGTTGTAAAAGGATTTCTCATGTTCATCAGAAGCTGATGGAGCTTGATTTCTTTAATATTCATTGATTTTCCTCCTATACTGGACCCCAATTAATTGCTACAAGTATGATTATATAGATAATTCCAAGGATATACCAGATGGCCATCAGTGGAAGTGCGAATTTAACCCATTTGGTATAGGGGACTCCGGCAATCGCAAGATTGGCCATCAAGACACCGGAGAGCGGTGTGATGATGTTTGTGAATCCATCTCCCATTGTATAGGCCTGGACGGCAATCTGTCTCGGGAATCCCATTAAATCTGCAAGGGGAGCCATGATCGGCATGACGATCGCAGCCTGTCCGCTTCCGGATGTGACGATAAGGTTGAATAATCCATTCCCGATAAACAGCATGATGGCCCCCATTGTGCTGGTGAAGGGTTCTGTAACCACCGCCATGAAATTAACCACCGTATCAAGAATCATGCCATTTTCCAGAATGACGACGATGGATCTGGCCATCCCGATGATGAGTGCGCCGTACAGCACTGCATTTGCACCCTGGATGAATGTCTCCACCATTTCATTGACATGTATTTTACCGATGATCGTTGTGGCAACCATGATGACCAGGAATACGGCTGCCATCTCCTCAAGGCTCCAGTCAGCCATGAAGACGCCGGCCACATAGGCTCCGATTCCGATCGTCAGTGCAGCCAGGACCAAAAGATGCTTCGTCTCCATCTGCTGTTTGCCGAGTGCCGCCCCTTCTTTTGAATCCTTCGGGAAAGGATTATCTTTCAATATGCTCCGGGAAGGATCTTTTTTGACCCGGTTGGCATACCAGATGACGTACGCCATAGAAAAGATGAGAGTGACCACATACATGACCACACGCTCGGGCGCCCCTGAGAATAAAGGCACTTCCGCGATTTCCTGTGCAAAACCGATTGTGAGCGGATCGAGTATCGCGACGCCGAATCCTGTATAGGCGCCCAAATAGATGATGGCCACACCGACAATCGCATCCATCTTCATGGATTTGGCCAGTATGATTCCGAGCGGGATGAATGCGATGACGGCATTCACGATGATGCCCAGGGTGCCGAAGATGGAGAAGACGGCCATCACCATCACGATCAGCATCCACTCTTTGTTCCGGGTGATGCGGATGATTTTAGTTACAAGGGCATCTATTGCCCCGGTTTTCTCTATGACTGCAAAAACACCTCCGATGATCAGCACCAGGAATATCAGACTGGAAGTGCTGATCAATCCATCGACTATCGCGGAAAATATATCCAGGAAACCGGCAGGACTGGATTCGATGACTTCATATGTACCGGGGACGATGACATCTATCCCTTCAGAAGAGGTCTCGGTATCGAACGTGCCCGCAGGAAGAATGTAAGTGGCGACGGCCGCCAGAACCAGGAAAATAAATAGAATTACATAGGCATCCGGCAGCTGCAGCCTTTTTCTCTTCTTCTTTGCCCCATCCGTTTCCGGCTCTGTTTTCTCGTTGACCATAATCATCCACTCCTTGTTTGAATTTTCTAGTAATTAGTAATATATTATATAGAAGCGAAAGTGATTATTCAATGATCGGACGAAAGGGAGTTCTAATAATGGTTGAAGAAAAAATGATGCGGGTTTTCGAGCATATGCACGCGAATCCTGAACTGAGCAATGAAGAAGTTGAAACGACGGAGTACATATATAATTTCCTGAAGGATGAAGGCTTCGATCCTGTTAAGTTCAGAAACATCACCGGGCTTTATTGTGATGTGGGCAATTTTGACGCCGGGAATACTGTCATAGGCGTACGTGCGGATATTGATGCACTGTATCAGGAAGTTGACGGCGTAAAGCGGGCGAACCATTCATGCGGCCATGATGCCCATACGGCGATGGTGGTCGGCACGATGCTCAGGATTAAAGATCATGAGAAACTCAGAACGACCGGCGTCAGATTTATATTCCAGCCTGCCGAGGAACTGGGGACCGGGGCACTTTCTGTAGTCGATGAAGGGGTGATAGAGTCACTGGACTATTTTATCGGCGTCCATCTGAGGCCGGAGGAAGAAGCGGATAACGGATTTGCCTCACCGAGCATAGAGCACGGTTCCGCCGCCTCCATTGAATTTAAAATTGTGGGGGACGATGCCCATGGTGCACGTCCGCATCTGAATCATAATGCGATTGAAGTGGGCACGGATATCGTCAATATGCTCTCTAAAATTCACATCAACCCCATCATTCCCTCTTCGGTAAAGATGACCAAATTCCTCTCCGGCGGCAAGTCTTTGAATATCATCCCCGGAATTGCTGAATGCGGCATCGACCTCAGGGCACAGACAAACACTCAGATGGAAAAGCTGAAAGAACGTGTCTTTGAAATACTTGAGCATATCGGGAAACTCTATGATGTAAAGATCGAGGTTGTGAATGACTCCGGCATTGTGGCGAGTGAGAGCCATCAAGATGCGATCGATCTGATCAGGCAGTCAATCGTGGATGTTCTGGGAGAAGAAAAATGCATCGACCCGATCATTACAAGCGGAGGCGATGATTTCCATTACTATACGGTCAAATTCCCGGAATTAAAAGGCGCAATGCTGGGTCTGGGCTGCAGCTTGAAACCGGGGCTGCACCACCCTTATATGACGTTCGATCATTCAGCGCTGATCAATGGGACGGACATTCTGTATCATGCCATTTTAAACGTGGAATAAACACTGCGGTGAAAAGGGGATGCGTTCATGTACAAATACTTTTTAGCGACCATTTTATTTCTGATGCTGGCCGCCTGTTCAAGTGACACCCCTGAGGAGACGGCCGGCAATCCTGATGAATCCCGGGCGGCAACAGTAGCGGAGGATCTGGATGCCCCCTGGATGATTGAAAATAGCGGGGATGGATTTTATATATCCGGCAGAAATGGCGGTCTGACACTGGTGACTGACGACGGGCAGGAGACGCAATCGTTGAATCTTTCTGTGCCGGTCGAAGCAGATAATGAAGGGGGGCTGCTTGGGTTCTTGCTCCACCCCGATGATGCCGGTAAGGCGTTTGTCTACTATACCTATTCGGATGGGGGATTGAAAAACCGCGTAGTTGAACTGACGCATGAAGCGGGTGCCTGGAATGAATCAAGAGTCATCGCCGAAGATATTCCGGGGGGATCCGTTCATAACGGCGGCAGACTGGAAATTGGCCCGGAAGGCTATCTATTTGTCACTACCGGTGACGCCGGGGATGCTGAAAGCAGTCAGGAAACTGAGAGTCTGGCAGGTAAGATTTTAAGGTTCAACCCGGATGGCTCCATCCCCGAAGACAATCCTTTTAATAATGAAGTATACAGTTACGGACACCGGAACCCCCAGGGACTTGCCTGGGACGGAGAAGGGAACATGTACGCAACCGAACATGGTTCCAGTGCCCACGATGAAATCAATCTGATAGAACCCGGGAACAACTATGGCTGGCCGGTCATAGAAGGCGACGAAGACGCTGAAAGCATGGAAACGCCCCTCTATCATACCGGAGAGGATACATGGGCGCCTTCCGGTATCGCGTATCATGATGGAAATCTTTACATTGCCGCCTTAAGGGGAGAAAAGATTATCGAGTATGACATTGAATCCGGGGAAGCGAGTGAATTTTACGGAGAACCGAGCCGCTTCCGCGATGTCTATATAGAAGACGGTAACCTGTATGCAATTACCAATAACACGGATGGCAGAGGGGACCCCGAAGCGGGGGATGACCGTCTCATTCAAATAGAATTGGAATAAAAGAAGCTTCGGGATGAATTCACCCCGAAGCTTTATCTTTGATTACATTCTATTGCTGCCGTCAGTATCCACGTTCGTTTCAGGTTCATCAGAATCTTCGAATTCTCTGACGGCCGGATCCGATAATTCTTCTCCGAGTTTACGGTTATACAGGAAGAGAATGACGATTGCGGCAATCCCTGCAGTAATTACGTTGAGTAATGACAGCAGTACAGCCACTCCGGTGCTTTTCGAATAGGCTTTGAAAATACCCAGAAACGCGATGGATTCCATAATGATATATGAAATGGCGATATCCCCGATGGAAAGCCCTGTAATATAGACGATAATACCAGCAATGGCAAATACCAGGCCGATTGTTTTCGGGTTAACCTGTCCTTTGCTTAATATGTTGCCGTCATACATCTGACCGCCCAAATAGAAAGTACCAAATGGGACAAATCCCAGAATTGGCAGATCCAGATTCTTGGCATCAGCGACTTGATAAAGGAAAAATCCTTGAAGCAGCCACTTGATAATGCCGAGCAGGAAGAGGAAGAGTACAAGCAGGATACCTATGATAGCGATGCCTGCAAAGAGACCAAACAGTTCCATTTTTTAACACATCCTTTAGTGGAATTATAGCATAGTGAAGACTATCGTTAAAACGAAAAGCAGGCATCTGACCAAATCAGATGCCTGCTGATTGCTATCAGTCGAATCTTCGCTGATTGCGTCTATTTATACGTTCTGCTGCACGATACGCATTGATTACACCATATAACCATACGATTGGCAGGAACAGATATCCAATCAATATAACTGTTAGAGCACCATTTAATAACTGTAACAGTATTAAAAAGATGCCTTTGAATATTTGACCGTTATATATCTGGCCCAGTCCCGTGATAAAGAAACTGAGTACAGCGGCTAAGCCCGCACTTTTCTGTTGCATGAATTCACTCCTCATTTCTTTATAAATTATACCCTTTATTCCTCGTCTTTAAACTTGTTTTCACGCTCTTTGCCGCCAGGCATTCTGAATGGCCACCAGTTTCCGCGGCGGAAAGTAATGACGAATGCCGGGACAAGAAGCGGCAGTACGATAAATGCATAGAACAGGAGGGCGAAGATGATAATGCTCGCGACCTGTATCAGTATGATCATACCGGAAGGCAGGAGTGCTGCGAATGTGCCGGAAAGGATGATTACTGCTGTGATGATGGTAACGCCCATCCGTCTGATTGAATGCTCTATCGCGTCTCTTATGCTCTTATTCGCAAGTTCTTCCCTGAATCGGTCGATGATGAATATCGAGTAGTCTATCCCCAGCGCTGCGAATATGATCAGACTGAAGAATGGCACTGCCCAGTTCAGCTCACCAAGACCAAACAGTCCAAGCAGCCATTGTGTGATTGTAATGGACGCGAAATATGTGACAAATATGGAACCGATCATGGTTACAGGGAGCACCAATGACCTGAACACGATAGCGAGTATGACAAACAGTGTCGCGATAAAGATTGTAACGACGCGTGTATAGTCGTCTGTTGAAATTTCATCAAGGTCACGGTTCATGCTGGTCACACCGGCGAAGTAAGCAGTTGTCTCTTCGCGCTCAAGCCTTTGCAGTTCGTCATTCACAGTACTTTCAACTTTATCCAGTGTTGCCATCGCTTCATGGGAGTAGGGGTCGACACTCAGAATGACATTCATTCTGAGCGCTTTATTCTCGCCGAATGAGTACTGGTCCACAGCATCCTGGATGCCATCAGTCCCCAGGAACTCCTGTGGTACATGAATACCCGTCTGATCGACCGCTTCGTTATCACTGATGTTGCCAAGCAATGTCTGGACTTCTTCCAGACCGCCCTGGATTTCATCGATGCCGGAGGTCGCATCGTCCAGACCGGAACCGAGTTCTTCCATTTGTGCGGCAGCAGCGCTTTGCTGCTCATTCATTTGAGCATTGGCGGCAGAAACCTGCTCTGACAGGGTTGTTAAACCTTGCTGCACCTGGCCAAGCTGTTGTGCGGCACCTGCAGCATCACCTGTCTGATTCATATACGTTGTGATCTGGCTGATGCTGCTGTTGATATCCTCTATGCCCTGGTTGAGTTCTGACAGGTCACCGCTTGCCATTTCACTGTTAGTGATGCCTTCACTGGCTTCAGTCAATCCACCAGAGATTTCAGCAAGCCCCTGGACCATATCGTCCATACCACTGTTAGCCTGTTCCAATTGATTGCGGACAAGGAAGTCATCTATGACTTCACCGGATGGACGTGTCACCGTCTGTACTTCTTTGACGCCTTCAACATTGCTTACGGTGGAAGCGACAGCTTCCAATCTTGAAAGACTTTCCGATGTCATCAGGTCATCGCCGTTGGATATGATGACCTCAACAGGGAAGAGCTGTCCTTCATCAAAGTTTTCACTTACAACATTTGTTGCATGTACAGCGGAGTATGAATTATCCAGTTCTTCCAAAGAATCGTAGTTGACTTCATCATTATAGAAGAAAGCAACGGCGATTAAGATCGCAATGACCGTGAATATGATCCGGGTCGGGTATTTCAGTGAGAAGATACCCAGCGGCGTCCATAGTTTGCTTTCTTTGAACTCTGATTTTTTGATATTCGGCCAGAAAATATATCGGCCAAGAAGCTGCATGAGTATAGGCAGTACTGTGAACAGCGCGAGCAGCAGGAATATAATGCCGATTGCAACGCCCACTGCCGAACGGTAGATTTCAAAGTTGGCAAAGTAGAGTACACCAAACACGATTGCGCCTGAAATACCACTGATGAACACCGTTTTACCCGCTGTTTTGAATGTCCGGAGTACGGCTTCATACTTATCGTGGAATTGCAGTTCTTCCTTGAAGCGGTTCAGCAGCAGTATACAGTAGTCGGTCCCGATACCAAAAAGTATGACAATCAGGAAGCTCTGTGTCTGCGGGGAAACCGGAAAGCCGAACCACTCGACGAACCAGCCGACAAATGATTGCCCGATCAGGTAGGCCAGCCCGACCACTGCCACGGGTACAAGCGGTGTCACTACTGAACGGAACATGATCAACAATACCGCTATGACAATGATGACAGTGAATATTTCGGTAGATTGGATTCCTTCCATTGCATCCTGTTCCACAGTATTCTGAATCAGTTCATTGGAAGTGATCGAAGTTTTCGCATCCGTCGGATTCAAGTCTTCAACTTCAGCGGCCACTGTACTGATTTCGTTGACAGGGCCTGTATATTCCATCGGGATCAGAATGACCCCATTTTCATCATTGATGAAGTTCGTCTGCATTTCCTCTTCAAAATCAAAAGGATTGACGATGTTTTCAACACCTTCAATATTGCCAATCTCTTCGATATAGGTCTTGATGTCAGATTCATTCTCCATGACTTCGTTTTCAAACTCGAGAACAAGTGACATCATTTCATTATCTTCCCCGTGTTCTTCTAAAAATACACGCGCCTGCTCACTCGGCTGATCATCAGATAACTGAACGTCACCTTTCTCAGTCGCAAGCTGTGTAAGATTTGGGGATATAAGGAATGTGACAACAGCAAACAGTATCATCAATGCTGTTACCGGCCATTTGAATTTAAGAACGTGTTTCATTTTTACTTCCTCCAGGTATGTATTTCAAAATCGTCAGTGTTGCGGTGTATAACTTGTCTGCTTCTTCTTTCGACAGCTCCCCGATATCTGATTGAATCCTTTTGAGGATATTATCCAAAAATTCTTCGAGCAGCGTCTTCGCATCCTCTGTCATATATATGAGTTTGGAACGCTTATCATTGATGAGGGTATTTTCTTTGATCGTCACCAATTTTTTGTTCTCCAGTTTTTTAACAGTATGGGTAATTGCACTTTTTTGTACATTCAACACTTCTGCCAATTCAGATGGAGTGGCCGAGCCATTTATGTAAATGTGCTGGATAATATTCATCTGCGTCCTGGAAATATGCAGGGCAGTTACAGAGTCCGTGACTTCTGTGAACACTTCCGTATATCCATAACCATAAATATCACGTAAATTCTTTATGGCCTTCATTTTCTTATCCATATAAAGTGCGCCCTCCCTGATTAGTTTAGGGTACTAAACTAAATGAAACATAAGTTAGTTTAGCATGCTTTTGTGGAGAGGGTCAAAACATATCGTGTGACAGTTCTGTTAAAATTTCGCGCAAAGAAAAAGAGCTTCCCGTAAAAGGAAGCTCTGGCTTTCTGCAGTTATCTATTCCATACTCTGTGGCCCTTGACATCTTCAAGGAAACCATCCAGGTTCTGTTCAATATCAGTGACACCTTTATCATTTTGTGAGAATGAAAGTGAGTCAAAGATACTGCCGGCGTCCGTGCCAAACCCGATGGCTTTCTTATGTTTATAGGCGATTTCCAGGTTTTCAATTGCTGGTTTAGGCAACGGATCTTTTCCTTTTATAGCAATTATGGCATCAAACAAAACAGAGTGGACAGTGTCAAAGGTCGCATCTAATGTTGTATTACCGATGTTATATATCTTATCGGATATGAAGCTCGGCTGCAGTCCTTTTTCCTCAAGCTTGGACTTTGTCTCTTTCAATGTTTGTTCTGCCACGTCCGGCATAACGATTACACCGACTGTGCGTGTTTTAAGAGAGTAATTAGTATTCTCCATACTTAGTGCAGGAGAACTTTTCTCATAAGTTGACTCTTCAACTTCGGGTGGTGCTTCAACGCCGATCTTATCTGCTACGTATTCTGTTAAGTCACGATCGATTTTATTTAACAGTTCAGAAATGGCAAGCTTTCTGATGTCCATATCACATTTCCCGAGTTCGAAGCTGAAAGCATCATATATATGCTGCTTCTCATGCTTGGACATTGAGTTCAGAAATAACTTGGCCTGGCTGAAATGATCTTTAAAGCTGTCGCTCCGTGCCTGTATTTTTCTGCCTTCAACTTTTTCATTATAATGTTCATAACCGCCTTCTTCGGGACTGATTGGCTCCGGCTGGTTATCGTTCATATAGTTTTTATGATGTGCTGTTTCCCCTTTGTGTATATACATTTGATTGTAGCCATCACGCTGATTGTTTGCGAATGGGCATACCGGACGGTTGATGGGCAGCTGGTGGAAGTTTGGTCCGCCCAGACGGATCAGCTGGGTATCTGTATAGGAGAACAGCCTGCCCTGGAGCAGCGGGTCATTGGTGAAATCAATTCCGGGCACGACATGTCCAGGGTGGAAAGCCACCTGTTCAGTCTCTGCAAAGAAGTTATCTACATTCTGGTTCAGCGTCATTTTACCAACAATCTGAACAGGGACGTCTTCTTCCGGCCATAATTTTGTGGCATCCAAAATGTCAAAGTCCATTTTAAATTCATCTTCTTCATCGATGATCTGAAGGCCCAGTTCAAATTCAACAGGATTGCCATTTTCAATATTCTGCCACAGCGTCTTACGGTTGAAATCCGAATCTTTCCCATTGATCATTTGAGCTTCATCCCATATCATCTGGTGCATACCATATTTTGGTTTCCAGTGAAATTTAACAAAATGACTTTTGCCTTCTGCGTTGACGAGTCTGAATGTATGGACACCAAACCCTTCCATCATGCTGAAACTTCTTGGGATGGCACGGTCGCTCATCAGCCATGTCACCATATGTGCACTTTCCGTATTTACGGAAACCCAGTCCCAGAATGTATTATGGGCGGAAGCTGCCTGGGGCATTTCATTATTCGGCTCAGGCTTTACAGCATGAACAAAATCCGGAAACTTAATCGCATCCTGCATGAAGAATACCGGCATGTTGTTGGCGACCAGATCATAGTTTCCTTCGTCTGTATAAAATTTTGTGGCAAATCCACGGACATCTCTTGGAATATCCATTGAACCGCGGCTGCCGGCAACAGTGGAAAATCTTACGAAAACCGGTGTTTTCTTTCCGGGTTCAGTGAGAAATTTGGCTTTGGTATACTTTTCCAATGATTCATAAACTTCGAATTCACCATGGACGCCAAATCCACGGGCGTGTACAACACGCTCAGGAATCCTTTCGTGGTCGAAGTGTGTCATCTTTTCACGGAAATGGAAATCTTCCATTAGAGTGGGGCCTCTTTCCCCGGCTTTCAAAGAAAATTCATCATCACTTACCGGGAGCCCCTGATTCGTAGTGAGCGGTGCTTTTTTCGTATTGTCGATCGTGTCCCTCTGGTTCAGTTCGTTCTTCTTCTTACTCATTCAAATACCCCCTGAAAATTTATTGAATGTACCTCTCTATATAAGTAACGTAACATGTACATATTACATTTGCATGCGTTTACATTAGACGGTTTTACACGTAATTTCAGAGGGTATAAGAAAAGGTCTGACTAATTTATTTAGCCAGACCTTTATTATTTATTGGGCGGATATTACTTCTTGTATCAGGCTGTCTTCCAAACCGCTGTGCTCAGATAAGAAGCCCTCGATGCCTTTTTCAGAAATGACAGTGTTCATTTCAACCTGTTCCGGATCTTCTGCATTATCAAACTGTACAGCGTATGCTACGAGTTTGGACAATGCCTCATGATTTTTACCTTCATTATGAAGATGGACAAGTGGCTTGATAATGCGGTCGTTTGGACTGAGCTTTCTTAAAACGCCACGGCCGACACGGTTTAAATCATCGGAAAGGTGTGGGTTTACGAAGCGTTTGATGATCTTATCAATATAATCGTTTTGCTCTTCTGCTGTAAAATCGTAAACAGTTGTAATGTAATCGAGAGTCTCTGCGAGTACATCATTTAAAAAGTTTTGAACTTTACTGTCAGTCATCGCTTCGGAAACTGTATCATAACCTAAAGTTTTTCCATAATAGGCAATCGCGGCATGTCCCGTATTTACAGTGAACAGTTTTCTTTCAATGTAAGGCATTAAATCATTAACGTAGTTCGGCCCCTCGAGTTTATTATCTCCTGCCCACTGGCTTTCTTCGATGACCCATTCATAAAAAGGTTCGACCTTAACATCTAAAATACGTTCATTGGTCTGGATCGGAACGATCCGGTCGACTGCCGAGTTGGGGAAGCCGATATTTGATCCGGCAAGGTCTCCTGTTTCTTTTGTAATCGCTTCTTTAAGTGTATTCGTTGCAAGCACTGCATTTTCACAGGCAATGATATTTAAAGGACGGGCATCCTCCAACCGTTTGGAGAGGTGCGGTGTAATGCTTTTAGCGATGATTGGTAAAATATTCACACCCACAGCAGTTGTAATGATATCAGCTTCTAAAATTGCCTGTTCCAGTTTTTCCGGATTTGCAGCAGTATTGATGCCGCTGACACCAGTGATATCATATGAGGCGCCATTTTCTTCAGCGATGCGTACTGTGTAACCTCTCTCAGTGTTAAGGGCGTCGATGATTTCTGCATTCACATCCGCGAATATGACGTCGTATCCATTATCGTGCAATACTTTGCCGATGAATCCGCGACCAATGTTTCCTGCCCCAAAATGGACTGCTTTCATATTAAACATCCTCGTTTTCAAAGAGTGATATGATTTCTTCGGCAGATGCCGCATTGATTACCTTTTCAGCATTTTCTTCTTCAGAGA
This sequence comes from Salinicoccus sp. HZC-1, assembly GCF_046736035.1. Taxonomy (GTDB): domain Bacteria; phylum Bacillota; class Bacilli; order Staphylococcales; family Salinicoccaceae; genus Salinicoccus. The sequence continues at coordinate 2,376,400 of NZ_CP177130.1, read as the reverse complement.
AGATAACGGCAATTTTCTGGAGCATTTCCAGATGTTCATTCTCTTTGCCGGCAATACCCAGCACAACTTTTGCTTCATTGCCGTCAAAGTCTACACCGGCAGGAATTTGAACGAGGGAAAGTCCACTTTCGATCACTGAAGTTTTACCTTCATCCGTACCATGTGGAATTGCCAGGCCGTTTCCCATAAAGGTAGAGACAACTTGTTCACGTTCCTGCATGGAATCGATATACGCAGGTTCTACGGCGCCCTGATCAACTAAAAGCTGTCCCGCTTGTTTAATGGCATCCTCTTTAGAGTCTGCAGACTGGTTTAGTACGATATTTTCTTTCTTCAACATAATTAATCATTTCCTTCCTGTTACATAAATGTTTTTAATATAATTTTTGAATAAATCATCCATCTCTGATGGATTGTTCAATAGTTCCCCTATATCATTATGATGATTACCGAGAAGCACACTGAATTCACTGATCAGGTCGGTTACCAGAGAATCTTCGGGAACGAGCAGTAATATCTGGTATTCGACAGTCACTTCGGTATTATTGTAATTTTTATCAGTAATGCCGGCTTCATTATGAATGAATAAAATCCTGTGCTGCTTGATAAGCGGTGACTTGATGTGCGGATAGGAGAACCCGTCTTCACCGATGATATAGCCGGTCATTTTAGAACGTTCAGCCAGATGTTCCGTCACTTCAATGATGACCTGTTCCTCCAATGACGTGTGCGACTTCAGCGCTTCCCTTACTGAATCAAGTGCATGCATAGCTGAGTCTGGCCGGACGTACGTCCGGTTAAGGTAAAGCTCGGATGCCTGTATCACTTTGTCCGGATCGACCTGGGAAACATCGGCGGTTGATTGAACCGGTCTGTAATCATAAGTTGTAGAACCGATTTTTGAAATTGCTTCGGTGATTTTCTTCTCATCATGTTCATCGAGCAGCGGGCTAACCAATATATAGTTGTCCATATCGAGCGGAACAGTGCTCAGAATGAGTTCTCCTTCATGAATATCAGTGTCTGCAAGCTCGGATATAGATAGCTCTTGCCTGATATATAAATTATTAAACTTCGTTTTTAACTGGTTGGATAAAATCCGGCTCGTCCCGATTCCGCTGGAACATACCGTAGTGACTTCTATCCTGGGATTGGCATGGAGTATGCCTCCAAAATGGATTGTCAGAAATCCGATTTCAGGTTCATCGAGCTTTCTGGTATTAAAGTAATTTCTGAAGTTTTCCCCGACAACTTCAAATAGGTCGGGATAATTATCCTTGATTGTCTCAACGAGCGGATTGACCGTAATAATCCCTGAATCCATACGGTGCAGCGTAGGTTCAATATGGAGAATCAGGCCATCTTTAAGTTCGGGATAGGCATAGAATGGATAATCCATCTCCCTGCTGACCTGGTCGATAAATGCGACAGTCAGATTTTCCAGTGAATCTGTACTTAGTGAATCCTGGAATTTCCGTTTGCTTCCCCTCAGATGCATTGTAATAAAATAAACTTCCTCTTCCGGAAAAAGGGTCCCAAACTCATTTTGGAGCTTTTCCGTCAATGAAAGGGATACATCAAATTCCCGGGAATGCTTCAACTCCTCTTTCAACTCTTCCTTTATGGAAACATTCTGTTCATGTTCCGTACGGTCGATTGCGAGAACGATATGAAGCGTAAGGTTCAAATACGCATTCTCCGTCAGCTGGTAGGGGAGCACAGACAGTTCATCCATCAGCAGGCGTTCGACTTTAAATATGTTGTCCGCTTCTAAAATGCCGATGACTTTGCTGTTGATGAGTGAACTGAACACAAAGTTATTCTCAATTACGGAATAGATGCTGTTTGAATTCAGTTCATTAATCATCATGTTGGCCAGGAAGTTCTGCTTGCTTAAATCATCACCAATCAGCTGCACTCCGATGGAACGCGTCTTGATGATTTTCAGGCGGAACGCCTTTAACTGGTTTTCCATCTGAAGGATCAGCTCATCGACGGTATGTTCACCGACGCCGAGTTCGACAGCCAACGCACTTTTTTTTAGCCCCTCGGAATTAAGCATCAGGTTGTACACGAGCGCGACTTTCTTCTCCTCGATACTCAGGTCTTTATCTGCGTTTTCTGTTATATATTTCGTCAATGCTTCTATCTCCAGCTGGGCAAGGTCCAGCTTAACGCCTTTTTTGTATTCACTGAGCAGTTCAATGTTCAGCTGCTTCAGGGTATCTTTTACATTTTTCAGCTCTCTGTGGACCGTTCTGGAGGAGACACCAAGCTTGCCTGCCAGTTCTTTAATAAGCATAAAGGTGCCATTATGATATATGAGCTCGTTAATAATTTTCTTTTCCCGAGAACTGATCATAATGACACCCCTTTATATAATCTCTATTTAATTATTGATGCTTTTTAAGTTCCTCTGTCAATTCTTCGTAGTGCGGACTGTTTAAGAAGTTATCTACGGAAATGTGTTTCGCCTCAGGCACTTTATTTTCAGCGCGTTCTGTCAGAGTTTTCTGGGTGATGATAATGTCTTCATCGCCTTTAAGCTGGTTGATTGCCGAGTTTGTCACATCGATATCAAGACCTGCTTTTTTGAACTTATTCTTTAACATACCCGCGCCCATGGCACTTGAACCCATGCCTGCGTCACATGCAAAGACAATCTTGTCGACTTTGCTGTAATCAAAATCAGCTGTTGCTGTTTCTTCCGGTTCATTTTCAGATGTTTCACCGGGCTGTTTTCCCTGTAGGTTTTCGACGAGTTCGTCATATTTCGGACTGTTTAGGAAATTGTCCACAGATATATGAGTAGCATCAGGCACTTTATTTTCAGCACGCTCTGTTAAAGTTTTTTGGGTGATGATGATATCTTCATCGCCTTTAAGCTGGTTGATTGCCGAGTTTGTCACTTCGATATCAAGACCTGCTTTTTTGAACTTATTCTTGAGCATGCCTGCGCCCATGGCACTTGAACCCATACCGGCATCACATGCAAAGACGATTTTATCGACGTTTGAATAATCGGCTGTCCCGGCATTTTCCCGGAAAGGTTCTTCATCAGACGTATCTTCAGCCGGTGCTTCAGAGTGGCTGAGTGTACCTGCAACTGAAGACTTTTTGCCTTTGGTCGCTTCCATTTTTTGCGTTGCTTCTTCAAGGTCTTCTTCATCCTGCTGTTTGGAGAATTTCAGGATGAATGATGCGACGAGGAATGAAACAAGTGTTGCAGCGAGTATACCCAGGAACATCGTCAGATATTCCCCTCTTGGAGTCATTGCGATATAAGCCAGGATACTTCCTGGTGCTGCCGGACCTGAAAGACCGAAATCGAGCAGCGAGAATGTCAGGATACCTGAAGCCCCGCCGAGAATTGCTGCGATGACCAGTGCCGGTTTCATTAAGATATACGGGAAGTAGATCTCATGGATCCCGCCGACGAAATGAATGATTGCCGCACCCGGTGCAGTCGCACGGGCAGTCCCTCTGCCGAAGAACATGTAGGCAAGCAGGATACCAAACCCTGGACCTGGGTTGGATTCGAGTGTGAAGAGAATGGAGCGTCCAGCCTCCTGTACTTCTTCAGATGCGAGCGGTGTAAGCACACCATGGTTGATCGCATTGTTTAAGAAGAGCACTTTCGCCGGCTCGATAAAGATACTTGCGATTGGAAGCAGACCGGCTTCAACAATGATATCCACTAATCTGCCGAGCATTTCTGTAAGCCATGCAACTATCGGGCCTAAACCGTAAAAGCCGAACAAAGCAAGGAAGAATGCAAGGAAACCGGCTGAGAAGTTGTTTACAAGCATCTCGAGGCCCTGACGCGTTCTAGGTACGAGAACTTCGTCAACTTTCTTCATCAGATATCCGCCGACCGGCCCCATGACCATGGCGCCGAGAAGCATCGGTGAATCCGGGAATGCTGCGATAACCCCCATAGTAGCGGTTGCACCAACGACACCCCCGCGGACGTCATGGATGAGTTTACCTCCTGTGTATGCAATGAGCAAAGGCAGAAGATAGACAATCATCGGATCGACCATCGTTGCGAGGTCTTCATTCGGGAACCAGCCGACCTCTATGAACATGGCTGTAATCAATCCCCAGGCGATGAAAGCTGCGATGTTCGGCATGATCATGCTGCTTAGGAACGAACCGAACGCCTGTACTTTACGTGAAATACCACTTTTCTTTTCTGACATGTTGTCACCCCTGACTAGATTTTATAAATTATGTACCTTAATCATAGGCCGGCAGGGGTATATATACAATATAAACAAAATGCGAGTTTGGCACAGATTCAATGACAAAAGGGATGTTACTTGAAAATTACATTATTTAATAAACAAAAATGTTATAATTTACATAAAAGAGGTGACAGTATGTTCAAATACCAGTCCGCTTATAAACAGAATGCTTCCGGATTCCATGGCAGGACGTTCTGGTTTACGGTTCTTACATTTATTCTGATTTATGCAGCAATGCTGATTGTGTCAGTTGCACTGATGCTTCCCTTGGCATTTGGGGATTCTCCCTGGATAGCAATGTGGATACTGCCGATGATCCTTATCATCCTGCTGCTTTCCATTTTTGTGATATATCCAGTGAGCATCGGTGTCTTGAGGTTTTTTGCGAGTGCCTACAGGCGGAAAGATTACAGTTATAAGGAAGTATTCGTCGCTTTTAGAAAAGGGAATTACAGCAAGATCATCAAGCTGAGCTTGATCATCCTGCTGATCTATTTTGCTTTTTCTGTTGCCTACGGCTTCCTGATACAATTCCTGTTCATGGCGATCAATATGCCGCTGATTGCCCTCGGGGAATCCATGTTCGGAGGTGCCGAGGGAGTTTCAGGCATTGGAATCGGTGCGGTCATCGGTCTGGTTCTGCTCAATCTGCTGCTGGTCTTCATTTCTTATATACCCTATATACTGATAGGCATATATATGTTCCTCGCGTTCATGGTGTATATCGATCAGCCGCTGATTGCCACAACGGATAAAATGAAGATTGCCTGGGATGTCATGTTCAAAGCGGGCGGCGGTCTGGTCAGACTGATCATCAGCAATTTCCTGCTGCTGCTCATCCCTTCGATCCTGTATGTCGTTCTGATCGGTGCCATAATTGGAATCAGCTTTATGGTGGGAGCATCACAGACGCCCGGCATAATAATGATCCTGCTGGTTGCCGTCTCGGCCTTGCTTACAATCGCTGCATTCTGCTATGTCATGTACTATATGGCGGGGAGTGTCGTCGCGTATTACTTCAAGTGCCGCGATGAACTGGATGTAAGATACAATGGGCAGCAGACAGAGGCACGGCCGGAGCAGAGCTTCCGGGACACGCAGGAAGATGCGGGCTTTGACGAAAACGACGGTTTGAGACCGCTTTGATAAGGGTGTTGGCAAGTATATTCAGAAGGTTGGAACTTTTTGTTCCAATCTTTTTTTGATGTGTTGAAAAAAATTGATTTAAGAGTAAACTTGTTATATTGAAGAGAAAGAGGTGGTAGAGTGGGCGAAAATAAAAAAGGTATTCTGTTCGCATTGGGAGCATACATAATCTGGGGCTTTCTGCCGATATACTGGAAACAGGTCGAGCATATATCGCCGTATGAAATCATTGCACACAGGGTTTTCTGGTCTTTCATATTCATGATTCTCTTTATCGTGGCTACCAGCAGGCTGCGCCTGTTCAGGAAAGATTTGAAATTTATATTTAAAGATAAAAAGAAAGTGGCGGCACTGTTCTTCGCTTCCGCCGTCATCACATCGAACTGGCTGGTTTATATCATCGCGGTAAACACCGGACATATTCTGGATGCGAGTCTTGGATATTACATCAATCCGCTGATCAGTATACTGCTCGGATTCGTAATACTGGGGGAGCGCTTCTCCAAAATGCAATGGATTGCGATCATCATCGTGTTTGCCGGGGTGACGTATCTTGCGGTCGGACTGGGTGCAGCACCCTGGATTTCCCTTTATCTCGCGTTATCATTCAGCATTTACGGGTTGATTAAAAAGGTGATCAACCTCGATGCGATATTCGCACTCGCAGTTGAAACTTTTGTACTCGCGCCATTTGCCCTGGTTTATATATTCTTCCTGGAAGGCTCGGGACAGGGCAACTTCGGATTCAATGTCGACAGCCTGGTCATGATGGGAACAGGTGTTGCCACAGCAATTCCGCTTCTTTTGTTCGCACTGGGTGCACAAAGGATAAAACTATCACTCATCGGTTTCCTGCAATACTTTGCACCGACAATTATGCTCATAATCGGAGTGTTCATGTATGACGAAGCATTCACCGATGTTCACAAAGTCGCATATGTTCTTATTTGGAGCGGTCTCATCCTCTATACGCTCAGCCGTTTTTATCAGATGCACAATCAATCCAGGAAAAACGCGCGACGCCGTGTTTCCAGCTAGCATATCATTAGTTATGGGCGGGGAAACGTGTTATGATTTATGGACAATTTGAGGTGTAAGGAGTAAGAGGGAATGAAAGTTTCAAAGTATTTACTTGCCACATTGGCGGCTTCGTTCATATTCGCTGGATGCTCTGAAGCTGATGAGGTTCAAGATAATATAAATGAAACATCAGGAAATACAACCAAGACAAGTGAAGTGGAAGAGGATGCTGTCGGACAATCGACAAAAGAAAAGCTGGCAAATATAGATACTACGGACGATAAAGCATTAGATGCCGTGATTGAACGTTCAAAAGATATAGGAAGCTATGAAGCGCTTATAAATTTGGAGGGAAAGATAGATAATGCCCATCCGGATGTACTCCAGGCAGATGTTCGTTTTAAAGAAGGGGAGGCAGGCGGCCCGCCTTCCCTTCATTTGAAATCTGAAGGCGAAGACCGTACGTTTTCCAAAGGCGGAGAAACATTTTATTATAACGGAACGGACTGGGTGGATATCTCGGAGTCGGCCGGTGTGGAACACCTGTTTCAAGTGACTTATCATAACGTGGTTTTATCTTTCGCGCATATTAAGGACAAGCTTGAACAAGAAGACCACGGGGATACGATAGTCTATAGTTATGACGGGGAAAGCAAAGAAGTGTTCCAGACCTTTAAACAACTGTTTGCAGATGATTTCGGAAATATTAATATTTCTACGATAGAAAACAGTCTGGAAATAGAAGTGGATGCCGATGAAAACCTGATAAAAGATATTGATTACCAGGCGGAAGGAAAAAGTGAAAATGGATCGTTCGAATTGACGGGAGATGTAGAGTTCGAGTCATTCAACAGTATCGGTGAGATAGAAATTCCGGAAGAAGTCAGACAATAACCTGGAGCGGGACAAGTATTTCTTGTCCTGTTTTTTTATGATTTCAAAATTATTTGGAAAATTATTTGAAAACGGTTTAAATTTAAAGTAAGTATGTTTAAATTATATGAAAGGGGCTGAATAAAAAGTGGCAGAAAATAATCATTTCTATAATTTATTTAATTTAAATGAATCATTAACAAACCTTTCAATGAGACATTGGAATAAGACGTTTGGTGAAGATGTTTCACTGACGCAGCTGATCGTTTTAAATGAACTCCAGACATTTGGGAGAATGACCCAGAATGAATTAGCTGAAAAGATGGTGATCTCCAAAGGAGCAGTCAGCCAGATCATTAAAAATCTGGAAAACAAAGAACTGGTTAAAAGAGAAGTGGAAGAAACAGATAGAAGAAACAGGTATTTGGTGATTGAAGGAAAAGGGCAGGAAACGATCAACCGCGCCGAGAAGCATGCCGAAAAACTGAGAGGCGAATATATGGATTTGATTCCTGACGAAGAAATGAAAAAGTATTTGGAAACCCAGCGGAAATTCGCTGAGTATTTAAAAGAACGTATATGAAAATCGATATGCATATAATATGAAAGGACCTTCATTTTGAAGGTCCTTTTGACTTGCTATGAGAATTGGATGACAGGTTTAAGTGTTTCCCCCGATTCCATATCTTCTATGGCTTTGTCGAGTTCTGTCATCCCATATTTTTTCACGAGTTTATCGAAAGGGAAGTTACCTGCTTTGTAGTGAGATATCAGTTCGGGTATGAACAGCTTCGGGATCGCCTGTCCTTCCACCACACCGACAAGTGTCTTGCTGGTTGGAATCAGTTCATCGTGGATATGGAATTCCAGTTCTCCTGCAGCACCGACAATTGCAATGGTGCCAAGCGGGCGGACAGAGCGGATTGCCTGCAGCACAACCGGTGCCACGCCGGATGCTTCCACGGCATAGTGGGCACCGCCATCGGTAATGGATTTCACTGATTCCACCGGATCTTCCTCTTTACTGTTTATGACATGTGTGGCACCCAGTTCCTTTGCCAATTCCAGACGGTTCTCATGTATATCCGCAGCGATGATCGTCTTACAGTTGGCGAGCTTCGCTCCCATGATGGCACTGAGGCCGACAGATCCGCATCCGAAGATGACGATGGACTCACTGGTGCCCGGCTTGAGTTTGTTCAGGACTGTGCCTGTACCGGTCTGTATACCGCAGGCAAGCGGACCGAGGAGGGCAAGATCGACATCCTTGTCATCGATTTTAACCGTATTCCGCATATTCGAAATGCAGTGCGTTGCGAGTGAGGACTGGCCGAAAAGCCGCGCAACCTTGTTATCACCATCAGTAATTTTTGAATCGGATTCTTCCATCGAAAGTCCGAAGTTATTTGCGAAGAAGTTCTCACATGCACTTGGTATGCCATTTAAGCAGTTCTCACATTTACCACAGTAATTGAACGATACGACCACGTGATCTCCTTCTTCGAAATCCTTGACAGCAGCCCCAACTTTCTCAACTATGCCGGCACCTTCATGGCCGAGTACAATGGGTGTCGGTGTTGGAGGTGCCTGATGCAGCACTCCCAGATCTGTATGACAGAGCCCTGTTCCGACTATCCGGATCAGCAGCTCATCCGCATCGATTTCCTTCAGCTGAAGATCCTTCAGTTCAATATTCTCATTTTCTGCAACATATGCTTTAATATCCATTATTTCACCCCATCTGAAATTGGTCATTCCTATACGATATTCTCTACCCGCCTGAAGTTCTTTTAAGCAATATATGCCGTTGGATGATTAACTGGACCATATGAATGAATTTGAACTCTATTATTATAGAGAGAAGCAGAGGGAGCGGTGGAAGTGCCGTCTTCCGAGCCATGGGAAATGCCTGCCCATGCCGCTGGAGATCGGGGCAACAAGGGAGTCACAGCATCCTATTATAAGAACTGAAAAACACATCGATTAAAGTTGCTTAATCGATGCATTTCCCATGTTATTTAAGTTCCGGCCAGTAATCTTTATTCGCTTCAATAAGATCATCTAAAATATCTTTGGCCACTGAAGCACTCGGCACGGTTCTGGAAAGGACCAATGCCTGCCAGAGTTTTTGATATGACTGTTCTTCAAAAGCTTCGACAACCAGTTTTTCCACACCGACCTGCTGTTCCATCAGCGATTTCTGGAACCTTGGAATTTCACCGACGACCAGTTTTTCAGGGCCCTCGCTGCCGACGATGCATGGGATTTCAACCATTGCTGTCGGATCGAAGTTGACGATTGCCCCATTATTTTCAACAATCATGAGCATACGTTCTTTAGTATTGAATGCAATTGCCTTAGCGAGGTCTACGATATAGGATGCATGTTCATCAATTGTAAGATTGGTGTCCTTCGCCGTACCTTTATCAATGATTGCCTGACATTCGGTGAATATGAATTTCTCCCTGCCTTCCATCACTTCATTTGCACGTGTATGATCTGAGTTCGAATTTGCCACTTCATAGTCAGGGAAGAAGTAGTACTTCAAGTAAGTGTTTGGAACCGTTTCAGGGTCGAGTGCCTGGATATCTTTTGCTTTTTTCAGTGTACTGTTCCAGCTTGCCTGCTGTTCCAATTCGGAGCTGCCGTCTGTCGCATAGCCGTTTTTACTTACATGTTCAATGACCTGCGGCATGAGCGTGTTGCCTTCTTTGTCACGAATATCAGTCCACCAGCCAAAGTGATTCAGACCGTAGTAATTGACTTCAAACTCTTTGCGGGAGGAGAGGCCGAGGTTTTTAGCGATCAGCTCCTCAATTCCGATCGGCATATCACAGATATTCAAGATTTTTGAGTTTGGACGAAGCTTGCGTGTCGCCTCAGCAACAATCGCAGCTGGATTGGAGTAGTTCAGCATCCAGGCATCTGGTGAGTAGCGTTCCATGTAGTCCACAAGTTCGAGGACGCCTGGAATGGAACGCATTCCGTAGGCAATCCCTCCGGGACCGCAGGTTTCCTGGCCGAGGACACCATGTTTCAATGGAATCTTTTCATCCTGTTCCCTCATCGCGTATTTGCCGACTCTGATGTGAGCCATGACGAAATCGACATCGGTGAACGCTTCCTCAGGATCTGTACTCGCAGTCAATGTCACTTGAGGTGCACGTTCTTCTAATAAGATTTCACAAGCATCAGCAATCGTTTTCTGCCGCGCTTCATCATTGTCATAAAGCTTGATGGTATCAATGGGGAACTCCTCCAGGTAATCGAGCAGCATCATAATGATTCCCGGAGTGAAAGTGCTGCCGCCGCCTGCAACTGTAATGTTAAATTTTTTCATTATAAAATCCTCCTGAAAAATTTTTCGTCTATAACAATCCTTCGAAATATTCTCTTATCTGCGGAACACTGAGTCCGGCAATCACCTGTACATTTGTACCGCTTTTCGCTAACCCGTGGGCCATCTGATCACTCGTGAAATAATCGTTGTCTTTGACGAGTTCCGGATTATTGACTGTCACACGGAGACGGGTTGCACAGTTGGTTACATCTTTAATGTTTTCCTGGCCGCCCAAACCTTTCAGATAATAGATGGCTTTGTCTTCATATTCATTGCCGCTGGAATTTTTGGCTTCAGCAGAATTCTGTCCGTTTTTCTTTTCCCGGTAATCATTTTTGGTGTATAACTTTGCATCCGTTCCTGATTTTCTGCCCGGGAGCGGAATATCGAATTTCTCAATAAGGAATTTGAATACAATGAAGTAGATTGCCATGAAGATTAAGCCGATAATGATTTGAGTAACATAGACATTGCCATGGTTTGCAGCAAGCGGAATCCAGTTGATTGCAGCGATATCTATCAAACCGCCTCCCATAAGCCCGACGACGCCGAACATATTCATGATTACAATCATCGTTGCACCTAGAATTGCATGAATTAAAAATAGATAAGGTGCAATGAATAGGAACGTAAACTCCAGAGGTTCGGTAATACCGGCGAATACAGCTGTCGCCGTTGCCGGAAGAACAAGGGCGAGCATTTTCTTCCTGTTCTCTTTAGGGGTAGAGAAGTACATGGCCAGACCGATACCTAAGCAGCCGAAAACTTTAATATTACCCTGAAGCAGGAACCCGTATGGATACAGTTCGTTGAGCGGTGCAGTTGAATTGCTGTACTCAGTCAGATCTGAAATCCAATACGGTTTCAGGCCTTCATCAACAGCAGCCGGTCCAAATTCAAATGGTGTATATATGAAGTGGTGCAGCCCTGTAGGAATCAATATCCTTTCCAGGAAGTGGAATATCCATACACCAATATATCCGGACTGCATCATGATTCCCTGCAAGGAAGAAATACCTCCCTGAACATAGGGCCATATGAAAGCGACCATGAATGCCAGCGGAATCATTGCGAAGAAACCGATGATTACAACGAAAGATAACCCTTGGAAAATCCCCAATACTTCAGGGAGCTTAGTATCATAAAACCGGTTATGTATCCAGATTACAATTGCTGAAATCAGAATCGCACCGACGATATTTGTATCCAATGTAGCAATACCGGCAATTTCTTTGACCCCTTGCAGATTTTCAATATCCTGCGTCAGATCGACTCCGAAAGCTTCGGGCCAAAGTGTAAGTATTGCATTTATATAATTGTTGAAGACAAGGTAAATCATTATTGCAGCGAGTGTTGCTCTGGCCTGGGCTTTTTTAGCCAGTGAAATAGGCAGACCGATGACAAAAGCCAGTTCCATGTGATCGAATATCGTCCAGCCACCGCTCTCGATGATTGTCCAGATACTGTGCCACATTGTTCCTTCAGCAGCGATGTCACCCATAATATTCGGGTTTTTAAATAAAGTCGCAAGCCCGACGATAATACCGAAGAATGCGAACAGAAGAACCGGGACTATCATGGCACTGCCAAATCGTTTAATAGAATTCATAAGCAAAACCCCTTCAATGTATCTTAATGGCCACTCTAAAGGAAGCGGTTTCAAATTCCAATAGGTTTGACGTATTTAGAAATGTAATAGTAAAATATGATTATATTTACATGATGCGGAAATATTTTCATGAAAGACAGGGGATAAAAATGGTTCTGGATAAACTTGTAAACCAGTATTATGAAAGTTTAAGTGATAATGATTTATATATGATTAAAGTCATTCATGACAATATAGATAAAATGAAAGGCATGAAAATACAGGAGCTGGCAAACTTGTCCCATACATCCATTTCATCGATACACCGGTTGGCGAAGAAACTGGGGTTTGACGGCTACAGTGATTTGAAATCATACATCAAATTATATGACCACACAGGAGAAGCATCACAGGATTTAATGGAACTGCTCGAACATGATATAAAACAGACTATGAAACACCTGGATCAGTTAAATTTCGATAAGCTCAACCAGTTAATAGATGATGCACCGTTCATTTATATCTATGGTACGGGGGCAGCACAGCTGGAAATCGCAAATGACGTACAGCGTCAGCTGCTATCTTTATTCAAACGCTCGATTGTATTGAAAAACGAACGGGAACTGATGACCGGGATAGAACAATTATCAGAAGGAGAGCTGCTGCTCATCATATCCTTATCAGGAGAGACGAAAAACTTCGACGAAATCATCCAACTGATCAAAGCGAGAAATGTGCAGTACATCAGTGTAACCACACTGCGGGATAACATACTTGCACAAAACGCGATGTTTAATATATATGTCAACAGCACACCATTCTATTTATTCAATGACATAAATAACTCCAGTTTCCTGCCGTATCATATAGTATTTGATGTGATTCTAAGAAAATTCAGCAATTGGAAAAATGAACAGAAAGAAGTTTAAAAGAAAGGCGCAAAAACCGTATAGGAACGCCGAAACAAATGCTGACAATAGCACCCAAGAGCCTGTTCATTGATGAAATCTTTATAAATGCAAAAAAACTCCGGAACCCAAATCATGTTTAGGTCCCGGAGTTTTTTCTTAACGTGGTTTAACTTAATGGTGTCAAATATGTCTCTATGAAATCCCTCTGGTCTTCCAATTTTGGCGGGAGTGCCAGATGCTCGCCCAGTGATTCCAATGGTTCATCTACGTCAAAGCCCGGCCCGTCAGTCGAAAGTTCGATTGTGATGCCGCCGGCACTCTGGATATAGACCGCTTTGAAATAATAACGGTCGATGACTCCGGAGTTGGGCCATTTTTCTTCATTCAGTTTCGCAAGCATGTTACGGAGTGCTTCCTCGTCCTCGACTCTCAATGAAAAGTGGTGGACGCTGCCGTAGCCTTCTTTTTCAATCTGGCTGTTCCTTTGTTCCACTATATAGACAGAGTCCTGACCGACTTTGACTTCGGCTTCAGTGCTGTCATCTGTAATATCACCCTGGACTTCCCCGCCGAGCAGTTCGAGCAGCTGCAGGGCGGCTTTTAAATACTGCACTGTAATTTCCACCGCACCGATGGAAGTGATGGCGTATTCTTTTGGTATTTCATCTGTCGAATTGGGTTCGGAGTCATTGTATTCCCGGTCCACCATGAGGCCGAGACGCTGTTTTTCATGATCCTCGAAAATCATGGAAGTGCGGCCGAACCGTTCGACGAAACCTTCGTGATACACACCTTTTTCATCAAAGCGGTTTCTGAAGAACTCCAGCGCCTCCATAGACGGGACTCTGAATATCGTCCTTGAAATACTGTTGGTCCCCGGCTGGAACTTTGGAGCATTAAAAATTTCAAAGAAGGTAATATCTGTTCCCGGGGTGCCTTTATAATCTGCATAGAATAAGTGATACATGCCGGTATCATCCTGGTTGACTGTTTTTTTAACGAGCCTCAAACCCAATACATTTGTGTAGAAATCGTGGTTATCCAATATTTCCTTTGTAATGGACGATACGTGATGAATGCCTTTTACTGTCATGATTATCGCTCCTTAATGGCTATTATTATCAGTATATAACAGAGATGGGTTAAACTCTAATAAAGGAGGACGATCTTTAATGAAGCATCTGTTTATAAAAGGTAAAAATAATAGTAATCGGACTTTGATTCTATTCCATGGTACCGGTGGACGGGAAACGGATCTGCTTGAAGTGGCGACTATGGTGAATGGTTCTGCAAATGTACTCGCACTCCGCGGCTCAGTGGAGGAAGATGGACAGGCGAGATATTTCAAAAGACTTTCTTCCCATCAGTATGATGAGGAAAGTCTGAAAGAGGAGGGCGACAGGATCGCTTCCGAAATAAAGCATCTTGCAGCCGAATATGATCTGGACCTGGCTAAAGCAATTTACCTCGGGTATTCCAATGGGGCAAATATGGCAGCATATCTGTTGCTCAACCATGATATTCCTGTAGCGGGCGGCATGCTCATGCACCCTGCATACAGAAGTGAACTGATCAATAATGGGATATTGCTCCAAAACAGCGTGCTGATCACTGCCGGTGCCAGAGATATGATGGCGACTGCAGGAGAGGCGTATGAATTAAAAAAGCACCTTGAGTTAAAAGGTGCTGCAGTGGAAGTTAAACTGACGGACGGCGGTCATGAGATCGTTTCTGAAGAGCTTATGGAAGGGCATGTCTGGTATTTGAAAGTGGAAAAAATGATGGACGATCTATAGATATTCTTTTCTCAAATAATTTTCCAGTCCGTCTGCATCACATGTATAATCGGTGACCTCGTCAGCGGCGGATTTAATATCATCATCCGCATTTTTCATCGCTGTTGATTTTCCCGCCCTTGCAAACATGGGAAGGTCATTCATGGAGTCACCGATTGCATGTACCTCACTGAAATCAAGATCATAATGTTCCAGCAGAACTTCAATCCCTGTCGCCTTGTCTTTTCCCTTTTTCATCAATTCGGCATTATGGACACTTGTGGTATAGAGGGCGTAGTCCGACGATTCCTGATTCGATGCCAGGAAGTCATACCAGTTTCCAATTTTTTTCGAATCGATGCTGAAAAAGAACATTTTAACGACATCTTCATAAGGGAGTTCATCGACCCACTGTGTATCATTATTTAGACTGCTTTCAGTAAAGTTGATTTCAAATGTTTTCAGTGAATCCGGCTTTTCCAGATTGAAATCTCTGACCGTATATCCTTTATCCTGCAAATGCGTCCGGGATGAATTTTCCAATGTATGGACTTCATAATAGATCTCACGTCTTCTTGCTTCATCAATGATCCTTTCGACCGTGTCCGGGCTGAAGGATGTGGATTGAATCTGTCTGCCTTCAACATAAACCCCCATACCGCTCGCGGCGACATATCCGTCGAGCGGACAATTATCCGGCGTAATGGCCAGTATTTCATGGCTGGTCCGTCCTGTGGCTATGAATATATGCATCCCTTTTTCTTTTAATTCCGCAAGCGTGTCGGATAGAGTGAGGGGGAATTCTGCGTTATGGTCGAGTATCGTTCCATCCATATCCAGGGCAAGTGCTTTCATGTTCGTAATCTCCTCGTTAAATTTCATGTAATATTTTTGATAATAAAATTCCGCAATCCGAATTAATGTGTTAAAATATTCGGTATTATTCATTATTATAAATGTGGTGATATTTTGACACAAATGGGCTTGAAGAAGCCGATCATTGATGGTTTAACCATCGGCATGGGGTATCTGCCGGTGGCAGTCGCTTTTGGTATTACCGCAAAACCACTCATTTCAATGTTTGATACAACTTTGATAAGTATTATGGTTTACGGGGGGGCGAGCCAGTTTCTGGCATTGCAAATGCTGACTTCAAGTGGTGCTGTAGCGATTATACTGGCAATCTTCATACTTAATTCTAGACATTTCGTCATGGCTTTTAAAGTGAATTATGATCTGAGACATGAATCTTTTGTCAGACGGCTTATATTATCCGGATTCGTGACGGATGAATCCTTTGCGGTCACCGCAAATAGGACACCCGAAGAGCAGACTTTTCCGAAGTACTTTGTTACTTTCATTATCGCATATTTGTTCTGGGTTATATTTTCTGCTGTCGGTTATGTGGCCGGCGACTGGATGAGCGAATCCTGGACTATTGCGAGCGGTATTGCGCTTTATGCATTGTTCATCGCACTTTTGGTTCCTGCAGTCAGACTGCATTATAAATACGGACTGGTTGCATTGTTCGGAATGATTTTCCACGGTGTGCTGAGTGTGATACCAGTTATACCCTCCGGATTTGCGATTATAATAGCGATGCTGCTCGCCGCTTTAATGGGTGTTTTACTGGATGGAATGGAGGCGTCTGAATGACAGTCCTGATCATGTTTTTATTTCTGGTGACAATCATTACCCGGATCCTCCCGGCTTTTTTCGTTACAAAACTGAATTTGCCGGAATGGCTTGTTACATATTTGAATTATATCCCATATGCAGCCCTCGGAGTCTTGATTTTTCCGGGGATACTGACTGCAGTGGAACGCCCCATCTACGGCATTCTCGGGGCACTTTTTGCCACGGTGCTGGCATTTCTCAGAATTCCGTTATTCTTCATCGTTTTAGGGTCCATCCTTTTTGTATATCTCATAATGCTGTAGGAGGAAAGATGGTATGAGTGGTTTTCTTTTCATATTCATGAATGTAATACTGCCCATCGGCATCATAGTGGTTATCGGCTACACCGTCCAGCTTAAGTTTAAATTGGACCGGGCCACTTTGGCGAAGCTTGCGATACACTATGTGATGCCGGCTTTTATTTTCATGAGCCTTTATGAATCCGATATTGATTTTTCGCTGCTGCTCAAGATTATATTTTTCCTCGGTCTCTATGCATTCGTAACCTTTGTCATTACGCAATTGATCGCTAAATTTATCGGTTTGGATAAAGGGCGGCGTACACTTTTTACAAATTCCAATCTGCTCTATAATGCAGGGAATTACGGTGTACCGGTCAACGATCTCGTTTTTAAAAGTGATCCATACGCAATGAGTGTGCAGGTCATCATAGTGGTTTTCCAAAACATGTTTGCATACTCATACGGCATTTTCTCTCTCAATGCCGAGAATACGGGGAAGGGCAAAGCGCTGCTGGGATATTTCAGGATGCCCATTTTCTATGGCCTCTCTCTCGGGTTGGTCTTTAACTTCTTTGGGATTAACATACCTGCACCTCTGGAATCCTCTCTGGATTATATGCGGAACGCGATGGTCGGACTGGTACTGTTCATACTCGGGGCGCAGATAGCGGGCATCAAGTTCAGACGCCTGAGATTCAGTGCATTCTTGGCCAGTCTGACACGGCTGGTCATCGGTCCGGCGGTTGCATTTGCAATGCTTTCATTATTCAATGTTGAAGGCATCACCGCCCAGGCGATCCTCATTACATCAGCGATGCCGGCAGCTGTAAACAGCTCGATCATTGCGCAGGAATACAGTGATGATCCGGAATATGCCGCAGAAATCGTTATGATGAGTACACTTTTAAGTGCTGTCACAGTATCCCTGGTTATCTATGTAGCTTTGAACGTGTTCTGATTATTTATCAAATACCGCTCCATTATGGTAAAATGGAGGCAAGATAAACGGAACGAAGGAGATTTCCAGAATGGCTAGTATGAATGAATATTTAAATGTGTATAACATGAATGATCTAAAGCAGATGGCGAGAACGATCTCATTGAAGCATTTTTCCAAACTGAAAAAAGATGAGTTGATCGAAGCGATTATCGAAAAGCAGAAAGAAACGGAAACTGCCGCTTATGCGTATTGCTACATCGACGATGAATCTTTTAAAAACTGGAAAGCAGCAGCGAATAATGACCGCAAGGCACCTTACCAGCTTGAAGAAGTCTTTGGCCTCTACATCATGGGATACGCATTTGAAGAAAAGGACAAAGAGGATCAATACTTTATCACTGATACAGTAAAGAATCTTTTCGATGCAGTGGATACTGAAGAGAATAAAGAAAAGCGCATCACGGTTCAGAGAAAGCTGAACTTAATCCGTGCGTCGCTTCATCTGTATGGTATCGTCAGCTTCGAGCAGCTGATTCACCTCTTTAAAAAGTACTATGATATGAATATGAGTGTTGAAGAAATCACTCAATTCCTGGAAGAATCACCTTATGACATTACACTGGATCAGGAGAATCAGGAAATTGTAATAGACGACATGAATGATGACCAGTATCAAATGGTGCGTAAATTGCAGGGAGCGCGTCCTTACTATGAGCCTGAATTCGCCAAATTCATCAAATTCAGCAATCCGAATTTCATCGATGAATCCGAGCATCATGCCAGGCTGAAGGAATGGATTGCCAAAAATGCAGATGTTTCTGAAGAGCAGTATCATAATGTGTACATTTCACTGCTCCAACTGATTATGAAAGGCGCCAAGCAGGATGAAATAATTCAGTATTTGATGTCCCTCGGCGTAGAATTCAAAGATGTGGACGATCAGCGGGCTTTCTTTGATAATATCGCGGGTATCGTAAATAATACGCGTCATTTCAAATTCCGCGGACATAAGGAATCTGAACTTAAATCGAAAACGATCGTCAGGGAAGTCAAAGTAGGCAGAAATGATCCCTGTCCGTGCGGCAGCGGCAGGAAATACAAAAAGTGTTGTGGCGCATAGTCTTTTCATAAAGTCCTGTTAAGTTTCTGCAGGGCTTTATTTATATAATTTTATGATTGAATTTTCAGAAAGGGGATTTGGACTCAAATGGATCATTATAAATATCCATACTTAAACAGACGGTTCAGTGTATATGCGAAAAACGGGATGGTGGCGACAACCCATCCTGTGGCCACAGATGCAGGAATAGAAGTGATGAAGCAGGGAGGGAATGCAATGGATGCCGCCATTGCGACCGCCGCAGCACTTACGGTGGTGGAGCCCACCAGCAACGGCATCGGCGGGGATGCGTTCATGATTGCATGGATGAACGGCAGACTGCATGGCATGAATGCAAGCGGCCATTCACCCGAAGCTCTGTCCATGGAAGAGATAAAAGCGCACGGATATGGCGCAATGCCGAAATTCGGCTGGCTGCCTGTGAATGTCCCGGGCGTGCCTGCGGCATGGGCAAGCCTGGTTAATAAGTTCGGAAACCTGACGCTGAAGGAAGTATTGGCACCGGCAATCCGTGCTGCAAAGGATGGCTTTGCAGTGACACCGACTGTTGCAAGATATTGGCGGGCAGCATATGATAATTTCAGCAGGGAAGCAGAGAATTTTGAAGAGATCAAACCATGGCTTGAGATTTTCGGCAATCCGACTGTCGGGGAGATTAAGACGCTGCCGCATCATGCGGAGACGCTTGAGGAGATTGCAGATACCGATGCGAAAAGTGTTTACGAAGGCGCACTTGCTGATAAAATAGTAGCGTACAGTGAAAAAACAGGCGGCTTGATTACACACGACGATCTAAAGCATTTCGAAGTCGACTATGTCGATCCGATCAGTGTGAACTATAAAGGGTATGATATTCAGGAAATCCCGCCAAACGGCCAGGGCATAACGGCTCTGATGGCGCTCGGCATACTGAATAATGACGAGTTTAAGCATCTGGATGAGGAAGCGTACCATTATCAGATTGAAGCCATCAAGCAGGCATTCGCAGACACGACAACATCTGTGGCGGACCCGGATCATATGAAAGTGTCGATTGAAGCCCTTCTGGATGAAGCATATTTGAAACAGCGCCGGGCAGAAATCGGCGGCTCGGCGGAATTGAGGGGACACGGCGATCTTCCCCAGGGCGGCACAGTATATCTGGCAACAGCTGACGGGGAAGGGAACATGGTCTCCTATATACAGAGTAACTATATGGGCTTCGGCTCAGGTGTGGTGATACCGGACACGGGCCTGTCCTTACATAACCGTGGACACAACTTCTCGATGGATGAAAACAGTCCGAACTATGTGGGCGGGGGAAAGAAACCCTACCATACAATCATTCCAGGCTTTATTACTAAAGAGGGCGAACCTGTGGGGCCGTTCGGCGTCATGGGAGCGTTCATGCAGCCGCAGGGCCACCTGCAGGTTGCGATGAATCTGATCGATTACGGCATGAACCCGCAAAGTGCGCTGGATGCACCAAGATGGCAGTTCAAATCGGGACTCGAAGTGGAAGTGGAAGACCGTTTCGATCATGATATTTCACGCAGTCTGCAAAGACGGGGGCATAAAGTCAGTGTGAATCTGGAACCGAACAGCTTCGGACGGGGACAGATCATCGTACGGGGCAAAGACGGAGCGCTCATAGGGGGCAGTGAGTCCCGTACGGACGGTTCGATCTCAATATATTAGGTGGAAAATTATGCAGATGAAGATTTTTTTGGCTTTCTTTAAAGTGGGAATGCTCGGATATGGCGGAGGACCCGCTTCCATCCCTCTTGTCCATAAAGAAGTGGTGGACACGTATAAATGGATGACGGATGAGGAGTTCCAGGATTCCCTTGCGATTGCAAATGTGCTTCCGGGCCCGATCATTACGAAGCTGGCCGGCTATATCGGCTTTATGCAAAAAGGCTGGCTGGGCATGGTGAATGCAGTGTTTGCAGCGATTTTACCTACAATCATCCTGATGGTTGTGCTCTTGAAGCTGTTTGCGGAATTCAAGGATCTCGAGTGGGTCCAGGGGATGAGTAACGGGGTCATTCCCGTTGTCGGCGTAATGCTGATCATTCTGACATATGAATTTCTGGAGAAGGCGAAAGCGAAGACAACATGGAAATTCATCATCCTCTTTACACTCGTTTCATTCCTGTTGCTCGCTGTACTTGATATCCACCCGGCGATTGTCATTTTAGTGATAGTGGTCTTCAGCCTGTTCAGGAAGGAAGGAAGAATATGATATATCTACAAATATTTATCGCATTCTTTATTCCCGGAGTGCTTGGATACGGCGGAGGCCCTTCATCCATCCCGCTTGTCGAACAGGAAGTGGTGCAGAATTATGGGTGGATGAACTCGCAGGAATTTGCGGAAGTGCTGGCACTCGGCAATGCTCTGCCGGGCCCGATTGCCACCAAGATGGCAGGGTTCATCGGCTTCGAAGTCGGTGGTGTGCTAGGCTCGGTCGTTGCAGTATCGGCGACCGTACTTCCTTCATTGATGCTGATGGTATTCCTTGCAGGTGTACTATATAAAATGAAGGGGACGAAGAAATTCGAAACCCTTACGACGCTGATCCGGCCGGTGATTGCGATTTTGCTTGGTATTATCGCTTTTGATTTTTTCGCCAGTGCTTTCACGGACTCAGGGGCCGTCCATACAATTATTTTGATGATTACAAGCTTTGTGATGCTTCGAAAGTTTAAAGTGCATCCGGCACTGGTCATTATTTTCGGGCTGGTGTATGGAGCAATTTTATTATGAATCAAAGATTTACTTCTAAAGGAGAATGAATGTGCCAGAGTTGAATAAATTATTGAAAGACGTAGAAGTTCCGGGGACCCGGCAAATGGCCAACAGAGTCGCCCGCATGCCGGAAAGCATCGATCTGACACTTGGGCAGCCGGACTTTCCCACACCGCAATCCATAAGAGACCGGGTGATGGAGGCGGTGGGAGATCAGCCGATGAAGTATTCCCATAACCGGGGGACGATTGAGCTGAGAACAGCAATCGCCAATTTTTATAAAAATAAATACGGTGCTGATTACGATGCGGCTGATGAGGTCATCGTTACAAACGGCGGGAGTGAGGCGCTGGATACGATTTTCCGCACCATCGTGAATCCCAATGATGAGATCATTATGCCTGCGCCCATCTATACGGGTTATGCACCCATTGCCTCCATGCTGGGGGCAAAAACCGTATTAGTGGATACAACGGATACGGATTTTGTTCCGACGGCTGAAAAGATTGAAGCGGCAATTACGGATAAAACAAAGGCGGTCCTGCTTAATTACCCCAACAATCCTACAGGAGCCATTTATCCGGAAGAGACGATAGAATCCCTCGTAAAGCTGTTCGAAAAACACGATATTTTCGTCATTGTCGATGAAATGTATTCGGAAAACACTTTGGACGGGGAGCATTATTCATTTACTTCCTACCCTGAAATTAAAGATAAACTGCTTGCCGTCAACGGCCTCAGTAAATCCCATGCGATGACAGGATGGAGGATCGGATGGCTTTTGGGCAGTGCTGAAATGGTTGAAAAACTGACGCTTGTCCATTTGTATAACACTCTGTGTGCAAGCATGCCAAGCCAGGTTGCGGCACTCGAAGCATTGACCGGTGCGCTGGATGCGCCGGTGGAAATGAATGCAGCCTATGTAGAGAGAAGGGATTATATATATCGGCGTCTTGTGGATATGGGACTGGATGTAGTTCTGCCAAAAGGTGCATTTTACATATTCCCGTCGATCCGGAAATATAATGAAAGTTCATCCGATTTTGCGATTGAACTTCTGGAGACAGCGCAGGTTGCTGTTGTTCCCGGTGCCGCCTTTTCAGAGTACGGGGAAGGGCACATCAGGATTTCATTTGCAACGAGTATGGAGAACCTGGAAGCGGCAGCAGACCGGCTGGAAAGATTTTTGAGCAGGAAAAGCGAAGAATAGACAGAACCGCCCATTTCTATTAAGAGATGGGCGGTTTTGTTTAATATCATTTTTTCTTTCTGAAACGGTTCAGCATCGATTGGGCGAATTGATCGGCCCCTTCTACTTTCAGCACATAGATCAATCCGAAATAGAACATGACCATCACCGGCAGTGCCAAGAGAAGCGCCAGTTTATCCTCCGTGCCGGAACCCGTCACATTGAACAGAAGCAGAGCTGCTGCAGCAGAAATCAAGGCGGCGCCTGAAATTTTCATCACAGACGGCACCAGCTTTTTAAGATGCAGCCTGCCAAGCTTCCTCTGCAGTCCTTTAAACAGTAATACGACTGTGATGAGGGTGGCGATGCTGGTCGCAAGCGCCAGTCCGCCGATGCCGAGCACAGGGGCGAGGAGGAAGTTCAGGGCGATATTGATTCCCATCGCAATCGCGCTGTTAATCATCGGCGTCTTTGTATCCTGCAATGAATAGAATGTGCGGGTCAGTATCAAATTGATGCCTGCTCCGACCATCCCTATGGAATAGAAGAAGAACGCGGATGTCGTCAGTGCTACGGCTGCTTCGTCGAATGCCCCCCGATCGAACAGGAATCGTACAATCGGTTCTGCAAATACCATTGAGCCGATGGTTGCAGGGATAATCAGCAACAGCACGCCTGTAATGGTCTGGTTCATGATGCGCTTAAGGCCTTCAATGTCACCCT
Organism: Salinicoccus sp. HZC-1; assembly: GCF_046736035.1. Lineage (GTDB taxonomy): Bacteria > Bacillota > Bacilli > Staphylococcales > Salinicoccaceae > Salinicoccus. The sequence goes on along the minus strand of NZ_CP177130.1, from coordinate 2,352,879 downwards.
TGGCGGCTTTCCTGGATATATCCGGATAAAAGACGGTTACAAACGATGATACAAATATGCCGATGAATGATGTATTCAGTGTGTTGGCATAGTTGATGGAGGAGATTCCGCCTATCGAAATCCAGGATGCCAATGAACGGTCGACCAGCCTGTTCAGCTGGGATACACTTGAACCGAGTATGACAGGGAAGGCGAGCGCAGCCATTTCCTTAATATGCTTGTCTTTTGGATTGAATATCGGCTGAAAATAAAAGGAATGACGATAGGCAAAAAAGACGATGATGAGAAATTGGACGAACAGCGCGAGCACATTCCCAACGGCCAGGATGTATATCCATTCCGTCTTACTGCTTACAATGATGGAAGCAATAAGCACCAGGTTCATCGGTATGCCAATCAACGATGGAACGGCAAAAATCTTTTTATAATTTAAATAAGCACTGAGAATCCGTATGATTATAGTGAAATAGATTCCGAATATGCTGAAACGGGTGAACATGACGGCAAGTGCCAGCACTTCACCTTCAAAACCGATAGCGAATATTTTAACCAGGTACTCTGTGAAAACCAGTGCCAGGATGACAATTGCGGTGCAGATCACCATCAGTATGCTGATCAGGTTATTTGTATACTTTATTCCCTGAGTTTCCCCCAGCCGGTTATCAATACGGGAATAAAGGGGGATATACCCTGTTGAAATCCCCGCTGCAATGACTCCGAAAACGACGGTCGGTATACTGATTGCGAGAAGAAATACATCACTGATAACGGAGGCGCCGTAGAAATACGCGAGCGTCAAATCTCTCAGAAAGCCTGAAATTTTGGATATGATGGTAAGTACCATCAACAGGAGGACTGCTTTTTTCATACCATCACGCTTACTTTATTCTTCATGTACGAAAACCTGGTCTCTGAATCTCAGCATCCTCGTATTCCATACAGGATCTACTTTAATGTGATTCCCCAAGAGGTTATATTCGATGAATAGTGAAGGGAAGTTGACCTTCGCGCCCAGGCTCATTACCTGGCTACCGCAGAAACGGGGGTTGATGTCCGTGAGCTTATACCCATATTCACTCTCCATGAACTGGATATTGATAAAGCCATCATTGACCAGTGCTTCTGTAATCTTTGTGGAAGCTTCGATCAGAGCCTTGTTCTGAATGACTTTTCCATCGAGTACAATGTTGTTGGAAACTCCTGTCCGTTCCCTTGGGACCGCAACAATCACTCTACCGTTGTGGAGGTATACATCGACACTGTACTCTTTTCCTTTGAAAAGGCTCATGGCAAGTTTGCGCTCACGTTCATCAATGGTTCTGCAGTAATCTTCAAAATCCAAAATATTCCTGTTGCCTGCTTTTAATGCTTTTATATAATTGTTTTTGTCCGTTAAAATTGCGAAACCGAGCGAAGCATAGCTGTTTACTGTCTTTACTACAAAATGGGAATCATTATTAAAAAGCTGCTCTTTGATTCCGCGTAAACCCGCTTCGGAATTAAAGCCCTCGTATTTCGGAATAAATTCCCCAAGACCTTGAGCCTCCAATTTTTTGTAAACAGACTCCTTATGCATTAAAATTGAGAAATCATCACTGGCAGGCAGTGCAATCACCGGTTTGAATTCATGACGCCGTTCATGGAAGATAAACACTTCTTCATGCAGAGAAGGGAAGATGATGTCGATTTTCTCATTTTCCGAAATTTTATGTATCATTTCCAGATATGCTTCAATATCTGTATAACGTGGTACTTGATATGTACGGTCACAGAAATGATGACCGGCTGTCACTGTGCGCCTGTCTGCACCAATTACTGTAACATCCTGACGTTCCCTCAGGCCCTGGATGATCCCCTGGGCGATCGGACCGCCGATGCCGGTGACTAAAACATTTATATTACTCATTTTAAATCCCGTCCATTCTTTTGTCGCTTTATGTTTTCTCATTATGTATTTATAACATATTTTAACAAACCAGAAGCGGCTTGTATGGTTAAATAAAAATTAAAATTAAAATATGATTATATTGATGTTAAAATACGATTAAGTGTAAAAATTTCAAGCTGCATTAATCCATTCTAAAATAATAATAACAGAGGAGACAGAATAATGAAGATTTCAAAACAGGATACTTATACTCTGAACAATGGAGTGAAAATGCCGGTTATTGGGTTCGGTGTATACAAAATTCCGGAAGAACAGATGAAAGGAACTATAGATGCAGCACTGGAAGCGGGCTACAGGCATTTTGACACAGCTTCTTTTTATGATAATGAAAAAGGTCTCGGTGATGTGCTGAGGGACTCAAATGTTTCACGTGAAGAGCTCTTCATTACAACAAAAGTCTGGAATGATGATTTGGGGTATGAAGAGACATTAAAAGCGTTTGAAATCAGTCTTGAAAAATTACAGTTGGATTACATCGATCTTTATTTAATCCACTGGCCGATTGAAGGCAAATATACGGAAGCTTGGAAAGCACTGGAAAAACTCTATAAAGACAAAAAAGTTAGAGCGATCGGTGTAAGTAACTTCCACAAGCAGCATCTGGAAGAAATTTTCGAGATCGCAACAGTCAAACCGATGCTTGACCAGCTGGAATACCATCCTCAGCTTGCTCAAAAAGAGATGAGAGCATTTTGTGATGAACACGACATACAGGTAGAAGCATGGGCACCGTTAAAACGCGGTAAATTTTTCGACGAGCCGGTCATCCAGGAACTCGTTAAGAAATATGGGAAATCCCCTGCTCAAATCGTATTGAGATGGGATTTGCAGACAGGCGTTTCAACAATCCCGAAATCCGTCACTGCAGAGAGGATCCAACAGAATATCGATATCTTTGATTTTGAACTTACAGCAGAAGATATGGATAAACTGGACACTCTGGATACCAATCAGAGGATGGGGAAGGATCCGGATAATTTTAGTTTTGATGACTGATCATCTTGCCGGGACCTCGAGTCCCGGTTTTTTTGTGCGGTTTTTGGGCTGAAGATTCGGACGACGTCCGCAAAATAAAAGAGACACGGGATTTTCCCGGTCTCAATCGGTTGATACATCAAATATTTCTCTTATCAATCCTGCTAAATATTCTTCGGTATTCTCCATCACTTCGTGAGCCTCATTGTTATCATTAACCAGCGAGTAGGTTTTCGTAAAATGCTCTGATAAATCTTCGGTGATCTGCCCGGATATCAGGAAACAGGGTTTTTCATGCCTGTCTGCAATCTCTGCAACAATTGAGGGTGCTTTGCCGTCCATTGTCTGGATATCGCTTTTTCCTTCTCCTGTGATGACCAGGTCGGCGTCTTTAATTTCTTCTTCAAGCCGGATCATTTCAGCGATCAGCGGGCCGCCTTTTTCCATTATTGCTCCAAAGTGCATCAGCATCCATCCAAGGCCGCCGGCTGCACCGGCACCGGGCGTTTTACTGTAATCAGTCCCAAATACCTGAGTTACTTTGTGATGCAAATGGATAAGCAAGTCTTCAAATTCATCAATCCGATCTGCTTCGATGCCTTTTTGCGGGCCGAACACAGCTGTGGCACCGAAAGGGCCGAATAATGGATTGGTAACATCTGACGCAACCGTCATGTTTATATCATCTAAAACGAACAGGCTGTCAGTGAGCAGCGCATCGATATCTGTAATGTCATTATTCATTACAGACACCGGTTGCCCGGAAGCATCTTTAGCCATGCCCCCAAGCCCCATGAACATACCGAACCCACCGTCATTAGTGGCAGAGCCGCCCAGTCCCAGAATGATATTTTCAGCGCCCCGGTCCACTGCATGGAGAATGAGTTCTCCAACCCCGTAGGATGTCCGGTCGCAAGGAGAAGAGTCTGTCACAAGATGAAGACCGCATGCCTCTGCTGTTTCAATGATGGCAGTATTTTCAAGCATATAATACTTGGCGGAAACTGTATCGCCTTCCGGGCCGGTCACATTCGACTCGATTTTTTTGTAACCTTCATTATTGAAGCAGTGAAGCAGGCCGTCTCCGCCATCACTCATTGGTTTGGCTACAGCGGTGTGCCCGATCTCTTTGAGTGTCCTGACCATAATGTCCGCAACTTCTTTTTGGTTTAACGTGCCTTTATACGAATCTGGAGCGAGTACTATTTTCATACTTTAAACCTCTGGTTGGATACTTTTGACATTGCACTGCAAGTTGTCGGTTTATCCGATATGTGTTTCAAACAAACACCCCTTAAATTTTTCTGAAGCCTCTTTCGTATTGTTCCGGTATGAATAACCTGTCTTTAGGGTTCTGCTCACGGTTTGCATTCATCACCCAGTAAGGATCGCGGAGCAGCCCGCGGCCAATCGCGGCCAGATCTGCATCGCCGGAAGCGATGACGTGTTCCGCCACATTCACATCTTCAAGCAATCCTACAGCAATGACTGGAATCCTGGCTTCTTCTTTAATACGTCTTGCATAAGGGACCAGATAGCCGGGATAATTTCCCGGGAAACGTTCCTTGGACGGCGTACCTTCGCCGCCTGCAGAAACATCGATCATATCGACACCGGCCTCTTTGTATCGTTTGGAGAGCTCAATGCCGTGATCCAGCCCGTAACCGCCTTCGGCAAATTCTACTGCAGAAATTCTCAGGATAAGCGGCATATCATCGGGCATGACGGACTTCACCGATTCAATGACCCTGCAGCCAAAGAGGCTCAGATCCTGTCCATATTCATCGTCTCTTTTATTTGTAAGCGGGGACTGGAACTGATGGATCAGATAGCCATGTGCACCATGGATTTCAATCGTATCAAATCCCGCTTCAACGGCGCGTACTGCACCCCACTTATACGCATCGACCATTTCATCCACTTCATCAGTAGTGAGCGCATGCGGCGTTTTGAATTCATCATTAAAAGCAATCGCAGAACTGGATACAGGTTCTTCTGCATCCTGGGCCTTTCTGCCCGCATGGCCAAGCTGGATGCCGATTTTCGCTCCTTGTCTGTGGCAGGCGTCTACTACCCTTTTATAATGAGGAACATGGCCGTCGGACCAGATACCCAGACAATGATCGGTAATTCTTCCCCGTTCTTCAACATTCGTCATTTCCACCATGATCAGGCCGGTGCCGCCAACGGCACGGGATGTATAGTGTGTGAAATGCCATTCGTTCGGAATGCCGTCTTCGGCACTGTACTGGCACATTGGGGCCATAACCACTCTGTTGCGAAGTTCTAAATTCTTAATCCTGTAAGGTTCAAATAGTGTAGACATCAAAAATTCCTCCTTTAACGTTATTTTTATTGTTACGGAAAGTTTGAGAAACATCAAAGATAAAGCCTCGATATAATAGAAAAACCCCTTCAAATTTGAAGGGGTCATAGATTTATTTTCCGTTTTCTTTAAATGCGATGATTCTTTCTTCGATGGCATCCCTTACACTCTCGAATACGGCATGTACTTCTTCGTCCGTGCCGGTGGCTTTTGCCGGGTCTTCAAATCCCCAGTGCATGCGGTTGACATGCGGGGGTGTCATGGGACAGTTATCGTCCGCATCCCCGCAGAGTGTAATGACATAATCCGATCTGTTGAGCAGCGCGTTGTCAATCTTGCTTGATTCCTGGCCGGAAATATCTATTCCGGCCTCTTCCATGATCGATACCGCTTTTGGGTTCATGCCGTGCGCTTCTATCCCGGCAGAGTAGACGTCGTATTGCCCGTCGAGATATTTGTGGCCGAAGCCTTCGGCAATCTGGCTTCTGCAGGAGTTTCCTGTGCATAGAAAATAAATGATTGGTTTTGACATATTGAGTCTCCTTTAGTTATGAAATGATGAGGAGCCATGCAAACAATCCGAATAATGTAATGAACAGGACCGGTATTGTGAGTATGATTCCTATTTTGAAATAATATCCCCAAGAGATATGGACGCCTTTTTTCTTAAGTACATGCAGCCAGAGCAGTGTGGCGAGGGAACCGATCGGTGTGATTTTCGGACCCAGATCCGAACCGATCACGTTGGCGTAGATCAGTCCTTCTTTGACCAGTCCGGTTGCGCCGGACTCCGCAATGGCAAGGGCATCGATCATGACTGTCGGCATATTGTTCATCACAGAAGATAATATTGCGGCAGTAAAGCCCATCACCATCGTTCCGATGAATAACCCCTGGTCGGCTGCAAATCCGATGAAGTTTCCTAAAATGTTTGTCAGACCGGCATTTTGAAGGCCGTATACAACTACATACATACCGAGTGAGAAGAATACGATATCCCATGGTGCCCCTTTTATCACCTGGCGGATGGGTACAGCGTCGCTGTTTCTGGCCATGATGATAAAGAACAGGGCAATGATGCCCGCAATGATCGATACCGGTATTTCAAGCGGTTCACTGAGGAAATATCCGATAAGCAGGAACGCCAGTACAACCCAGGACCAATTGAACATCTTAAGATCACGGATCGCCTCGCGCGGTGCTCTAAGTTCTTTAACGTCATAGTCAGCCGGCAGATCTTTTCTGAAGAAGATATAGAGGACGATGATACTTGCAAGGATGGAAAACAGGTTGGGAACGATCATCCTTGAAGCATATTCTATAAATCCGATTCCGAAGAAATCTGCGGAAACGATATTGACCAGGTTGCTTACGATAAACGGCAGCGACGCAGTATCAGCGATAAATCCGCTGGCCATGATGAAGGGCATGACCATTTTTTCTGTGAAATTCAGATTCCTGACCATCGCAAGAACGATTGGCGTCAGGATCAGTGCCGCACCATCGTTGGCAAACAGTGCAGCAACAACAGCACCGAGGAGAATGATATAGACAAACAGCTTCAATCCATTCCCGCGGGCAATCCGGGCCATATGTAATGCGGACCATTCGAAGAACCCGATTTCATCCAATACGAGTGAAATGAGGATGACTGCGACGAAAGTAAGCGTTGCATTCCATACGATTCCCCAGACGGTCGCCACATCTCCAAAACTGACGACACCGAAAATCAGCGCGATGAGGGCACCTGCACAGGCTGACCATCCGATACCCAGGCCTTTTGGCTGTCTGATTACGAGGAACAAAGTGGCAAGAAATATAATTATGGCAATTACGGCAGTGGAACTTTCCATTAACAACAGGACTCTCCTTCACATGCAGAAAGCAGCTGGTCTACTTGTGCATCAATTTCCGGTATGGCTGAAATGAGTGACGGGATCATATCGAAATATTTACTTTCCTCATCCAGTGAAAGAAAGGTCCAGTATCCGTCTCTCCTCGCCTTGACCAATCCAATATCACGAAGTTTTTTTAGGTGCTGGCTCACTGCGGGCTGGCTCATGCCAAAGCATTCAGTGAAGTCGCAGACGCAGCATTCCTTTTTATTCATCATGGCGACCATTGAAAGCCTGGACGGGTCTCCGAGAATTTTAAAAAGGTCTGCAGTATCTGATATATTCAGTTTGATTTTTTCCATTCTGCATTCTCCAATCTATATAAGAAAAATCTTATGTAACAGCATTTATTATATAAGTGATCACTTATGCAGTCAATGATTGGTTTCGATTAATTAACAGGAGAATATCGACTGGTATAATTTATAGAAAATTTTGATAAAATTGTATGAAAGCGTTTCTATTCCAGGGTTGATTTGCTATAATTTTAGATAATTAGAGAAGGGGAGGACTATCAATGAAACTCAGTAAGTATGTAGCAATGATTCTTGGACTCAGTCTGTTTTTAACGGCATGCGGAAGTGACGGCGGTGATGAAGCGACCGGAGATGAGGGGGCTGCTGAAGATGCAGAAGAGTCGGAATCATCGGAAGGCGGATCTGCGGGCCTTGAAACGAACATCGTAACGATTGCCACCGGCGGGTCTTCCGGACCGTATAATATCATCGCTACCACTTTGGCGGATGGATACAGCAGCGAGTTTGATGTAAACTCGAGGACTGAAACAACAGGGGCATCTGCTGAAAACCTGAATCTGATGCAGCAGGAAAGTGTTGAAATGGCGTTTGTAATGAGTGATGCGTTAGTACAGGCGGTCAACGGTGAAGAGACATTCAGCGAACCGATCGAGAATGTACAGCAGGTTGCGGCATTGTATCCTAACTTTGTCCAGCTGATTACAACTGAAGGTTCAGGAATCGAAGGTGTGGAAGATCTGGCAGGGAAACGTGTTGCTGTCGGGGACCAGAACTCCGGTGTTGAAATTGCTACACGCTCAGTACTGGAAGCGCATGAACTTACTTATGACGATATGGAAGTAGATTATCTGGGTTATGCAGAAGCAGCTGAAGCGATGAGAGGCGGACAGCTGGATGCAGCGTTCCTTACAAGCGGACTGCCTAACGCTTCTGTTATGGAGTTGCAAAACTCCGTTGATCTGAAGATTGTTCCTATCGAAGCGGATGCAGTGGAAAACATGGGAGAAGATTACTTTGAAGCAATGGAAATACCGGCGGATACTTATGGAAATGAAGAGGCTGTTCAAACGGCCGCTATCATGAATGCATTGGTCGTCAGAGAGGACCTCAGCGAAGATGATGTTTATAAATTGACCAAGTATTTATTTGAAAACACGGACAGTCTTACGAATGCCCACCAGGCAGCATCTGATATCAGTATAGAGAATTCGATGGAAAGTATGGTTATAGACGTTCATCCGGGTGCCCAGCGCTATTATGATGAACAATAAGATTAAGTGGATGTTTTCGGGGAGCATTATAGCAGTGCTCCTCTTTATATTCATTCTGCCGAGGCCGGTTCTGATATTGGCTGCTGAAGGGTATGATGATTACTACCTCGAGGCGGAGACATTTGAACTGCATTGGGTCCATTCAATAGAAAAAGAAGAATGGTATGAAATTTATGAAGTACAAGATAACAGCCTGCTTCTGACAAAAACATACTTTAAGACCTTCGGTGCCGGTGTACCGCACAAATCAGAAGAGCCGCCGGAACTTACCGAAGACGGGTATGTTGGATTTACTATAAATGATACATATCCGGATATTTATATGAACGTCTCTGAAAATGTAAAGACCAGGATTATACAGGATGGCAAGGTTCACAGTCTTTACAAAATTTTCGAAACGAATACTGCTGTTGAAATCAAAGTGGAAAACAGATCACTATATACACGATTAATAGGGGGTTAACATGGAAAAAGAGCCTAAAGTTGCTCCAGACACTCAGGAAGTTTTGGAGAAATACGATAAGGATGCGATGACTAGACAGTTTGATAAAAAATCGGTGATATGGATTGTAGCCATCATCTCTGTGCTTTATTCATTATTTCATGTCTATATGGTATTTAATCCGATGCCGGCCCTGCAGCAGCGTGCCATCCACGTTGCAATCGGACTTGTACTTGTTTACATGCTGTATCCGATGTTTAAAAAGCAGGACAGGACAAGACTGCCTGTACTCGACTGGATACTGACCGGGCTGAGTCTGATGACCGCTGTCTACATAATGGTGGAATATCAGGCGATTGTCACCGAGCGCGGCGGAATCCCGAATACGCTCGATATCATTGTGGGAATTATGACAGTACTGCTTATCCTGGAAGCGGCAAGAAGGGTTACGGGAATCATATTACCGATATTGGCATTGGTGTTTCTTGCATATCCATTCATCAGTCATATGGATTTTTTGCCTACCATGATGCTGACGCGTCCTTATAGTCCTGGTGATATATTCGGGCAATTATATCTGAGTACGGAAGGTTTATATTCTACAGCCATCGGCGCCTCTGTGAATTTTATATTCTTATTCATCCTTTTTGGTGCATTTTTACAGAAGTCGGGGATGGGACAGTTTTTCAACGACCTTGCTATGGCTTTGGCGGGTGCCAATAAAGGGGGACCCGCTAAAGTGGCGGTTGTATCAAGTGGTTTCATGGGAAGTATCAACGGTGCTGCTGTGGCCAACGTTGTCAGTACCGGCGCATTTACAATTCCTTTGATGAAGAAAGTGGGATACAACAAAAACTTTGCCGGTGCAGTCGAAGCGAGTGCTTCAGTCGGCGGTCAGATTTTACCGCCGATTATGGGAGCAAGTGCATTCATCATGGCGGAGACTACAGGAATCAATTACGGTGTCATAGCACTTGCGGCATTATTCCCGGCAATATTGTATTATTTCGCTGTAATTATGCAGGTTCATTACCGGGCAGGAAAACGTAATCTGCAGGGGATACCCAAAGCCGATTTGCCGAGGGTAAAGGAAGTTATGGTGGAAAGAGGACATTTGCTCATCCCGATTGTTGGTCTGATTGTTATGCTTTTCCTCAATTTCCCGATTCCAAGAGCTGCAGTGTTCACACTATTCCTGACGGTTATTGTGGCAATGCTGAGAAAAACAACACGCATGTCTCCCAGAGATGTGTTTGATGCCCTGGCGAATGGCGCGCAGCAGGCGTTGTCAGTCATGATTGCCTGTGCGGTTGTGGGTATTATTATCGGCGTCGTTTCATTGACGAGTTTCGGGGCAATAATGACATCCGCAATTGCGAGTCTTGGTGCGGGATCACTCTTCCTGACACTGTTCTTCACAATGATTGCTTCGATGGTTCTTGGCATGGGACTGCCATCCATTCCGGCATATATCATCACAGCGACTATGGCGGCACCGGCGCTTGCTGAGTTCGGAATTCCGGTTCTTCTTGCACATATGTTCGTTTTCTATTTTGGTATTTTCGCGAATGTAACACCACCGGTAGCCCTGGCTGCTTTTGCAGGGGCGGGTATATCCGGAGGCAATCCAATGACGACCGGATTCCAGGCGCTCAAATTATCGATCGCGGGATTCCTCATACCATATCTTTTCATCTACGAGCCGGCACTATTGATGGTTGATACTGAAGGTCTTATGTCGAATGCAAGGGAGTACCCATTAGCCAACTTTGTCGATGTAGGAATAGTTGTAGTTACTTCACTTATAGCGCTTACAGGGCTCGCCGCTGCTTTGGAAGGATTCTTCAAAGAACATATAAATATATTATTCCGTATCATTCTCGCTGTTGCAGCAATGCTGTCAATCGTTCCGGAAACGTATACAGACATTATAGGTGTGAGTATCGTGATTTTAATACTGGGTATGAACTACTTGAAGTGGAAGCGGACTGAACAGTTTGCCTAAAGTTCAATAGAGAATATTTCAAATCAATACACCCCTGTTTTATAAGGGGGCCGAAATGCAAGTTTAGACACAGATGAAATAGGTTAAATGACTATTATATTCTGTGAATAATAATTAGTTGGAGGAATCATAAATGAATTCAAATATTTACGGTAATACACCACCGATGCTCGGCGGAAAAAACTTAACGGGTACGACGGATTACGATACGGATATTTTGGTTTACGGTGTACCTTGGGAAGGCGCATGTACGTGGGGTGACTACACAGGCAGTGAACTCGGTCCGAAACAGATCAGGCTGTCGTCAGCAAGATACAGTACATACCTGCCGGAGTTGGATCATATCAATGTAGAGGATCACATGTCCTTCGGCGATGTAGGGGATGTGAGTGTCATTCCTCATGATGTACCGGGAACGATGGAACGCATAGAAGCGTTTACGGAAGACTTATGGAAGTCGGGTAAATTCCTTGTCGGCCTCGGCGGTGACCATGGAATCACTTATCCGGTGGTCAAGGCTCTGACCAATACCGGCAAGAAAGTCGGCATTATCCATCTGGATTCACACTACGACAACATGCCGCATCATGAAGGGGATGAATTCGCCCGCAGTACGCCGTTTATGCGTCTGTATGAGACTGAAGGCGTCAGAAATGAAAGTCTCATCCATACAGGCATAAAAGGCCCGAGAAACAAACCCGAGACAGGGAAGTATGCAAAAGAGAATGGCGCTGTTACATTAACGATCAATGATATTAAAGAAGCGAAAGACTTAAGAGCATATGCAAATGAAATTTATGATATGGCCTCTAAAGATGTTGATGTCGTATATCTTACAATTTGCAGCGATGTACTGGATTTCGCATTTAACCCCGGCGGACCGGTGGATGGCAACGGACTCACTTCACATGAGCTGGTAACAATGATTTACGAATTTGGCAAAAGAGGAGTGTGCGGCATGGACTTCGTCGAAGTCTATCCGCAGCAGGATGCCAACCAGAACTCAGCTCATTTTGTCTCCACAGCAGTGCTATATGTGCTGGCCGGACACGTTCATGGCGGTCATCATAAATAATTTCAGGGAGGGGTAATCCCCTCCTGTTTTTTAAATATAAGGGGTGAGGGATTTATGCTTGCTAAAATCAAAGAGAAAATAAAGATTTTTGGTCCGGGTGCGATTGTCACCGCTTCCTTTATCGGACCGGGGACTGTTACGACAGCAACCCGCGCAGGTGCAGGGTTCGGATTTGCGCTTTTATGGGCAATCATTTTTTCAATTTTTGCCACGATTGTGCTGCAGGAGATGGTTGCAAGAATTGGTATAGTAACAAAGCAGGGTCTGGGAGAGAACATACGCGATCTATTTGATAATGTCATCTTAAAATTTGCGGCAGTCTGGCTTGTCATGATTGCCGTCTGTGTAGGCTGTGCGGCATATATCAGCGGTGATTTGCTGGGTACGTCACTCGGTGTAGCATACTTATTTGATATACCTGAAAATTATGTGGCACCGGTAATCGGTGTAATCATTCTGTTGCTCGGCCTCAGCGGAAGCTATAAAATCATTGAAAAAGTGATGATTGTATTAATCGTATTGATGAGTTTTACTTTCATAACAACAATGTTTGTTGCCGGCCCGGATCTGGGGGAGGTTTTAAAAGGGGCATTCATCCCCGGGATCCCTGAAGGGTCCATCCTTATGATCATCGCTTTAATCGGCACGACGGTCGTTCCCTATAACTTCTTTATACATGCATCTACAGTAAGTGAGAAGTGGGACAGTATTGAAGGATTGAAGGAATCCCGCTGGGATACAATTATTACTATTACAGTCGGCGGTATTATTACAGGAGCGATTTTGATTACTGCCGGCGCCCTGATCCAGGGACAGGAAGTTACAAGCATAGTCGAGCTGGCAGCGCCGCTCGAACCCTTGATGGGGAACTTGGCACCATTCTTCATCAGCATTGGATTGTTTGCCGCAGGTTTATCTTCAGCGATTGCCTCACCTATGGGTGCGGCTGTAACGGTGAGCAGCTTTATGAGATGGGAAGGCGGCTTTGACAGTACAAAGTATAAAATTGTATTCAGTGTTGTCATTGGTCTTGGTATCGTAACATCAGCCCTTGGTTTTGAACCTCTGGAAGTTTTACTGTTTGCACAGGCGCTTAACGGACTGATTCTGCCGGTTATCGCCATCATCATCATGGTTGTCATCAACAAAAAGAACGTCATGGGCAAGCATATCAATCCAATCTGGCTGAATATTGTCGGCTGGGCAGTGGCAGCTGTAGTCTCGTTCCTTGGTATTTACAGTCTGATAGATGCACTCAGTACATTTGCGTAAGCTGATATATTTTAAAACTTTAGTGTTTTCACTTATAATTTATATAAGTGTTCATGGAAAGGGTGGCAGCAAGTATGAAAGTACAGACCAGATGGCAGGGTGGAATGGCGTTCAATTCCGTAGGAGACAGTTCGGGCTACGATGTCACAATGGACGCATCAAGTGATGTCGGAGGCAATGACGGCGGGCCGAGGCCGATGGAAATGGTGCTTCATGGTGTAGCAGGCTGCATGGGAATTGACCTTTGTGTCATCATGCGCCGTGAAATGGATAAGATTGAATCCATTGAAATAGATATTGATGGGGATAGAAGGGATACTGACCCGAAAAGTTTCACAAGTCTCGATTTGACAGTGAAGATTAAAGGGAACGTAACACCTAAAGTCGCACAGCGGGCAGTCGATTTATCCGCTGAAAAGTACTGTTCCGCCATCAATTCATTAAATGCCGCAGTCGTTACACATCTTGAATTGAATGGAGAAATCCAATAAAAAACAAGCGCATCCAGATTAAAATTCTGGGTGCGCTTGTTTTACGTTAATCGGTTTCTTCATCCAGGGTGTAGAATTTTGTATCTGAAAGATTCTTATTATGCAGTATGATTTCTGTAACCCGGTCATCCTGGTTGTAATTCATCATTACATAGTAACCATTATCCGGGTCGGAGTCATAAAACATACGGAATTCCGATGTTTCATCTTCTGTCGGCCATCCATAATGCTCCACAGCATCCTGCTTATAGAAGTCTTCCGGGAAAATAAAGATGCCATCAACCCTCAATTCGCCCGGATCATCCACACTTTCACGAGACTCGGGAAAGTTGAATCCTATATGATCATAATGATAATACACGCCGTCAATGATATTATCCTGGCCGGAAGGCTCACCAAGTATTTCAGTCATGTACGCATAACTTGACCGGATTGAGATCGTTCTGTACTCATAGGCGCCATTGAAGAAATTGGAGACGAACCCATCACCTGTAATATTTATCGGGTTTACTTCAGGCGGGGCATTTTCCTCGTTTGGGGGTTCTCCAGCGGATTCTTCTTTAGCCGTATCCTCTTCTGAACTTTTTTCATCTGCAAGATCAGGAGAGATTCCAAAACAAGCGGTAAAAAACAACGGTACTGATATTAAAGTGAGGAAAAACTTCATGGTATCCAACCCCCTTGCTTTATTTATTCTTTTTTGCTTTTTTTGGACGTGGTTTCTTATGCACTTCCGGTTTTTTAGGCTTACTGAAATATGCTTCAGTTCTCTCCCGTAATTTACGGGGCATCATTACATAAATGTAATCACTTGAGTGCATCTGAGTATCACCGTTTGGCGTGATGAGTTCATCATTACGTATAATCGCAATGACGAGTACGTTTGTAGGCAGGTCCAGATCTTTGATCCTTACGCTGCTATGCGCAGAATTTTTTGGTAATTCGATGCCATATATATCATTCTCCGTCTGTCCGAGAGCGAGTAATTCCACCGTATAGGAAGGAATGGTTTCTTCACCTTCATCGAATCCCAGCCATCTCGCGACAGGAGTGATCGTACTGCCCTGAAGCAGGGCGGAGAACAATACGATATAGAAGACGACATTGAAAACCAGATAGGCATGTTCAATATCATGGACAAGCGGATATGTGGCTAATACAATTGGTACCGAACCTCTGAGTCCTGCCCAGGAAAGGAACACTTTCTCTTTAAAGTCGAATTTACTGAAAATGAGTGTGAGGAAAACACCAGCCGGTCTCGCGATGAACATCAGTATCAATGCCATTATAATGCCTTCCAGCGAATAAATGAAAAATTCTTCCGGAAATGCGAGAAGTCCAAGCATCATGAACATGACGATTTGCATCATCCATGCAAGGCCTTCATTGAAGCGCAAAATGGAATTTTTGTATGTCAGGCCCTTATTACCCATGAATACCGCCATAACGTAAACGGCAAGTAATCCACTGGCGCCGCTAAGATCTGTAATGCCAAATGCGAACATTGCGAAACCGAGGGATAAGACTGGATATAGACCGGAAGCTTCCAGGTTGATTTTATTAATTGTAAATGTGGCAAGCTTACCAATCATGATGCCGGCGAGCAGACCGAGTCCCATCTGCCAGAAGAATGTGGCAATTAAGGATATTGCAGTTTCCTGACCCGGCATTTCAATTATAGAAATGATGGTCACTGTCAAAAATACAGCCATGGGGTCGTTGGTTCCGGATTCCGTCTCCAATGTGGAGGATAATTTCTCTTTGATATTTTTATTGCCAAAAACTGCGAATACCGCAGCAGCATCGGTCGACCCGACGATTGCACCGAGCAGTAAAGCGGTTATAAAATCTAAATCGAGTATAAAATATGCGAATACACCCAGAATCAAACTGGTGAGCAGCACACCGATTGTTGCCAGAAGCAGTGCAGGTGTGGCAACCTTTTTAATTGTTATTATATTCGTCTGGAGACCACCCTCGAAAAGTATGACAACCAGGGCCAGTATACCGATCGTCTGGGTGAGTTCCACATTATCGTAGTAAATTATTCGGTTCAGCAATAGACCGATTATAATAAACAGAACCAGGGAAGGCACTCCGAGTCTGGAGGAAAACCGCGTCATGACTACCCCGATTACGAGCAAAATCGCGATTAGCAGTATAGGCGAATCCTGGAAAAATGACATCTAAGACCTCCTTTATCTATTTATATATAATTATAATTGACTGATTTAAAAAATACTAGCAGGGGTGAGCGATGTGCTGATGATTGAAAAACTCAAAATGGACTACGGTAAATTCCAATTGCATGCAGAAGGATTAAAATTTGGAAAAGGCCTCCATGTTGTGCTCGGACCGAATGGCAGCGGGAAAAGTTCAATGATGAAAGGAATAATTGGATACGGTGATGATTCCATAAAGGTCCGCGATATTTATTATCAGGGGGAGCACGCCGGGCCGGCCGGCCGGATTTTCAGTTATCTCCCGCAAAGTAATCCTGTATTCCGGATTGATGTAGAAGCGTATATCAAACTGACCACAGATTGTGAGGACAGTAAATTATACAATGATCTGATAGAGATGTTCGAATTGAAAAGTCTGGCGGGACAAACGATAGAGGAACTGTCAGGCGGGGAGTTTAAACGGGTGCAGTGTGCCCAGATTGCGATGGAACAAAAGAAAATCATCATGCTGGATGAGGTGGAGCAGGGGCTGGATCTTAAATATCAGCATCAAATATTAAAATGGATGAAAAGTGAGGCGGGTAAAAAGGCAGTCATCGCAAACATGCATGATGCAGCGCTTGCGATGACCTATGCTGATACTGTGACGATGATTAAAGACGGCAAGGTGATCGAAGCGGGGGTCAGCCCGCACGCAATCACATCGGCAATGCTTTCTGAATGTTATTCTATTCCGTTGACGATAGAAAGAAGACAAAACAGCATCGCTGTTTTTCATACTCCTCTATAGGAGGGCACCGAGGGCTCCGGAGTATTCACCGTTTTCGATAATATGGGCGTTTACCCCTTTGAGATCGGCATATCTCCGGACAATTTCTATCATTACGTCATTATTGAGCAGGGTGGAACCGATAAAGACGATATCTTCAGTCTCAAATCCATCAGCCAGGCTGATTCCCACGGCGGTTACTGTTTCGGCAACCAATCCGATGACTGCCTGAATCTTATCAGCATTGTTCATATCCTGGATATTCCCGGTAAGCACATTGCCGAAGTTGCTCGCAGTAAGGTCGCCCGGTATGGGTGTCTGCCGGCCGGCATAGATGTGATGGACCTTAAGGTCGATTTCATCTCTGTTTCCCGCTGCGGCAAGCTTGACGATTTCATCATATGAATCCAAATCAGTCAGCAGTTTGGATAAGCCCATAAGCGTACCGCCTCCGACACCCGAGCCGCCAACCCGAGTCTGGCCTTCCCAATCCGCCTGGTGGAAACTCGTTCCTGTGCCCACGTTTAAATATACGAAGCGTTTTATTGATAGATTCTGTTCCTGCATGAGTTTGATCAGACCGCGATACGTCGCATCAAACTCGACAGAAGTTCCATGTATCTGTTTAAGTTTCTCATTCATATATTCTGCCTTACCGCCGGTAAGATATATTTCATCTGCTGAATGATATGTATTGAGATCATCTATCAGCAGATCTATTTCTGACGATGGACGTTTTTCAAATCTTCTTTTTTCATTTTCAAAATAAACGATTTTTAAAAGTGTGCCGCCTGCGTCAATTCCGATTTTCATAATGTAGCCTCCAACAAAAAAGAATGTCATTGGGCTTATTATACCAATGACATTCCTCTTTTTTAATATAAATTTTATACATTTTTCCTTTTGTTCTTTTTCTGTCTGCGTTTCATTGAGTCATTCGGTTCCCGTCTGAGCGATTTGGATACCGCAACGATCATTAAAATAAGAATGATTCCAAATGGAAGCCCTGCGAGCAGTGAGGCAGCCTGAAGGCTGGTTAATCCCCCGGCGATGATCAGGGTTACAGTGAGCAGCCCAAGGAGAATGCCCCAAATGATCTTAAGGCGCATCTGAGGGTTTTCAGTATTCCCCGATGTCATCCCCGCTACAATGAATGTTGCAGAGTCTGCAGAAGTTACCAGGAAAGTAAAGATTAACAGAATCGAAAGTGCTGAGAACAAAGCAGTCATAGGCAGTTGATCAAACAGCGCGAACAGTGCAGCGGTATCATCTTCCAGTACAAGTTCCCCGATGTTTGTTCCGTTGAACAGGTCAGAGTAAATGGCTGTACCGCCGAGCGCCCCGATCCACAGGAAGGAGAGCATAGGCGGAATAATCAGTATCCCCAGTACGTACTCACGGATTGTACGCCCTTTGGATACGCGTGCCACGAAGGAGCCGATAAACGGACTCCATGCGATTACCCATGCCCAGTAGAAGACAGTCCATTCCTGAACCCATAATTCACCGGAATAAGGCTGCATTCTGAGAGAGTAGCCGACATAATTTGAAATATAGTCGCCCAGACCAACTATGATACTTTCCATTATGAAAGTGAATGGACCAACGGCCATTACGAAAATAGTAATTACCGCGGCGAGGATCATATTCAGGTTACTCAGCCATTTAATCCCTCGTTTTAGTCCTGTAGTTGTTGAAAGTATAAAAAGACCTGTCATTAATGCAGTAAGTATAATTTGCGTAAGAGGGCCGGAAGGGATGCCGAATGCGATGTTTAAACCGCCATCCATCTGCATTATTCCCAAACCTACTGAAGTAGCCATACCGGTTACTGTAGCAATTACTGCAAGGATATCAATCGCTTTTCTTGCCTTTTGGTTATATTCCGTTCCAAAAAGCGGTTCAAGAGAAGTGGATACGAGACCGTTTTTCTGTTTACGGTATTGGGAATAGCCGATGGCGAGACCCGCCACTCCGAATATTGACCATTGTGAGATTCCCCAGTGGAAGAATGAATATCCCATAGCCATGCGGGCGGCTTCGGTTGTTTCTGTTTCACCGCCGTTGAACGGGGATATCATGTAGTGACTCATCGGTTCAGCAACACCGAAGAATACGAGACCCACGCCAAGTCCGGCAGAAAATAACATGCCTATCCAGGAGCGGAATGAGAATTCCGGTTTTGACTGGTCTCCTCCCAATTTGACACGGCCATACGGAGATAATGCAAGAAATATAAGAAATACTCCAAAACCAAATACCGCGAGCATAAAGAACCAGCTGAAGTAATTGGAAATCCAGCCATAGACTGATTCGGATGCCACCTGGAATCCCTCAGGTACTATCGTGGCAACGATTGCCGCCAGCAGTACAACACTTGAAGATGCCCAGAAGACAATTCCCAGTATGGATTTTTTCCCCTCCGGATCCGCCGGATATTCATCATCCGAGTTCTTTGTTAAATTATCATTGTCCAAAATTTCTCCCCCTAAAATTTGAAAAGTCTATTTGCTTTACCCCAGTTCCTGTATAATAAACGCATTAAAACGCGTTGAATATCTGGATGACTATAATATACTTGTAAGGGTATACTAAGTATCATACCAAAATGATGAAACATGTCAAAAAGGGGTTTCAATATGAATGACATTACAATTCGGCCATACGAGGAAGAAGACCGTAAAAATTTGGAAGAATTCGAACTGAGTGAGAAACAGCAGGTGTATTCAAGTCTGCCTATGGACGTACTCGATGATGCAATTAAAGATCCGGACCGCACCCCGTGTGTAGTGCAAAGTGAAAAGGGCGAAACAGTGGGCTTCTTCGTGCTGCATGAACATTACCAGCATGAAGGGTATGATACACCGCATGAAGTGGTGTATATCAGATCGCTCTCCATCAATGAAAAGCTGCAGGGCAGGGGATATGGAACTAAAGTGGCGATGGCTTTACCATTATATGTGCAGGAGAAATATACTTCTCTGGATCATCTTTATCTGGTTGTGGATGCGGAGAACCAGGCTGCGTGGAGTTTATATGAGCGCGCAGGTTTTATGCATACGGCCACTAAAGAGGATGGGCCGATAGGTAAAGAGCGGCTGTATTATTTGGATCTGGACCAAAAATATGTACATAATATAAAATTGAAACTCGATGAAGAAGCAGACCCTTCAAAAATTAAAATTGATATCATCCTGAATAAAAAAGAAAAAGTGGGTTATATAGAAGGGAAAGCGGATAAGGGAGTATTAAGGATTACTCATCTATATACAGAACAAAAAGAACGGGACCGGGGTGTGGCTTCGAGTGCACTTCGTCAGCTCGGGACATTTTTAAGGAGAAACATGCCTGAAATAAGGGACTTGACTGTGGACCCAAGCGATGCAGCAGAGAAAATAAGATTGTTTGAGCGCGTCGGTTTTGTTAAATTTGGAGAAGATGAAAATTCGAAACTGTACAAGAAGTATATAAACTATTAAATTAGTTCTTGATTCATACGTTATTTAAATGTATGATGTTTTTTGACATTCCAGACTGGAAAGGATGAATTGGATGCTACTGGATGATTATTCCAAGGAAATGATGAATGAGAACTCTTTCATCGACATGGCCTATATTTATTTACAGGAACAAGGCAAGGAAAAGAACCTCTATGATATTGTTGATAAGTTCAAGGAGATAGGCGGTTATAAAGATAAAGAAATAGAAAACCGCGTACTTCAATTTTATACAGATTTAAATACTGACGGAAGATTTCTGAGCACCGGCGAGGGTGTCTGGGGACTGAGAGACTGGTATTCTATAGACGATATCTCAGACAAGATTGCACCTACGATCCACAAAATAGAATTGGCTGTCGAAGACGAGGACCCGAAAGTTTACGACGGAGAAGAAGCGGCCGAAGATTTTGACCAGGATAAAGAGCTCGTTCAGAGTGATACAGAGAATCTTGAGTCACCTTTGAATAACAACGCAGTTGAATCAGAAGATGATATTGAAGAAAACATAGATGAGTCCATCGATGAAAATGTAGAATTTGATGATTCCGACGAATTGGAAGATAGTTACGAAGAC
This sequence comes from Salinicoccus sp. HZC-1, assembly GCF_046736035.1. Taxonomy (GTDB): domain Bacteria; phylum Bacillota; class Bacilli; order Staphylococcales; family Salinicoccaceae; genus Salinicoccus. The sequence goes on along the minus strand of NZ_CP177130.1, from coordinate 2,331,896 downwards.
AAACCGGACCTCTAAAACAGAGATTCCAGTTGACTTTCTTTTTAAAAGTGATATTATTTTTATTGGGCTCCCTGAAACAGGGATTGTAAAGAACGGCTCCTTTTCACCAAGTGTGGAAGGGAGCTATTTTTATTTTTACAGGAGGAAGTGCAATGACTAAATATATTTTTGTAACAGGCGGCGTAGTCTCTTCTCTTGGCAAAGGCATCACAGCTGCGTCACTGGGAAGATTGCTGAAAGACAGAGGATTCTCTATAACAATTCAAAAGTTCGATCCATACTTAAACGTAGACCCGGGAACGATGAGTCCATATCAGCACGGCGAAGTTTTCGTCACAGAAGATGGTGCTGAAACGGATCTTGACCTCGGACACTATGAGCGTTTCATCGATATTAACCTTCATAAGTATTCCAACGTTACAGCAGGGAAAGTTTATTCTGAAGTAATCAGAAAAGAACGCCGCGGGGATTATCTTGGAGGCACGGTACAAGTAATTCCACATATAACCAATGAGATTAAATCCCGCCTATTACAAGCCGGTGAAGAGTCAAACGCAGATATCGTCATAACTGAAATCGGTGGAACAACAGGTGATATAGAATCACTTCCCTTCCTAGAGTCGATCAGACAGTTGAGAAGTGACCTTGGCTCTGAAAACGTAATGTTTATTCACTGTACACTACTTCCATATATCAAAGCAGCAGGCGAAATGAAAACAAAACCAACACAGCACAGCGTTAAAGAACTCAGAGGTCTTGGTATTCAGCCGGACATGATTGTTGTGCGTTCCGAATACGAAATGGCTGAAGATCTCAGGGATAAGATTGCACTCTTCTGTGATATTGACAAAGGCAGCGTAATCGAGGCGAGAGACGAAGATACGATCTACAATATTGTCATCCGTCTCCAGGAACAGAACATGGACTCCCTGGTCATCGACAGATTAGGACTCGAGAGCACTCAGGAAGCGAAACTTGAAGAGTGGAAACATCTTTTGGATAATTTGAGTAAAATCAACCGCACTATTAAAATCGCACTGGTGGGTAAATACGTCTCTCTGCAGGACGCTTATCTGTCAGTGGCAGAATCACTCAGACACGCCGGGTACGAGCAGCAGGCGGATATCGACATCAAGTGGATCAACTCAGAGCATCTTACTGCCGATAACTATAAAGAACAGCTTGCAGACGCTGATGGTATTTTAGTGCCGGGCGGCTTTGGAGAACGCGGAGTAGAAGGTAAAATCCATGCGCTTCATTACGCACGTGAGAATAAAGTGCCATTGCTCGGAATTTGTCTCGGAATGCAGCTCGCAACAGTAGAATTCGCACGTAATGTAGTCGGTTTGGAAGATGCACATTCAAGCGAGCTGAATCCGGAAACATCCCATCCGGTAATCGACTTGATGCCGGACCAGAAAGACGTTGTAGATCTGGGCGGCACACTCCGTCTCGGCAGTTTCCCGTGTGATATTAAAGAGGGCACAATTGCACGTGATCTATATGAGGTCGCAAGCGTTGATGAAAGGCACAGACACCGTTATGAATTCAATAACAAATATAAAGAACAGCTGGAAGAAGCGGGAATGGTATTCTCCGGAACATCACCGGACGGCCGCTTAGTAGAAATGATTGAATTGAAAGATCATCCATACTTCGTCGCAGTACAGTTCCATCCGGAATTCCAATCCAGACCGACGAGACCACATCCTCTATTCCAGGGATTGATCCAGGCGAGCATGAAGTAATTTAACTTTTTAATACCCCACCGCATTGGCGAAGGGGTATTTTTTAAGCTTTTAATCGTATTTCCGGGGTTTTGATAGAGCGAGGGTTGGCTTATTTGCTGTTATCTTTTGCTGGATTTTGAACTGAAGGTGCGATGAACGTATTTCGGTTAATAAAAAAAGCCGAAGCGGCAGGCCCGCTTCGGTCAAATCAAACTGAATTACAAATGAAAACTACATCCAGTAATCCTCATTCGTCATTTCGTCTATCAATACATATAAATGATCGTAAAGATACAGGAACGCATTCAAATAAGGATTTACAATCTTATCGAAGTTTGGTGTCGGTATAAGCGGGCGAGGGGAGGATAAATCAATATAATGGTGGATCTGGTCCATTTTTTCAGACTCGTACTTATTGTAATTAGACACTAAGACAAATTCGATACCAGCTGTTTCCAGTACATCAGTAAATGCTTTTACTTCATCGTCGAACTTATCAGCTGCGACGAGTACCCTGTCCGGTGTGCCGACTTGGGAAATCTCATCAAAATGCTTTATCTTGGGTAAAGCCAACGTGCCGACGAGCAGGAAATTCTCAATGCCGGTGAAATCATGGAAAGTCTTTAAATATATCCCGCCTTCCGAGTGCACCGCCTGCGAGAGGAGTCTTGCGGCCATCTCGATCTCTTCTGACTGTGCATCGATATGGTTGTAAATGTTTGTGAGTTGAGTCTGTAAAATTTTATCCATTACATTCTCTCCATTCTTTTTGATGGTAAAGCAATATTAACAAACGATTGCTAATAATTAAATGCTTTTGGTATAATCAAGTCTTAAGTAATGAATTGTAGGAGGAAAAGTATAATGCCTTTAGTATCAATGAAAGATATGCTTAATAAAGCAAGGAAAGAAGGTTATGCTGTAGGTCAGTATAACGTGAACAACCTTGAATTTGCCCAAGGGATCTTAATGGCGACTCAAGAAGAAAATGCACCTGTAATCCTCGGTGTTTCTGAAGGTGCCGCCAGATATATGAGTGGTATGAAAACTGTAGTCAAAATGATCGAAGGTTTGATGGAAGACCTCAACATTACTGTGCCGGTTGCGATTCACCTTGATCACGGTTCCAGTTATGAGAAATGTGTTGAAGCGATCGAAGCTGGGTTCACTTCAGTAATGATAGATGCTTCACACGGTCCTTTTGAAGAAAATATCGCAACGACTAAAAGAGTCGTAGATTATGCTCACCCTAAAGGTGTTTCCGTTGAAGCGGAACTTGGTGTAGTCGGCGGACAGGAGGATGACGTTGTTGCTGACGGCGTTATTTATGCTGATCCTGAAGAATGCCGCGAACTTGTCGAACGTACAGGTATTGACTGCCTGGCGCCGGCACTTGGTTCTGTCCACGGCCCTTATAAAGGTGAACCAAAGCTCGGATTCAAAGAAATGGAAGAAATCGGCAACCAGTCAGATATTCCATTGGTACTCCACGGTGGTACAGGCATTCCCACAAAAGACATCCAAAAAGCGATTTCTTATGGAAGTGCTAAAATCAACGTGAATACTGAAAGCCAGATTGCTTCTGCGGAAGCAGTAAGAGAAACACTCAACAATGATCCGGATGTTTATGATCCGCGTAAATATCTTGGGCCTGCGCGTGAAGCGGTTAAGACAACGGTGCAAGGTAAAATCAAGGCATTCGGTACTTCAGACAGAGCTTAATTTCCTGATTATAAAGTCCGCCTTCACCGGCGGATTTTTTAATTCTGTAAAACTGAATACATACAATGATGGAAATCAGCCTCCCGGGCTCAGCATATTTTAATTATTCTTCATCAAATTTTAATTGAATAACCGCATCATTTCTGGCAACATCAGTAAGGAAGAGATACACTAGCGGAACTGCCGGAATCCTTGCATCCTGGTTAGAATTCCAACTTTGAATATACTCGGAAAACGTATACACTGGAGAAGTGCGGCAAATTCATTGCCCAATTGATCAAAACTACTTTATAATAGAACGAACAACCAATTTCGGAGGTGCCCAAAAATGAAATACTTTATTGATACAGCAAATATGGACGAAATTAAAGAAATAAATGAGTGGGGTGTACTGGCGGGTGTTACTACGAACCCTTCTTTAGTAGCGAAAGAGAAAGGGATTTCCTTCCATGACCGTCTGGTTGAAATCTGTGAGCTTGTCGGAGGACCGGTCAGTGGTGAGGTCATTGCACTTGATGCTGAAGGCATGATTTCAGAAGGACGCGAACTGGCGAAACTTCATGAACATATCATAGTTAAAATCCCGATGACAGAAGAAGGTATGAAAGCTGTCAAAGTGCTTTCTGCTGAAGGAATCAAAACAAACGTGACATTGGTGTTCAACACTGTACAGGCACTGACTGCTGCTCGTGCAGGTGCAACTTATGTTTCTCCTTTTATCGGCAGATTGGATGATATCGGGCTGGAAGGTCTTGATTTAATCGAAGACATCCATTATATTTTTACTGTTCATGAAATTGATACAGAAATCATAGCAGCATCCATTAGAAATGAAGGGCACATTCATGGTGCTGCGCTTCGTGGAGCGGATATTGCTACAATTCCGTATAAAGTGATGAAGAAACTCACGCAGCATCCACTTACAGATAAAGGTATTGATCAGTTCCTGAACGACTGGAACAGCATTAAGGACCAATAGACGGGTCTACCGTATAAGGAGAAGGATTATGGGTAAAGAAGTGATAAAAGTCAGAGGAGGCAAAACGCTCTCCGGTGAAGTCGAAATTAGTGGTGCAAAGAACAGTGCGGTCGCATTGATTCCGGCATCATTAATGGCGGAAGAAGGAGACGTGATACTTGAAGGACTTCCGGAAATCTCGGATGTTCAGACGTTGATGAGCCTTTTGAATGACCTTAATATCAAAACAGATCTGGATGGTACAGTATTGAAAATCAATGCTGAAGAGGCGGAAAATATGCCTTTGCCGAACACAAAAGTGCAGTCTTTACGTGCATCCTATTATATGATGGGTGCAATGCTTGCCCGCTTTAAAAAATGTGTTATCGGTTTGCCAGGGGGTTGCCCGCTTGGTCCGCGCCCGATTGATCAGCATATAAAAGGATTCGAAGCACTTGGTGCCAAAGTGACAAACGAACATGGTGCAATGTACCTTGTAGCAGAAGAGTTAAAGGGAGCGAAGATCTTCTTCGATGTTGTATCCGTCGGTGCAACGATAAACATGATGATCGCTGCAAGTTGTGCAACCGGACGTACAGTCCTTGAAAATGTTGCCAAGGAACCTGAAATTGTAGATGTTGCGTCCTTGCTTAATAATATGGGCGCTGATGTCCGTGGTGCAGGTACGGATACGATAAAAATCAACGGTGTTAAGAAACTCCACGGGACTACACACAATATCATCCCCGACAGAATCGAAGCAGGCACTTATATGATTACCGGTGCAGCTGCAGGGGAAAACTTCACCGTCCGCAACATCATTCCCACACATATGGAGTCGCTGACAGCCAAGCTGGAAGAACTCGGTGTAAAAATTGAGACAGGCGACGATTATGTAACTATTACAAAGCCGGATGAATATCGTCCGATCTCGGTGAAGACCCAGGTGTATCCTGGTTTTGCCACAGATTTGCAACAGCCTTTGACACCGCTTCTGTTCAAAGCGGATGGAGTGAGCAAAGTAACGGAAACGATCTATCCGGCACGGTTCAGGCATGTGGATGAGTTGAACCGCATGGATGGTAATATTGAACAAAAGGGCGGATCGGCTCTTATCTATCCTTCTCAGCTTAAAGGTACAGATGTGTATGCAAGTGACTTGAGGGCAGGTGCATGTCTCCTTATTTCAGGACTGATTGCCGAGGGTGTCACGACGATCCACAATGTGAATCACATCGATCGGGGCTATACAGACATCGTAAAAAAACTCGACATACTTGGTGCCGATATTTGGCGTGAAAAAATCTCAGAGGATTAACAGAAGGATGACTCCTGGCTTATCAAGAGAATAAGTCAGGATTTTTTGTATATATTTTGTCCATTTTCCACACTTCTTTCCTTTTAAATATTTATAGTGTAGAATATGAAATTGTTAAAAACCAAGCGTTCCACTTTTCAAATCCCCCGAACATTTAATAATCCCGAATATATGAAAGTGAAGTGAATTTATGGCAGAGCGAGAAAAGAAAGGGCTGAAATATGAGTCCTTTGATGCACTCTATAAAAAAAATAATACAAAAGAATTAACAGTACGTGCCAAAGAACTGGGACTCACCAATTACAGCAGACTGAACAAAAAGGAACTGGTCCTGGCGATAATGGAAGCTGAGATGGAAAAAGACGGCAACTATTATATGGAGGGTGTTCTGGATGACATCCAGCAGGATGGTTACGGATTTTTAAGAACAGTAAACTTCTCCAAAGGGGAGAAGGATATTTATATCTCTGCATCTCAAATCCGCAGATTTGAATTGAAAAAGGGTGATAAGGTTACCGGTAAAGTCCGCCGCCCTAAAGATAACGAGAAATATTACGGTCTGCTCCAGGTCGATTTCATCAATGACCAGAATGCAGAAGATGTGAAAAAAAGACCGCACTTCCAGGCGTTGACTCCGCTTTATCCGGATGTGCGCATCCAGCTGGAGAACAGTGCTTCCGATCTGTCCACGCGTATAATGGATCTTGTCACTCCGATCGGTTTTGGCCAACGCGGTATGATTGTCGCCCCGCCTAAAGCTGGTAAGACGTCATTATTAAAGGAAATCGCAAATGCAATTACGAAAAATCACCCGAATACGAAACTGTTCATCCTGCTTATCGGCGAACGGCCCGAAGAGGTTACAGACCTGGAGCGTTCAGTTGAAGATGCGGAAGTTGTGCATTCAACATTTGATGAACCGCCTCAACATCACGTGAAAGTGGCCGAACTTTTACTTGAGCGGACGAAACGTCTTGTTGAAATGGGCGAGGATGTCATCGTATTGATGGACTCGATCACGAGGCTTGCCCGCGCATACAATCTGGTCATTCCGCCAAGCGGCAGAACGCTTTCCGGCGGTTTGGACCCGGCAAGCCTGCACCGTCCAAAACATTTCTTCGGTGCGGCCAGAAATATTGAAGCCGGCGGCAGTCTTACAATACTGTCCACAGCATTGGTGGAGACGGGCAGCCGTATGGATGATGTCATTTATGAAGAGTTCAAGGGGACGGGGAACATGGAACTGCATCTCGACCGCAATTTAAGTGAACGCCGCGTCTACCCTGCAATCGACATCAGACGCTCCAGCACAAGAAAAGAAGAACTGCTGCTTAATAAGCAGGAATTGGATATACTGTGGCAGTTAAGGAACCTGTTTACAGATTCACCGGACTTCACAGAAAGATTCCTGAGAATACTGAAGCAGACGAAGACCAATGAAGAATTCTTTGATGTATTAAGGCAGCGTATGCTTTCTTCGCAATCGACAGGAAAACCTGTCATTTAAATTGAAGTGCAGCTATTGATTTTTTGCGCTACAGGGTGTATAATATACAAATATTGAGTGGTAAAAGCCACTAATAAACTCTGTGCCAGATGGTTCAGGGCAAAGGAGCTGAAAGAAATGAAACAAGCAATTCATCCGGAATATAACAATGTTAAAGTTGTGTGCTCATGCGGTAACGAATTTGAAACAGGCTCAGTAAACAATGAGGATATCAAAGTAGAGGTATGCTCTGAATGTCACCCATTCTATACTGGACGTCAAAAATTCGCGTCTGCTGATGGCCGTATTGAAAAATTCAACAAAAAATTCGGTTTCAAAAGCGCCAACGAAGAATAATAGAGATTACTGCATTGAAGTGCAACTTCAATGCAGTTTTTTTATGGGCAAAATGTGATATAATTGACAGGATTAAAGGACGAAAAGGTGAAAATTATGTTTGATCAACTCGAAATCATAGAAAATCGTTACGAGCAGCTTAATGAACTGCTGAGTGACCCGGATATAGTCAGCGATTCAGATAAGCTGAGGGAGTATTCGAAAGAGCAGAGCGATCTGCAGAAGACAGTGGAAATTTACAGGGAATACAAGCGCCAAAAAGAAACGATTGAAGAGTCCGAAATGATGATCGGTGAAACTGATGAAAAAGATATGATTGATATGCTCAAAGAGGAGATTTCAGAAGCGAAATCCCGAATTCCTGAATTGGAGGAAAAACTGAAGCTGGAGCTCATTCCCAAAGATCCGAATGATGACAAGAACGTCATCATGGAGATCCGCGGTGCTGCAGGCGGGGACGAAGCTCAGATTTTTGCCGGGAACCTGTTCAGAATGTATTCCAGATTCGCAGAAGATAATGGATGGAGAACAGAAGTTGTTGAAGCCCAGGCAAATGAACAGGGCGGCTATAAGGAAATCAGTTTCATGATTCAGGGGCAGGGGGCTTTCTCCAAGCTGAAGTATGAAAATGGCGCACACCGTGTACAGCGTGTGCCTGAGACTGAATCAGGCGGTAGAATCCATACATCCACCGCAACGGTCGCTGTACTGCCGGAAGTGGAAGATGTCGAAGTGAATCTCCGTAACGAAGATCTGAAAATCGATACTTACCGTTCAAGTGGTGCGGGTGGACAGCACGTCAATACCACCGACTCCGCAGTCAGGATAACACACCTGCCGACCGGTGTGGTTGTCACATCCCAGGATGAAAAATCCCAGATCAAGAACCGTGAACGTGCGATGAAAGTAATCAAGGCCCGTATATATGACATGATGGAGCAGGAAGCCCATGCGGAATATGCGGAGAAACGAAAAAGTGCAGTCGGTACGGGAGATCGTTCCGAGCGTATCAGAACTTATAATTATCCTCAAAATCGTGTGACTGACCACCGTATAGGATTGACGATCCAAAAGCTCGATCAGATCATTGAAGGAAAGCTTGATGAAATCATAGATACCCTGACAATTGAGGAGCAGACCAGCAAACTGGAAGAATTGAATAATGCAACACTATAGTTACAACAGGATGATTGAAGAGGCGGAAGCCTCTTTAGTTTTATCTGACAGGGAACCGAGAGTCGCGTTGCTTATCCTCGAAGACCTTTTTGATATGGACCGGACCCGACTCATGATCAATGGTGAGGAGGGGGTGCCCGAAAACAGGCGGATCCTGTATGAAGCTGCGGTTGAAAGAGCCGCTGCCGGCGAGCCTTATCAGTACGTGACAGGGTTTGGGTGGTTTTTCGGTCATAGATTGAAAGTGAATGAAAATACCCTGATTCCGAGAAACGAAACAGAGGAGCTTGTCGATTTTGTCTTAAGCCGGGAACCGGATGATGGCAGAACAGTCGTTGACATCGGAACGGGTACAGGAGCGATCGGCTTGTTACTGCAAAAGCACTGGAACAATAACAGAGTGATTTTAACAGATGTTTCCGATAAGGCATTGGAAGTCGCTGAAGAGAATGCGGAAAACTTGAAGATTTCAACCGAAATGCTGCAGGGCAATCTTTTCGAACCCCTGGCAGACAGAGGGATAGAGGTCGATTGCATAGTGTCAAACCCTCCTTATATAAGCTATAATGAAAGAAATGAAATGGGAGATTCTGTTTTTGACCATGAACCGCATCTGGCGCTTTTTGCTGAAGATGATGGGTTGGCACTTTATAAGCGGATGATTGAAGAATTGCCGAGTGTGCTTCGAAAAGGAGGTACAGTCTACTTTGAGATTGGATGGCGTCAGTATGAGACACTCAGTTCTTATGTTAAAGAAGTGTGGCCGGCCTCCCGCCCGCAGCTCAAAAAAGATATTAACGGCAATGACAGAATACTTTTCTTCAGATGGGAGGATTGAGCATGGATACAAAAGTTTGGGAAATCAATATTGACCAGTTAAAAGATAAAGATACGGAAAATAAACTCGATGAGATCAAGACGGCATTAACTTATGGTGAAGTTGTCGGTATACCTACTGAAACTGTATACGGTCTGGCAGGTGATGCCCGGAATTCCGAAGCGATACAGAAAATCTTTTCTGCCAAAGGACGGCCTGGGGACAACCCTTTGATTGTACATATCCACAGCGTTGAACAATTGGATGGTTTTACAGAACCGCGTGATCCAAAAGTGAAGACATTGATGAAGCATTTCTGGCCCGGACCGATTTCCTTCATACTTCCGCTTAAAGGGAGTATGCTCTCAAGCAACACGGTCGCTGAACTCAATTCAGTTGCTGTCAGAATGCCGAGCCACCCTGTCGGGCATGCGATTTTAGAGCATGTAGGATTTCCACTTGCGGCACCGAGTGCCAACTTGAGCGGTAAACCTTCCCCGACTCACTACCGGCATGTCATTGATGACTTGAACGGTAAGGTATATGGTGTAGTGGCGAGTGATTCTGCAACATTCGGTCTGGAAAGCACGGTGCTGGACTGTACACAGTATCCTTATCGTATTGCGAGGCCGGGGAGCATCACGAAAGCAGAGCTTGAAAGTGTACTGAAAGAGACCGTGAACAGACATGAAGATGAAGTGAATGCAGAAAAACCAATCTCTCCGGGTATGAAGTATAAGCACTATGCACCGCGGCAGCCTTTGGCAGTCATTGAGGGAGGGCTTAAAAACAACACTTATATAGAAGTGACCGAAGACAGGAAAATCGGGATCATTGCTCCGGAAAACTGCCGGGGTTATGTCCCGGAGGGTGCGCTGTTCATCAGTTTATGTTCAAGCGAAGATGCCTACCGGGAAGCGGGGAGAAACCTCTATGCTGCACTAAGGAAGATGGATAAATCAGATGTGGATCTAATCTATATACATGGTTTCCCAAAAAGTGCTGAAACCGAGGCCCTGATGAACCGCATTTATAAAGCAACAGGCGATGAAGTGATCAAGGATGATCATTTATGAAAATGATATTCGTCTGTACGGGGAATACATGCAGAAGTCCGCTTGCTGAAAGCTATGCGAAGACCAGGTTTAAAAATGCAGAATTTGCTTCCCGCGGGCTGATGGTAATTTCAAGTGACACAAGTAAAGCATCCATTGATATAATAGAACGTGAATCGTTGGCACCGCCGACATCTCCGGAGCAGCTGAAAGAAGAGGATGTTGAAGGGTCTCTTCTATTAGTAATGACCCCGGAACATAAAATGGCGATTGAACAGCGTCATCCTGACGCAAACGTGAAGCTGATCAGTGAGTTTGCGGATGGATCGACAGAACCCATCGCCGACCCTTACGGGGGCTCTGCGAAAAATTATGAAGTAGTGTACAATCAGCTTAGGTCATTTATTGATAAATTTGATTTATAAAAATTCATATAATATTTGGCTATACACGAATTTCATATATAATATCAAATGTAGAGGTGGAATTATGAAAATAGTCATAGCTTCAGATCATGGTGGTGTAAACCTCAAAAGGACAGTCGTTGAAGAATTGAAGAAAAAGGGCATGGATGTTACAGATTTTGGCCCGGATTCGAATGATTCCGTAGACTACCCGGATTACGCTAAACCTGTAGCCCAAAAAGTTGCCGATGGTGAATTTGATCGTGGGATCCTGGTTTGTGGTACAGGGATTGGAATGAGTATTACAGCCAATAAGGTAAAAGGGATTCGTTGCGCGTTAGTACATGATAGCTTCTCGGCAAGAGCGACACGACAGCATAACAATTCGAATATGCTGTCTATGGGAGAAAGAGTCATCGGCTCGGGGCTGGCAAATGATATTGTAGATATTTGGCTAAATACTGAATATGAAGGTGGCAGACATGAACGAAGAGTTTGCAAGATTGAAGAATGATATCGACACTTTGATTGAGAACCTTACAGACGCAGATTTCTTCGCCCAGGGCGAAGACTTAGTCATTGGATGTTCAACATCTGAAGTTCTCGGCCATCATATTGGTAAACAAAGTTCGATTGATGTCGCTGAATTGATATTTGAAGCTTTTGACGAGATTTCAAAAAAATTTGATATCAATCTTATGTTTCAAGGTTGCGAGCACATCAACCGTGCAGTTACTATGGAACATAAGATTGCCAAAAAGTATGGTTATGAAGTTGTAAATGTAGTGCCGCACCGCGGGGCCGGAGGCAGTTTGAGTGAATATGCTTATAAACACCTTGAGCAGCCGGTGGTTGTCGAACATATTAAGGCAAATCGCGGCATTGATATTGGACAAACATTGATTGGTATGCATTTACGTCATGTTGTAGTTCCGCTCAGAACTGAGCAGAAGACAGTAGGCAGAGCGAATGTAACAGTAGCATTTTCCAGACCGAAATTAATTGGTGGCCCCCGTGCTCACTATTAATAATATATAATATATATCAAGGAGAGAGAACATGTCACATATCGAGTCACAAGACCCAAAACTTTTTGAAGCAATGGAAGCAGAGTTTGATCGTCAGAATAACAATATTGAATTGATCGCATCGGAGAACTTTGTATCAAAAGCTGTTTTCGAAGCACAAGGTTCAACATTGACAAACAAGTATGCAGAAGGCTATCCGCATAAACGCTACTATGGCGGCTGTGAACATGTGGATGTAGTCGAAGACCTCGCACGCGAACGTGCAAAAGAACTTTTTGGTGCAGATCATGCCAATGTGCAGCCGCATTCCGGTTCACAGGCGAACATGGCTGTTTATTTTTCAGTGCTTGAGCCGGGGGATACAGTACTCGGTATGAACTTGAACCACGGAGGACACTTGACTCACGGCAGTGCGGTCAATTTCAGTGGTAAACTCTTTAACTTCGTTGATTATGGTGTAAAAGAAGATGACGAGCAGATTGACTATGATGATGTTCTCGCCGCGGCAAAAGAACACCAGCCTAAAATGATTGTTGCAGGAGCGAGTGCTTACTCGACGGCGATTGATTTCAAGAAGTTCCGTGAAATCGCTGATGAAGTCGGTGCCTACCTAATGGTTGATATGGCACATATCGCAGGTCTGGTTGCTGCCGGCCTTCATCCAAATCCGGTGCCTTACGCAGATTTCGTTACATCCACTACACATAAAACATTGAGAGGTCCACGTGGCGGTCTGATTCTTACTACGGATGAACATGCTAAAAAAGTGGATAAAAATATCTTCCCGGGAATCCAGGGCGGACCACTCATGCATGTTATCGCAGCAAAAGCTGTCGCATTTGCTGAAGCATTGAATCCTGAGTTCAAAGTTTACCAGGAACAAGTCATTAAAAATGCTAAGACACTTGCTGAAAGACTGACTGAAAAAGGACTTCGCGTTGTTTCGGGCGGAACAGATACGCATCTTCTGCTTGTTGATGTAAAGAGTTTCGGGCTTACTGGAAAACAGGCGGAGGAAGCGCTTGATGAAATCGGCATTACATGTAATAAAAACACAATCCCATTTGATAAAGAATCACCATTTGTTACAAGCGGTATCCGTTTAGGGACACCTGCTATGACGACTCGTGGATTCAATGAAGAGGATATGAGAGAAGTGGCGGACCTTATTGCAGAAGTACTCTCTGCTGTGAAAAATGGTGAAGAGTATATTACACTTAAAGACAGAGTGTCAGAGTTAACTGCAAAATATCCACTATACAAATAAAAAATGATGCCGGGATAAGAATATCTTATTCCGGCATAGTTAAGAAGACAGGAGGGACACTATGTCCAAAGTGCAAGTAATGCATCACCCGTTGATTCAACACAAGATGAGTTACATCCGTGATGAGAAGACGTCTACGAAAGAGTTCAGAGAGCTGGTCGATGAAGTCGGTATGCTGATGGCATACGAAGTTACGCGTGACTTATCTTTAGAAGATGTTGAAGTAGATACGCCGGTTCAAAAAACGACGGCAAAAAGATTAAGCGGTAAAAAATTGGGGATTGTTCCGATACTCCGTGCCGGGCTCGGAATGCAGGAAGGAATACTTAAGCTGATTCCTTCCGCACGTGTAGGTCATATTGGATTATATCGTGATCCCGAGACATTAGAAGCGATTGAATATTATGCTAAATTCCCGGGAGACATTGAAGAGCGGGACATTTTTGTCATCGATCCAATGCTCGCGACCGGGGCTTCTGCAGTAGAGGCAATCACCGCAGTAAAAAAACGCGGCGCTACTAAAATCAGATTCATCTGTTTAATTGCAGCTCCTGAAGGTGTGGAAGTATTAAAAGAAGCACATCCTGATGTGGATATCTATATCGCCGCACTGGATGAAAAGCTGAATGATAAAAGTTATATTGTCCCGGGTCTTGGGGATGCTGGAGATAGACTCTTCGGAACAAAATAGAAACAACAAGGAGAAGAAGAATGAAGAAAATCATGACAATTTTTGGTACACGTCCTGAAGCCATTAAAATGGCTCCGCTTGTACTGGAACTTAAGAAAGATCCGGAACTGGAGCCTGTCGTAGTTGTAACAGCTCAACATAGAGAAATGCTGGACCAGGTTTTAGACATCTTTGGAATAACACCTGATTTTGACCTCAATATCATGAAACAGGGACAAACACTTTCTGAAGTGACAGGCAGAGTGATCGAAGGATTGGAGACTGTAATCAAAGAGGCTGAACCGAATATGGTTCTTGTCCATGGTGATACGACAACCACTTTTGCCGGAAGTCTTGCAGCTTTTTATAATGAAGTGGATATCGGACATGTTGAAGCAGGACTGAGAACAAATAACAAATATTCACCATTCCCTGAAGAGATGAACCGTCAAATGACCGGAGTTCTTGCGGATCTTCATTTCTCTCCAACCGAACAATCAAAAGCAAACCTACTTAAAGAAAATAAAGATGAAACCTATATCTCTGTTACCGGCAATACCGCAATCGATGCACTTAAAACAACAGTGAATGAAGAATATGAAAGTGAAATTATTGAAAAACATAAAGATAACAAAGTTATCTTACTCACTGCACACAGACGTGAAAATATCGGTATGCCAATGGAAAATATCTTTAGTGCGGTAAGGGAAATAGTTGAAGAGTTTGACGATGTTACAGTTGTCTATCCAATTCACAAAAATCCTAAAGTCCGTGAAATTGCATCCAAGTATTTATCTGATCATGACCGTATTGAAATCATCGAACCGCTGGATGTATTTGATTTCCACAACTTTGCGGCTAAAAGCCACATCATTTTAACAGATTCCGGCGGAGTGCAGGAGGAAGCACCATCTCTTGGTAAACCAGTGCTCGTGCTTAGAGATACAACAGAACGTCCGGAAGGTGTGGAAGCAGGCACACTGAAACTGGCAGGCATTAAAAAAGAGAATATTTTCAATCTGACGAGAGAGTTGCTTACTGATGACGCTTTATATGAAAAAATGGCAGCAGCATCAAACCCATATGGTGATGGACAGGCATCTAAACGCATTTGTGAAAATATAAAATATTATTATGAATTATTAGAAGAAAAACCGGAAAGTTTCAGAGTGTGAAAAGTATGTCAATAATATGTCGGGAACACTGTCATTACAAATATTTTCATACATATTATTGACATAAAAAATACACTCCTATATCATTACAAGAGTAATGTAACGGTTTCCAGATATAACCGTAAAACACACTAGGAGACAGTGTTAAAAGTGCCATTTTTCAGACGATTTTACAAACATTTCCTGAAGTTCTTGTTTTTTCCTCTAGCATTAAGCCTACTCATCCATTTATTTACCAAATCATCTATTGCAGCTGGATTTGCTCTGGGTACCATTGCGTCTATTTTTCTGCTGTTAAATTGGTATTATAATTTGGAAAAAGCTTATGATAATGAGGCAGGTAAAATTAGAACTGGCACAGTTGCCCGGTTACTGATTGTGATAGTTACATGTCTATTCTGGGTGCGATTCCCTGATATCTTCAGTATTTTCGGTATAGCAGGGGGCTTGATGCTCAGCTATATCATGATGATTTTCCGTGCGGTTAAAGAATTAACGAAGTGAAAGAGGTGAGAAAATGGAACATGGAACTCCGTTATGGACAACAGATGTTTTTGGTCTGCCTGTAACATTTAACCTGTCAACAGTTTTGATGATAATCATTTCATCATTAATAGTGTTTCTGATTGCATTCTTTATGACCAGGAACATTGCGGTGAGACCAACAGGTAAAAGCCAGGTACTTATGGAAGTACTGATGAACTTCGTTAAAGGTATAATTTCAGGCAATATGGCCTGGAAGCAAGGTGGAAGATTTCACTTCTTGGCCCTGACACTGATTTTTTACATAGGCGTTTCGAACTTCGTGGGGCTGCCTTTCGCTTTTGTAGCGCCTGATGAAGAGCACACACTGTGGTGGAAATCACCGACAGCCGACCCTGCTGTTACATTAACACTGGCAAGTGTGATGATAGTCTTGACGCATTATTATGGTATTAAAATGCGAGGTACAAAAGCTTACTTTAAATCGTACGTACAACCTGTCTGGTTTATGGCACCTTTTAAATTCATCGAAGAATTCACATACAATTTAACTCTTGGTCTGCGTCTTTACGGTAATATTTATGCCGGTGAGATTCTTCTAGCATTACTGGTTATGGTAATGACGACCGGAGGGGTTTTAGGACTAGCAGGCGGATTTATCCCGATGATGATCTGGCAAGGTTTCTCGATCTACATCGGTGCAATTCAAGCATTTATCTTTGTTATGTTATCAATGGTCTACCTATCCCACAAAGTTAGCGATGATCATTAATATATAATTTACAAAATACTTTTCAAAAAATATTAGGAGGAACTATTTCTTATGATGAACTTACTCGCAGTAGGTATTGCAGCAGGACTTGCAGCATTGGGCGCAAGTGTTGGTATCGGTCTTATCGTTTCTAAAACAGTTGAAGGGGTTTCACGTCAGCCGGAAGCTCGTGGTCCACTTATGACAATCATGTTCATTGGTATTGGTGTAGTTGAGGCCGTTCCGATCATCGCGATTGTTATTTCATTCATGCTTATGTTCATGTTCTAAGAATCGTTACATTTGGCGAAGTCTTCTATCAAAGATTTCGCCCTCTTATTATGTCGACTATGAATAAAGAATGAAACTCTCGTGAAAGGAGTGTACATACGTGGAATTTCTTATTTTAGGAGCTGTGGATACAATTCCGACAGCCATTGGAAGTAGTTTGGTACAGTTAGTATCTTTCTTAGTCCTTCTGGGAGTACTTTCATACTTTGTGTGGAAACCACTTAAAAAAGTAATGGATGAAAGAGAACAGCTGATTCATTCCGAGATTGATGATGCAGAACAGCGTAAAGCTGAAGCAGTACGTCTTCAAGAAGAGAATGAAGCTGTCCTAAAAGATACACAGGCTGAAATCTCATCTATGATGGATAACGCCAAACAGCAGGCTAAGAAAGAGCAAGAAGCTATTATTCACGATGCAAATACGCGTGCAAATCAAATGATGGAAGACGCTAAAACTGACATCGAAAGAGAAAAAGAAAAAGCAATCCGTGATATCAACAGTCAGGTGTCGGAGATCTCCGTCCTGATTGCAGAGAAAATGATTTCCAAAGAAATCAATCAAGAGGATCAAAAAGACTTGGTTTCAAGGTACTTGCAGGAAGCAGGGGATAAATAATGGCAAGATCAGTACGAAAATATTCCCAGGCGCTTTTCAATAGTGTCGCCGAAAATGGTCAAATCGATGAAGTGAAAGCTGATTTTGATGAAGTGATAAAGGCAGTCAGAGAAGTGTCCAGCTTCTCTGAGTTCATGAGCAATCCGAAAATCGCCAAGGAAAAACGCAAAGAAACGGTGGAACAGGCATTTAAAAATGTTGCGAAACCACTGCATAATCTGCTTTTAATCCTGGCGGACAGAAACCTGTTATCTAAAATCGAAGCGGTTTATACAAACTTCATTGAAGCATATAACGCACATTATAATCAGGAGCATGTCGTAATCGAATCAGTGTATGAACTTTCTGATGAAGAAATCAATTCTATCGGAAAAGTATTTATTGAAAAGACTGGTCTATCCAAACTGCTCATTGAGAATAAAGTAAATGAAAAATTGATCGGCGGCATCAAAGTCTTTATCGGAACTAAAGTTTATGATGGTTCCATAAATGGACAGCTTGCTGATTTAAAGAATCAATTCAAAGAACGGACTATTAGCTAACTAAGGAGTGATATTTGATGGCAATTAAAGCTGACGAAATAAGCGCTCTCCTTAAAAGCCAAATTGAGAATTATGAAGCAGATATGAAAGTATCTGATGTGGGTACAGTTATCCAGGTTGGTGACGGTATCGCACTTGCTCATGGTCTTAATGATGCAATGGCTGGAGAATTGCTTGAATTTCCAAGCGGAGTTCTGGGATTGGCTCAGAACCTCGAAGAAAACAACATCGGTATCGTAATTCTAGGACCGTATGATGATATCAAAGAAGGCGATGAAGTAAAACGTACAGGGCGTATCATGGAAGTCCCTGTAGGTGAAGAACTCATCGGGCGCGTTGTAAACCCATTAGGTCAGCCGATTGATGGTAAAGGACCACTTGGTACAACAAAAACAAGACCGATTGAAAGTCCGGCAACTGGTGTAATGGACCGTAAATCTGTTGATGAACCACTGCAAACAGGTATTAAAGCGATCGATGCCCTTGTGCCAATCGGCCGTGGACAGCGTGAACTTATTATCGGTGACCGTCAGACTGGTAAAACGACAGTTGCAATCGATACAATTTTAAACCAGAAAGATCAGGATATGATCTGCGTATACGTAGCAATCGGACAGAAAGAATCCACTGTTCGTTCTACAGTGGAAACACTGCGTAAAAATGGTGCGCTTGACTACACAATCGTAGTTTCAGCAGGTGCTTCATTGCCTGCACCGATGCTTTATATTGCACCATATGCTGGTGTATCCATGGCAGAAGAATTCATGTTCAACGGCAAGCATGTACTTATAGTATATGACGACCTGACTAAACAGGCTGCTGCATACCGTGAACTCTCACTTCTTCTCCGTCGTCCGCCAGGTCGTGAAGCATACCCGGGTGACGTATTCTATCTGCACAGCCGTTTGCTCGAACGTGCAGCGAAACTTAACGATGAGCTTGGCGGCGGTTCTATCACTGCACTTCCGTTCATCGAAACACAGGCCGGAGATATCAGTGCTTTCGTACCTACAAACGTTATCTCCATCACGGATGGCCAGATCTTCCTGCAGTCCGACTTATTCTTCTCAGGTGTAAGACCTGCGATCAACGCGGGTCTGTCAGTATCACGTGTTGGTGGTTCTGCACAGATCAAAGCGATGAAAAAAGTTGCGGGTACACTGCGTCTTGACTTGGCAGCATTCCGTGAGCTTGAATCATTTGCGCAGTTCGGTTCCGATCTGGATGAAGCAACCGCAGCAAAACTTGCACGTGGCCAGCGTACTGTTGAAGTGCTTAAACAGGGTGAGAACAAGCCTATGAAAGTTGAACGCCAGGTAGTAATCCTGTATGCACTTGTAAACGGACATCTGGATGATATCCCTGTCGAAGACATCACTCGTTTTGAAGATGAATTCCTCAGCTGGCTGGACTCCAACAATGCAGAGGTATTGGATGGAATCCGTGAAACTAAACAGCTTCCTGATGACGAAGCATATGTGAGCGCGATAAACAGCTTCAAGAAACTATTCAATCCTTCCAAATAGTGAAGTTGGATAATTATTAAGGTGGTGAATTCATGGCTTCAATAAAAGAAATAAAAGGTCGTATCGGATCTACTAAAAAGATGAGTCAGATCACTCGTGCTATGCAGATGGTTGCGAACTCAAAGCTTAAGAGAGCAGAAGAGAACTCTAAAAGATTCCAGCCGTACATGGACAAGATCCAGGAGGCGGTACAGGCCATCGCATCCGGCGACACTACAAGTTCCCACCCGATGCTCGAGGAACGACCGGTCAAGCGTACAGGATACATTGTAATTACAGCGGACAGCGGTCTAGCAGGACCTTATAACAGCAATGTATTAAAAGCAGTGACTAACGAAATTAGTGAACGTCACAACAACAATCCTGATTCCTATGATCTGTTTGTAATTGGAAACCTGGGTCTGGAATTCCTGGAAAACCGTAATTATCCTGTTACGAATTCCCGTACGGGACTGGCGGACCAGCCTGACTTCGGCAGTGTAAAAGAAATTGCACAGCAGGCGGTAAGTGCATTTGCCAGCGAAGAATTTGACGAACTTTATATCGTATATAATCGATTTATTTCTGTTCTGCAGCAGGAAGTTGACATGCGAAAAGTATTACCATTATCAGACAGCGATATTTCAAATCAATCACAAGCTTCAAGTCTTTCAACATATGAATTCGAACCGGACAAGGAATCAATCCTTGAAACGATTCTTCCGCAATATGCTGAAAGCTTAATATATGGTGCACTGCTTGATGCTAAAGCAAGTGAGCATTCTATGCGTATGACAGCCATGCAGGCTGCAACAGATAACGCAAAAGAATTGGTTGATGATCTAACATTGCAATATAACCGTGCTAGACAAGCGGCAATCACTCAGGAAATAACAGAAATTGTGGGCGGCGCATCAGCACAAGAATAAACAAGAATGACTAGGAGGAAATCTAATGGCTTTAGGTCAAGTAATTCAAGTCATGGGACCGGTAGTTGACGTTAGATTCAGCGAAGGAGAACTTCCTGAATTAAATAACGCACTTTTTGTCGACATCGAAAAAGATGGCGAAACTATTCCCGTGGCTCTTGAAGTCGCACTCCATCTAGGAGATAACGTTGTAAAAACAATTGCGATGAGTTCAACTGATGGATTACAGCGTGGTGCTGAAGTAACGAATACAGGCCAGCCTATTTCTGTACCGGTAGGTCAGGAAACACTTGGTCGTGTTTTCAACGTACTAGGTGAACATATTGATCTCGAGGAAGCAGTTCCTGAATCTGTAAGAAGAGATCCAATTCACCGTCAGGCCCCTGATTTTGATAAACTGCAAACAGAAGTAGAAATTTTGGAAACAGGTATTAAAGTTGTTGACCTGCTCGCTCCTTATACAAAAGGTGGTAAAATCGGACTATTCGGTGGTGCCGGTGTAGGTAAAACAGTTCTTATCCAGGAACTGATCAACAACATCGCTCAGGAGCACGGTGGTATTTCAGTATTCGCCGGTGTTGGAGAGCGTACTCGTGAAGGTAACGACCTTTATTATGAAATGAAAGAATCCGGAGTTATAGAGAAGACTGCGATGGTTTTCGGTCAGATGAACGAGCCGCCGGGTGCACGTATGCGTGTAGCACTTACCGGGCTTACAATGGCAGAATACTTCCGTGATGAAGAAGGGCAGGATGTACTTCTGTTCATCGATAACATCTTCCGCTTTACACAGGCAGGTTCTGAGGTTTCTGCGTTACTTGGACGCATGCCTTCAGCCGTTGGTTATCAGCCGACACTCGCTACAGAGATGGGTCAGCTTCAGGAGCGTATCACGTCAACAAACGTTGGTTCAGTTACTTCCATCCAAGCGGTATTCGTACCTGCCGATGACTATACTGACCCGGCTCCTGCACAGACTTTCGCACACTTGGATGCGACTACGAACCTTGAAAGAAGTCTTTCCGAGATGGGTATCTACCCGGCAGTGGATCCACTGGCATCCACTTCCCGTGCACTTTCTCCGGCAGTTGTAGGAGAAGAGCACTATGAAGTTGCACGTGAAGTTCAGGCAACGATTCAAAAGTATCGTGAGCTTCAGGATATCATCGCGATCCTCGGTATGGATGAACTTTCTGATGATGATAAGAGAACAGTTAACCGTGCACGCCGTATCCAGTTCTTCCTGTCTCAGAACTTCCACGTTGCTGAGCAGTTTACAGGACAAAAAGGATCATACGTACCGGTTACTCAAACTGTAGAAGATTTTAAAGAAATTCTTGCAGGTAAATACGACCATATCCCAGAAGATGCATTCCGTCTTGTCGGAGGTATTTCAGATGTGCTTGATAAAGCACGTGAGATGGGTGTAGAAGTTTAAAATCGGGAGGGTTAGCAAATGAATAAAATTGCACTGGATGTAGTAACACCTAACGGTTCTGTTTATTACAAAGAGGACTGTGAAATTATAATACTCCAGACCAAACAGGGTGAGCTCGGTGTTATGGCCGGCCACGTCCCGACAGTAGCTGCACTCAAAATCGGAGGCCTTCGTGTGAAAGTTGACGGACGCTTCGAGTATTTTGCAGTGACAGACGGCTTCGTAGAAATCCGTCCTGAAAAAGTGAGTGTACTCGTTCAGGCTGGAGAGTTTGCAGACGATATTGATACTGAACGGGCAACGGCTGCAAAAGAACGTGCGGAAGCACTTCTACAGCAGGAACGTGATGAGAAAATTGATAAGTTCCGCGCTGAACTTGCATTACAACGGGCAATAAACAGAATAGATGTAGCTAAACATAGTTCATAAATCACCCGGGCGTCAGCCTGGGTTTTTTTTAAGGTGGTAAAAATGTTATTTTCACAGCTTGCTTTTATACATATAGTTCTCCATATTTTTTGTGTTATTTTTGCATTTTGGGTAATAGGTTCTCTTAATGTAGATAGCTGGTTCAGAAAAGATGATGTAGGCCGTATCCGGATTTTTTTCATATTGATTGCCATTCTTTTAGGCAGTGCGTTAAGCAATTTCATTATGGATTTCTTCAGACTGGTCCAGGAAGCATCATTAATGTTTAACTAATTGCTTTACAAACATGTTTAGACAACTTTAAAATAGTGAATAATGTATTGTGAGAATATGAGTTCAAATATGGAGTGAGAGATATGGAGTCTATAATTGTAAAAGGTGGAAACAGACTGTCTGGTTCCGTGAAGATAGAAGGATCAAAAAATGCCGTATTGCCAATAATGATAGCATCATTATTATCTGAAAGTGGCGTTTCAAAGTTACATAATGTACCGCTTTTATCCGATGTGGATAATTTAGGTGCATTGCTAAAACACATTGGAGCAGATGTTGAACGTTCCAATGGTTCCGTCCAAATCGATGCCACGGGCAAACTGGATTGTAATGCACCATTTGATTTAGTGAATAAAATGCGCGCAAGTATGCTTGTCATGGGACCATTACTTGCCAGACATGGTTATTGTAATGTAGCAATGCCGGGAGGTTGTGCGATTGGTTCCAGACCGGTTGAGCAGCATATTAAAGGCCTCGAAAAAATGGGTGTTACGTTCAGGACGATAGATGGCAGTTTCGAGGGGACGGCAGAAGGTCGTCTTCAAGGTGCCAAAATTTATTTGGATTTTCCAAGTGTTGGCGCCACACAAAATCTGATGATGGCAGCAAGCCTGGCAGAGGGCACGACATATTTGGAAAATGTGGCCCGTGAACCTGAAATTGAAGACCTGGCGAATTATATTAATGCAATGGGCGGCAATGTCAGAGGTGCCGGCACAGGGCATATTACTATTGAAGGTGTTGAGAACCTGGAAGGTACTGAACATACAGTAATCCCCGACCGTATTGAAGCAGGTACGTTTATGATAGCGGGTGCTATCACCAGGAGCGAAATTGTACTTGAAAACGTAATGACTGATCATTTAACGGCCCTGGTTTCAAAACTCGAAGAAGTTGGTGTACGTATTGTCCCAGAAGGCGTGGACAGTGTTAGGATAATTCCGTCGGAACACTTAAAACCGACTCAGGTAAAGACCCTGCCTCATCCAGGTTTTCCAACCGATATGCAAAGCCAAATGATGGCGTTGCTCACAACAGTTGATGGTGTGAGTATAATTACTGAAACAATCTTTGAAAACAGATTCATGCATGTGGACGAGTTTGCAAGTATGAATGCGGATATTGATCTGCAAGAAAATCATGCAATGATTAAAGGTGTGAAGAAGCTGCAAGGTGCCAGAGTGAAGGCGACAGATTTAAGATCAGCAGCTGCACTGATTCTTGCAGGTTTAGCAGCAGAAGGTTATACTGTAGTTACTGAACTTAAGCACTTGGATCGTGGATATGTCGACTTCCATAGAAAGCTTGAAAAGCTTGGAGCAGACATCGAACGGACAGGTGATAATTCTGCACAGGAAAATGTGGTAACTTCGAAGTAAAGAGGTATGAATATGGCGGAACAATCGAAAAAACTAGTCCACCGTAGATTTCCATTAATTGTACGGATTCTTTTATTTATTTATATTGCTGTCATAGTTTTCTTTGTAGGACTGATGATCGGCTTTGGAATACTGGATAATCCAATAGAAGTTTTTCGTCTGGAAACATGGGAACACATCATCAATCTGACCAAGGAATGATAAATAAATGCTGACTTATGACCAAATTAAAGCAATCATCCCGCATCGTCCTCCGTTTCTTCTTATAGATAGAGTGACGGATATCGAACCGGGAGTTAAATGTACAGGTATTAAACAGGTTTCCGGGAACGAACCATTTTTCCCGGGTCATTTCCCTGGATATGCTGTTATGCCGGGAGTTCTTATTGTTGAAGCACTGGCACAGGTCGGTGCTGTGGCATTATTGCAGGAAGAAAAATTCAAGGGCAAATTAGCTTTCTTTGCCGGGATTGATAAATGTAAGTTTAAAAAGCAAGTCACACCCGGAGATGCTCTGGAGTTAACGGTAGAAATCACTAAAATCCGAGGTCCGATTGGCAAGGGTGAAGCAGTCGCCACGGTTGATGGTGAGATTGCCTGTAAATGCGAAATCACATTTGCTATACAAGATACAGAAACATCCGATGATAATTAATCATCGGATGTTTTTAGTTCTGTTTTCGATTCCATCATTGCCTTAAACTCATTAAGCAGTTCTTCTCCTTCAAATCCTTCATCAATAAGCTGGGAGAGCAAGTCTTCTGCATAGTAAGGGTTCTGCACAATAATATCTCCGCTGAAAATTAATGAAACAGCCTCATCAATTTCATTCATCTCGTTAAATACCCCTTTAAATCTGGCCGGTTCATTCGTCGGTCTGGTAATGGTAACAAGTAAATCCACTTCTTTATCAACGAATTCTTCAAGTATATCTTTAAAGTCAGGGGAGGTGGTGACTTCTATCAGCCAGGGATCTTCGCTTGTCTCCTTGTTGATGATTATCCCATCAATAAGATCCAGAATGATAAAGTTACTTTCGTGTTCAATCTTAATTTCGATGATTTTAAAAGACTTCATTTAAGTACCCCTCTCAAATTACAAAACTTAAAATAGCAGAATATATATAATTGCACGATAAACTTCTACTATATATAGAATTTATTGCAGATACAGTTTAATTGTATAGAAATCACAGATAAAATCAAATATCCGTTGTTTGCAGAAAATTTAAGGCCCCTTTATCTTGTATACAGGAAGGGGGTGAAATTATGATGAACAAAGTTCTGCTGGTCGGAGAACTTGTTAAGAATGTTACTCTGTCGACAACTTCTAATGGAAGTATCAATTCTTTTATAATCGCGACAATTCGTGTGCCTAAAGATGAGAGAAAGGAAAAAGAAATTCACTTCATATATTGCAAAGCTTTTGGGAAGGCTATACCTAAAATACTTTCTCAAGCCAGAGAAGGTGAGATTTTATGTGTAAGTGGGCAGATTGCTTCAACATCTCATATAAAACCGAATGGCGAAAAAGAATACGGAATGGAAATCTGGGCTGAGAGTGTCAAACCAATGCCACAGAAAATGGCTGACCAAAAAAATCTCGGCAACCCTTCGAAAATGATTGGCGATGCAGTACGATATTACGATCAACATAATGTTGTGGGACAAAAGGCTGTCCATACATTAAGCATAGACGAAAAAGAACAGCAGACTTCCGGTAAACCGGATAAGCATTTGGAAGCTCTTGAAAAAATCATGAATAGAACAGCACCCGCATTAGATATTAATGAGGCTAAACAAGAAACAGAATCAGTTATTAAATCTGAAGACACTAAGCATGATGAAAAAACGGAAGAAGAAAAAGCCCTTGCATAGATGAGGATTTATTCACCACTCAATCTTTAAAATTCTACACTCACACACTACTCACCTGCCCTGCAGAAAGCATAATGCTGCGAAAAAGCTTTCTGCAAGGCGTTTTTGTGTGGTTTTTTAAGTTTTACAGTATATATTAATAATTTCTTTATTACGTGGAATTATTTTTTGTTACGGATGTCAGAAAATAAATAAATTTTTAAATTTGTAGCAATAATAATGATAAATTTACAGGAATGCTGGCATACCAATGATTAAACTAATTTTATATGTGATTATTCAAGAGTTAAAAGTATCTTTTTGAATATAATAACACTTAAAATGTAACGCATTGCAATAATACATACTCGCCAGAAATGTTCCTGTAACATAAATGTAAAAGAGAGCTTTACATTTTATATTCCTGTAACCTACGTAATATTTTTATCTGATATAGTATTACCTAGTTGATTAACACAGAGAAAAACTTAATCTAATAAAAAATAATCCAGGGATTATACGGGAGGAAAATAATATTATGAAAAAAGTATTATCAGTAGGTGCAGCGATTGCTGTATCAGGAACTTTAGCATATAGTGCGGAAGCAGCAAGCCATACAGTAGATAAGGGTGATACTATATGGGGTCTTGCTCAAGAAAATAATACTTCAGTTGAAGCGATTAAATCTGGAAACAGTCTTACTTCAGACATCATCGTTCCTGGACAAGTAATTGAAATCAATGGTGAAGAAAAAGCTGAAGAAAAGACTGAAACGGCTGAAGAGGGGCTTTACAAAATTGAAGCAGGCGATACTCTATTTGAAATCGCTCAAAAATTTGATGTAACAGTTTCTGATCTTAAAGCTTGGAATAACCTTTCATCTGATCTTATCTTTGCAGGTAAAACACTTACTGTTTCTGGTGACAACGTAGAACAAGCATCAGTAGTAGAAACTCCACAAGTCGAAGAAGAAGCAGCTCAACCTGCTCCACAACAACAATCTAACAATGAAGCAGCAGCACAAGAGCAAGCGGCTCAAGAACAAGCTGCAGCTGAACAAGCAGCACAAGAGCAAGCGGCTCAAGAGCAAGCAGCGGCTGAAGCAGCAGCACAAGAGCAAGCAGCGGCTGAACAAGCAGCACAAGAGCAAGCAGCACAAGAGCAAGCAGCACAAGAGCAAGCGGCTCAAGAAAGAGCAGCAGCACAAGAGCAAAAGCAACAAGAGCAAAAGCAGCAAGCTAAAACTCAAAACCAGTCTACTTCAACAAGCAGCAACAGTGGACAAAACTGGGGAGCACTTGCACAGTGTGAATCAGGTGGAAACGCTGGTGTTGTAAGTTCAAACGGACTTTATCATGGTCTTTACCAATTTGATGTTCAAACTTGGAAATCTGTAGGCGGCAGCGGACTGCCATCCCAAGCTTCTGCAGCAGAACAAACTAAAAGAGCTCAGATCCTTTATCAGGACAGAGGTTCCCAACCTTGGCCTGTATGTGGTTCTAGACTGTAATACTACTGATTTAATATAATCTAATCTATCCAAATGCCAGGCGAATACGCCTGGCATTTTTCATTGTGTTTGACATAGACGAATTAGTTTATTAACATTGGAATTAATCAAATAGCAATACCACTAGGGGTGCTTTTTTGCTGAGACAGTCGTTTGACTGATCCCTCGGACCTGATCTGGGTAATACCAGCGTAGGAAAGTGGGTTGGTCAGGCATATCTTTCTGCCTTATTATACTTAACCCGTTTCCTGCGTTGGAAATGGGTTTTTATTATATGAAAAAGGAGAAATTATATGCTGACTGGAGAATTGATGTGTAAAATAGAACCGATGATTGAAGAAATTTATAATGATAGGTTTATACAAGGTTTGATAAACGTAGATATAGATAAGGAATCGGTCATTCATTATTTACAAGCCGATGCATTATATCTGGATGAGTTTGCCAACCTTTATGCAATGCTGATTGGTAAGGCGGATTCCAGGGATACAGTCAAATATCTACTGGGACAAATGGATTTTTTGCTTGATGGTGAAAGTGAGGCGCATAACATACTCGCACGTGCAGTTGGTATACCGTATCAGGAAATTATAAAAACTGGGGAATGGTATCCCGCAGCAGACCATTATATTAAACATATGTATTTTAACGCATATTCAAGAGAAAATATCGCATTTACAATGAGTGCGATGGTTCCGTGCCCCTATGTTTACAGAAGAATTGCTGAAATGGCAATGGAACGAAATACCTTTGAATCAGATCATCCTTATAAAAAGTGGTTTGAGTTTTACGCCGCCGATATGGATGATACGCTTGAAGTAATGTTGAAGATAATAGATAAGGAAGCGGAAAAAATGTCTGTTAATGACATAATGAAACTGAAGAAAAATTTTATTGAGAGCACAGAGCATGAAAAAAGATTCTTTAACATGGCTGTGAATAAAGAGCGTTGGATGGAGGTGAATGTAAATGCATAAATTACCAATCGCATTAACAGTTGCAGGCACGGATCCGACAGGCGGGGCAGGGGTACTGGCTGACAGTAAGGCATTTCATTCCAGAGGCGTGTACGGTATGGCTGCGGTAACTTCATTGACTGCACAAAACACAATGGGTGTTCAGGATGTTTTTAATGTTCCGGCCGGCTTTTTGGAAAAACAGCTGTACAGTATCTTTAGTGATGAAGTGCCTCATGCTATGAAAAGTGGGATGATTGCCACGGTTGAAATGATGGAAGTCCTCGCAGAAACAGTGAAAAATAATGATATTCCTTTCATTATTGATCCAGTGATGATTGCGACAAGCGGGGATACTCTGGTCGAAGAGAAGTCAATTGAATTTTTAAGGGAGTCACTGCTGCCAATCGCAACAAATGTTACACCGAATATTCATGAAGCAGAAAAAATTACTGAGCATAAAATTAAAGGTGAGTCTGATGTACGTAAGGCGGCTAAAATATTCCTGTATGAAATCGGACTTAGCAGTGTAACGATCAAGGGAGGGCATCTTGACGGTGATGCTGTGGATTATTTATTCACTAGAGATAATGAAGTTGTATTGAGCGAACCTCGTATCGATACAAACCATACACACGGTACAGGATGTACATTTTCAGCTGTGATGACAGCCGAACTGGCGAAAGGAAAAACGATGGAAGAGAGTTTCAGGCTTGCAAAAAGATATATTACATCAGCGATAAAGAATAATCCCGGCATTGGGAAGGGTAACGGTCCGGTGAACCATTTCAGTTTTAAAGAGGAGAATAAATGATGAACCGTATAGATAAATTACGCGAAACAAACCCACTTGTTGTATGTATCACAAATGACGTAGTGAAAAATTTTACAGCTAATGGAATGCTTGCCGCAGGAATTTCTCCGATTATGAGCGGGGAAAAATCCGAAGCATCTGATTTGATGAAAGTCGCCTCGGGACTGCTTATCAATATCGGTACGGCGGATACAGCAAAATGTGAACTGATGGATGAAATGATGGAAGAGGCCAATAAAAATGGGGTTCCAATCGTTTTTGATCCAGTAGGATACGGGGCTTCGGAGTTCAGGACAAGTATTACAGATGATTTGCTGAACCGCCATAAAGTGTCACTTATAAAAGGAAATGCCGGCGAAATGCTGGCATTATCCGGTGCAGAAAGCAGCTTAAAAGGTGTGGACTCAACAGAAAAAAGGGATACACTGGATATCGCGAAATTGGTATATAGAAAATTTAAAGTGCCGGTTTTAGTTACAGGCGCGCGCGATGCTCTGGTCACAGATGAAAATGTAATAATGATGGCAAACGGCCATAGCCTCCAGGGGAAAATCACAGGTTCCGGATGTTTGCTGGGTGCATTGATTGCCGCATTTATCGGTTTGGAAGAATATTTTGATAAAGAGGCGGTGGTGGATGCTGCCAGTTACTATAATCTTTGCGCGGAAGCCGCCGCAGGAAAAATAAGTATTCCGGCTCCAGGCACATTTATGACTACGCTCATAGATGAGCTTTATCTTAATGAAGGTAACTTGCTTGAGGATAGAGTAGTGGAGGTTTTTTAATGGACAGAAGCAGGCTCAGATTATATTTTATATGCGGGAGTAATAATGTAGAAGGAGATCCGCTTCAGGTCATTGAGGAAGCGTTAAGAAGCGGAGTGACAATGTTCCAGCTCAGAGAAAAAGGGACCAATTCGTTAAAAGGGGAAGAGCTCTTTAAATTTGCCTCGGAAGTTAAAGGGTTATGTCATAAATACGGTGTTCCCTTCATTATAAATGATGCGCCGGAGCTTGCCCAAAGAGTAGGCGCGGACGGTATTCATCTGGGGCAGGATGATTTGGATGTTTCATTGTTACCTTCTTATTTCGATGATAAAATCATCGGTTTATCCGTTGCAAACCAAAAAGAACTGGAGAACAGCAACATGGGGAAAGCTGATTATGTTGGAACTGGACCCGTCTTTTCAACACTATCCAAAAATGATGCAGGTGAAGCGATAGGAGTTGAAGGATTGCAGGAAATGAGAGGTTTGATAGGTGAAATGCCGATGGTTGCAATCGGCGGAATCACTCAGGAGAATTATCAAATATGCCTCGAAAGTGGTGCGGATGGCGTGTCGCTGATTTCAGCAATCGCGGGGGCTGGAGATGTTGAAAATGCAGTTCAGAATTTCCTATAATTGCCTCGGACATTAAATATACTCATTTAAAGGACGGAAAATGATTTTTTTACATTCTTGTTTATGTTACAATTTCTTTTATGTGAGATATTTTTTTTGAGGTGAAGAAATGAGTAAAAAATGGCTCTTCCCCATAATGATCGGTCTGGTCCTTGTACTTTCGGGCTGTGATTATTCCCAGGAAGAAAATAGAGACGGTTTTTTCTTTAACACATTCGTACAGCCGATGGATTCATTATTACATTGGCTAGGTGATAACTTAAATCATAACTATGGTTTGGCAATCATCGTCATCACGCTGATCGTCCGTTTAGCTATTTTTCCATTCATGATGCGTACATATAAGAACCAGATGATGATGCGCGAGAAGATGAAAATAGTTAAACCAGAAATGGAAGAGATTCAGAAGAAAACTAAAGTTGCTACAACGCAGGAAGAGAAGATGGAAGCACAGCAGGAAATGATGGCATTGTACAAAAAACATGGCATCAATCCACTTAATATGGGCTGTCTGCCGATGCTGATCCAAATGCCGGTTGTCATGGCACTTTACTTCGCTCTAAGATGGCCGTCCGATGGCGGAATCACAGAGTATCCGGAATTCCTCTGGATGAACCTGACACAGACTGATTACTTCATGGTCGCAATTGCAGGTCTTGTATACGCCGGACAGGCATTTGTATCCATGCAGTTTGTTCCAGAAGAACAGCGTAAACAGATGAAGCTGTTCATGTACATCTCTCCAATCATGATCATCTGGATTTCATTGATTTCTCCTTCGGCCCTTCCACTATACTGGGCAGTTGGCGGTTTATTCCTGATATTCCAGACATGGGCAGGTAACACGTTCTATAAGAAGAAAGTTGCCGAAGAGATGGCACCGATCATCGAAGCGCATGAAAGAGAAAAAGCTGAGAAAGAACAGCGTATCAAGAATGCCAAAGTAATGCCTAAGAAAAAACGTAAAAAGAAATAATAATAATTCTTTTAAGCGAAACACCCCTTCCGTAATTTCACGGAAAGGGTGTTTTATAATTTTTACAGTATTGGTGAGATGAGATTGGCAAAACTTTCTTTAAATTTAATCCATTTACCGCGGGCGGCATATCTTTCTTCAGTGAGAAGTGTTGAATCCTCAACGTCTTTTTCATATATCTCACGGTATTGTCCGGCTTGTTCAGCGTCGTATATAAAGGCATTGACTTCAAAATTCAATAAGAAACTTCTCATATCAATATTCGTCGTTCCGACACTGAGCACTTCATCATCAATCATAACAATTTTCTGATGGAGGAAGCCTTTCTCATATATGTGGACTTCTGCCCCCATTTTCACTAGTGCACCGGCGTTGGAGTAGGTGCCCCAGTAGACGAATGGATGGTCAGGCATATTCGGAATCATCAAATGCACTTTAATTCCGCTTAAAATTGCTATCCTTACTGCTTCCAGAAATGACGGGTCCGGTATAAAATAAGGGGTTTGTATATAGATGGACTTTTTGGCACTGTATATCATCTTTATATAACCGTATTTAATCTGCTGCCATTTTTCATCAGGACCACTCGAAGCAATTTGAATTGGATTTTCACCGTGGTAACCGACAGCCGGAAAGTATCTTTCTTCCCGTGTTAAATTGTTACGTTCTGAATGGGAGTTCCAATCAAGCATGAATCTGAGCTGAAGGGACTTGACTGCCTCACCGCTGATTTTTAAATGCGTATCCCGCCAAAATCCGAATTTTTTATTTAAGCCCAAATACTCGTCACCGACATTGAATCCACCCACATAACCTACTGAACCATCGATAACTACTATTTTCCGGTGGTTTCTATTATTCATCCGGGGATTGATGAGCGGGAGCATGTTCGGGAAGAAAGCTTCCACCTGTCCGCCTTCATTCTTAAATTTTCTGAAGTTCCTTAAAGTGAGTCCCCTTGAGCCGATGTCATCATACAGAAATCTTACTGTAACCCCCTCTTTTTGCTTCTGCAGCAATGCCTCATACAATTCTTTGCCAAGATTGTCCAATCTGAATATATAATACTGGAAATGAATATGGTCTTTGGCATTACGGATATCTTCAAGAAGGCTATCAAATTTGTCCCGGCCATTTGTGAATGTCTCAATGGAATTGTTGACTGTCAAAAATGACTGATTATTGTACAGCAGCATATGAATCAGCTTTTTATGCTTCTCTGCAACGGGATTTGAGAAGTCCAGGGAGTTATTACTTAACTCATCAAGTTGATCTTGAACTAAATGTTCCATTCCCACTTTATCATCTTCCTGGATGATGAAGATTTTTTGATTGTATATTGTACGGCCAAATAACATATAAATGATAAATCCTACAACCGGGAGGAAAAATAGTACAAGAATCCATGCCCAAACACTTTGGGCGCTTCGTCTTTCTAAAAAGATAAGACCGATGGCGAGCAGAAAATTGATGCCAATAATGATTAAAGTAATGATGCTCATTACTCTGGTGCTGAAAAAATAATCAAAAAACAACCAATCCATAACATTCACCTCACTATCATTCTATTATAATATGAAAGATATTTAAAATTTTGTAATATTTAATTTGTAAAATATATAGAAAAAAATGATGTAAAAGGGTAAAATAGAATTAAGACGCAAATGAAGGAGTGTCATTATGCATAAAAACGACAATTCAAAAGTCAAACAAGTCGTCACGATGCTAAATGAACTCGGGGTCAAAGTCAAGGTTTCGAGATCTAGATTCGAAATTATGAATCGCATCGCACACAATGAGAAGTTGCGATTGAAAGAACAGAATATCTAAAATAAACCGCAGCCGAAAATCCGGCTGCGGTTTATTTTACACTTTTTGGCGATATTCACGGAAATATATGCTCATAACAATACCAACAGCAAGCATGTTCGCCCAGAGCCCGCTCCCGCCATAGCTGAGAAATGGCAACGGTATACCTGTAATCGGCAGAAGCTGGATTGTCATGCCGATATTTTGCAATACATGGAACATCAGCAGCGACACATACCCGATTATGAAATAAGAGGAAAAACTATCATTGATCGTCGCTGCGATTCTGAACAGATGAAGCATCAGCATAAATAGAATGACGATTACTATTGTTGAACCTAGGAAACCAAATTCTTCACCGACGATTGTAAAGATAAAATCGGTATGGTTCTCAGGTATGTAAATAATACCGTCTCCAAATCCTTTGCCGGTTATTCCGCCGGAGCCAATTGCTTTAAGTGAGTTGCTTAACTGGAATCCGCCTTCGGTAATGTATTCTTCAGGCTGCAGCCATGAATATATACGCTCAAATTGATAAGGGTGGATTCCCAGGTATCGTTCTAAGAGTTCAGGTCTGTAAAGGATGCCCAATATAAGGACCCCGCCGATAGTCGCCACAACGGCAAGGGTGGGAATGATCAACCACCAGCTTATGCCGGAAACAACAATCATGCCCAAAAGGATCGCAATCATTACAAGTGTCGTGCCCAAATCATTCTGTACAAGAATGAACAGCATGGGAAGGACTGAGACTGCCATCAGTTTAAACAGCAATTTAACATCTACATTCAAGTCACTCGTCAACTTGTACTTGTTATGCTGGCTCACAACATAAGCTAAAGTAAGTATGTAAATGATTTTGACAATCTCCGAAGGCTGGATGCTGAAGAAACCGAATTGATACCAGCTTTTTGCACCATTGATAATTGGTGTGATTGGTGAAACGGGTGCAAAGAAAAGAACCATCAGTGAAAGCACACTTAAACCATAAATGATCCATATATACTGTTTTATCCATTTCATAGGAATGAAAGTCAATACGATGACCATGAAGAAGCCGGAGATGTAGAAAACCATCTGCCGTACACTGAAATCTATATTATACTGTCCGCTCGTCATTGCTGAACGTATCATTATAATGCTTATAACAGCAAGCATCGAGATATACAGAATGAGTATCCAGTCAATCCGAGCAAGTATATTTGTATTTTGTCTTTTGTATCCTTGATTATTTTCCAAGAATTTCACCTTACCCATATTGAAATCATCTTTTAATTATACACTATTATAACCCTGGTTTTTAATATTATCATAATCGCTTTAAACAATTCCACAGCTTTATGCTGTCATCTTTGTGAACTTCATTAGTGATACAGTACAGGGACTATATTATAATAGAGTGAGAATGGCTACTCGACATCACAATTAGAAGGAATGGTAATTTTCTTATGATAGAAGTAACGATTGAACAAATTGCAGAGTTTTGCAGCGGCAAGCTCAACCGTGCTGCCCGAAATATTAAAAGTGAAAAGATGAAAGGTGTCTCAATTGATACACGAACAATTGAAAAAAATAATCTTTTTGTGCCGTTTCTAGGTGAGAATGCCGACGGCCACAGATTTATAGAAGAGGCATTCGAAAAAGGTGCGGCACTCTCGCTCACGGAACACGACCTGGAGCAAGAAGATGCGAGACCTCTAATCAAAGTGGAAGACGGACTTCAGGCACTCCAGCAGATAGCGAAAGCCTATTTGGAACTGGTATCCCCAAAAGTGATTGCAATCACAGGGTCCAATGGCAAGACGACAACGAAAGATATGGTGGAGTGTCTACTTGCACCGCATTTTAAAGTCAAGAAAACCATTGGAAACTACAATAACGAAATCGGTCTGCCATTAACAATTTTACAGCTTGATCATGATACGGATATATCCATATTGGAAATGGGTATGGATTCAAAAGGGGACATAGATTTCCTGAGCAGAATGACATCGCCCGACGTCGCCATCATAACGAATGTTGGGGAATCCCATATTGAAAAATTGGGGTCCAGAGAGAATATCGCAGCAGCTAAATACGAAATTGTTAACGGCTTAAAAGGAACGGGGACTTTTATCTACTCCCGTGATTACCCGCTCCTGGAACAGATCGTGGACAGGGATGTGGATTACACGATTGAAAGCGGCGGATTGGATAAAGCAAACGATTTACAGATTACAAACGTGGAACAGACAGAAAAAGGCACTGTATTTAACATTACGGGTGTGGAATCGGCCGTTGAAATTCCGCAATTAGGTGTTCACAACTCGGCGAATGCAACGCTGGCACTTCTAGCTGCCGGGGCACTGGGTCTGGAAATATCTGAAGTCAAAGACCAATTCCGGAATTTAATAGTAACCGATATGCGTATGCAGCGAGTAAACCATGAATCCGGTGCGATGTTTATCAACGATGCATACAATGCCAGCCCCTCCAGTATGAAAAGTGCAATCAACACTGTCGGGAATATGGACTATGGCTTTAAGATCCTTGTGCTGGCCGACATCCTCGAACTTGGTACTTACAGAAGAGAACTTCATGAATCAGTCGGCGAGTATATCAATGCTTCGGAAAATGGTTTTGATCTGCTGATGACTTACGGTAAGGATGCAAAAATGATTCATGACACAGTCAATAATACCGATAGGAAACATTTTGATTCTTTGGAGGAACTGGCTGAAGAATTGAAAATGCACCTCGGTAAGGACACAGTCGTCTTATTGAAGGGTTCCAGGGGAATGGCGGTGGAAAGGGTGATTGAGTATATCGAATAGACTTGGAGTTTTATTTCTGCATGGTTATACCGGCGGTAGGCATGAACTGGATCCTTTATTTGCCTACTTGAAATCCCGCTACGATTTTGAATATGAATTTCCGGTCTATCCCGGCCACGGTACAGTGCTCGATTTAAAGACAGTCACAGGTGATGAGTGGTTCAAGGAAGCAATGGATGCATATACTGAACTAGAAAAACGGGCGGATGAAATTTATATCGTCGGTTTTTCAATGGGCGGTGTATTCGCCAGTCATATTGCACAGCAGAAAGGAGTTGAAAAACTGCTGCTCATCGCGCCGGCATTTGATTATACAAAGATAACAAAAATAGGGCAGCTGAATTTAACACCCAGACATTTCAGTGAGCATATGAAACTTAATATGTATGGAAAGATTAAAGACCGTATCAAGGATATCCCGCTCAGGGCATTTCAGGAATTCAAAAAAATCATCGAATCAAAAAGAGAAGGTTTAGAAAATATTAAATCGGATACTTTAATTATACATGGCACATTGGATCTGCTCGTCCCTTATGAATCGAGTGTAGAAACCGTCAAGGAAATCCCTAATGCAAAACTTGAGTTGCTGGAAGACGCCCCGCATCTATTTGCGTATACGGAGGAGAGCCAGCTTGAGTTGAATATACTGGCTGAACGCTTTCTTTTTAAGTAATATGGAAAGAGACTTGTGTAAATTTACGGATGATGGTAGAATAGAGAAGTTATGCGTAACGAAAATGAGAAACAAAAAGTCAAAGGAGACTCTAATTTGAAGTTTTTTAAACAATTAGGTGTCAGTGATGAAACCTTAAAATCACTGCAGGAAATGGGATTTGAAACACCAACTCCTATTCAGGAAGAGAGTATACCATACGCTCTTGAAAGAAAAGATATTTTAGGCCAGGCACAGACTGGTACTGGTAAAACTGGTGCATTCGGTATCCCGATCATAGAGAACACAGAGAAGCAGGGCGGCACACAGGTGCTGATTTTAACGCCGACACGGGAATTAGCAGTACAGGTGAGTGAAGCACTCAAACAATTCGCTAAGTATAAGAAACTTGGCGTAAACGTAATCTTTGGCGGAATGAGCATTGAACGCCAGATCAAGGACCTCAAAAGACGTCCGGAAATCATCGTTGGTACACCAGGTCGTATAATCGACCATATCAAACGAAGAACATTAAAGCTCGAGAACATCAGAACACTCGTATTGGATGAAGCAGATGAAATGATGAACATGGGATTCATCGATGATGTGAAATTCATCATGTCCGGTCTTCCTGCAGATGACAGGCAGACATTACTCTTCTCTGCGACAATGCCACCGGCAATCCAGGAGCTTGTCACTCGATTTATGAACAAACCTCAAATCGTTAAGACAATGAATCAAGGCGCAAGCAGCCCACAAATCGAAGAGAGTTATACAATCGTAAAAGAGCTCGAAAAGCTTGAAGTATTCACAGATTTCCTGGATACTCATCAACCGGACCTTGCGATTGTATTCGGCCGTACGAAACGCCGTGTGGATGAACTGACAAGTGCATTGATTGCTAAAGGATATCGGGCAGAAGGTCTGCATGGTGATATCACGCAGTCAAAACGTCTTGAAGTGCTTAAGAAATTCCGTAATAATGCATTGGACATTCTAGTTGCGACAGATGTAGCAGCAAGAGGGCTTGATATCTCAGGAGTATCCCACGTTTACAACTTCGATATTCCGCAGGATGCTGAGAGTTATACACACAGAATCGGTCGTACCGGCCGTGCGGGTAAAGAAGGAATGGCGCTTACATTCGTTAACCCGGTGGAGATGGATTATCTCAGAATGATTGAAAATGAGAAAAAGAAAACAATTGTTGCTCTCAGACCACCAAACAAAAAAGAAGTTCATAAAGCGAGAGAAGAAGAAATCTTTGAGAAGATTAAACTTTGGATTTCCCAAAATGAGAGCGGTCATACGACTGAAATCGCTCAGCGCCTGCTTGAAGAAAACCAGCCTGAAGAGGTTGTGGCAGCACTGTTGAATGAGTTCTTCTTCAGCAAATCAGATGACAGCATTCAGCTTTCATTTGAAAAACCGTTAACCCGCAAAGGCGGACAACGTCGCGGCGGCGGTGGTAAACCTTCCGGCGGTAAAAAACCTTTCAGAAAAGGGCGCAGCGGCGGTGAGCGTGGCGGAGCAGCCCGCAGTGGCGGCGGCAAACGCAACGAACGTAGCGGCGGTCGTCCACAGCAAAAAGGTCAAAAACGCGGAAACAGCAGCCAAGGTGGACGTACTTTCAAAGACCACATTAAATAATGTATATATCACACCCTTTGTCCGGGAATTTCCGGACTGAGGGTGTTTTTATTATATATACCGGTCAGTTGGATATATAATTGAAGAACAATTGAATTTGATTTAGAGTTATACTAGTATGACTCTATTAAAAGGGGGATGAATATGAATGCGATACATAAAAATGTCGTCCATTATCTAAGAGTACGGCATTTCTGGAGATTTCTGATATGGGCTGCAGTAGCAATAGGGATAAGTGCAGCCGCTGCATATTTTGATCTTCCGCACTGGATCTACTGGGCGGCGTCGGGCATTCTGCTGCTGATCTTTATAGTCGGCAGTTTAATCAGACCGGCTGTTTATTACAAAGTCACACGCTACGAGCTGCGGGAGGAAGTTCTGGTTGTCAGAGCGGGGTTCTTCCGTATCTCTACCAAAATGGTTCCGATTAGACGTATACAGGGTGCCGTACTCTCGACAGGTCCGATTTCAAGAAAATACAACTTGGCTAACCTCGTAGTGAGAACCGCAAGTACAACATTTTTTCTGCCGCCTATAAAAATAAAAGAAGCGCAGGCCCTGAAAAGTGAAATTGTTGAGATGGTGAAAGGAGAGGACACTGATGTATAGCCCGCAGAAACTTCATCCTATCGCTTATTTAGGCAGTGTGGTCAATGCGTTTAAAAACTTATGGATTCCAATTATTATTGTCTTATTCAATTCGAGAGAAGTTATTTTTTCAGGCAATATCTCTCTGAAATATATACTGCTTTCAGCAGGCCTGCTCATACTTGCTGTTATCCTCCTGGGGGGATTTGATTTTCTCAATAAATATCGGACGCGATTTTGGATTGAAGAAGGTAAGTTTATATATAAAGACGGCGTTATCTCCAACAGAGAAAAGGAACTGGATATCAGCCGTATCCAATCCATTGATTTCAATGAACCGATATTGCACAGGATCTTTGGTGCAGTCAAACTGGATATCATCACACCGGGTGAGGGTATAAAAATTGATACGATTAAGAAATCCCAGGCTCAATCCATCCAGTCCATTTTATATGATGAAAAAAATCAACTGAATAATGAAACTGTGGAAACCGGGGCTTACAGTGAATGGCCGAAGTCGGAGGAATCAGAGGAAACGTCTTCAGAGCAGTTTGCATTATTATACAAGATGAAAGGCAGATCACTTATACTCATGAGCATGACGAGTGGGGCACTGGGTGCATTTTTAGCAATCGTATTCGGGTTTATCAATCTGATCGGCGCGAATTTCCTGATCGAAAGGTACTTTGAATACTTTGAAGGCCTCGTCAGAAATGTATTTATGGCAATGAGTATCGCAGTTATCATTTTCATCATTGTGGGATATATCGCAGGTATATTGATACTCTCCATCAAATATTTCAATTATTCACTGAAAATGAAAGCCGATGATTTGGTTGTGGAGTACGGTCTGCTTGAAAAGAAACATAAAAGTGTGAATGTTAACAGAGTGCAGAATATCGTCATCAAAGATTCGCTCATCAGACGGATGATTGGATATTATTCCCTGTCGGTGACGATTACAAGTGATTCTCTGGATAGCGAAGACCGTGAGGGGAAAGTGGAACTTTTGCCGTTTATCAAGAAAAAGAGGCTGTATGAAATCATTGATGAAATTTTCCCGAACTATCATGTTGAAGTGCCGGAGAAAGTGGTGCCGGTCAGAGGCTACAGAAGGTACTTCCAGGTCATGCTCTCAATCATCGTTATTGTGACGGGCGCCGTCCAGTATTTCTGGTTCGATTATGCATGGATCGTTGGATTGGTTCTGGCATCGGTGTTCATCATTTCAGGAATATACAGTGCGAGAAACAGTGGATATGTCATTCGCAGCAATGAGATCAATATGATGACAACGGCATTTTTCTCGCGTTCCCATTATGTGATCAAACAGGATAAATTGATTGAAGCCCAGTGGGTGGTCAACCCGTTCCTCATCCGTGCAGATCTTGGTGTCATTACACTCGTGACTGCCGCGGGCATAATGGGATCAAGTGCGACATTGAAGTTCATCGATCAGAAAGATATAGAAAAGATTTGGAACTGGGCAGAGAGGGGGCAATCAGATGGAGAAGATATCACCGAAAGCGATCAAAGTCTGGAGAATTAGAGAATCGATTATTGCAGGTATTATACTGATTGCTGCGCTTACAGCGCTCATACTGTCACTGTGGGTATGGGAATGGATACCATTGTGGGTGCCTCTGGTCATTTTCGCCTTCTTCCTGTATGGCTGTATTTTTCAGATCTGGCTGTTTCCAAAATTGCAGTATAAATATTTCCGGTACCAGGTGCAGGAGGATGAAATCAAGATCCACAGCGGAATATGGGTTAAAAAACAGATCTCTGTGCCTCTATTCCGGGTGCAGAATATCGATACCCATGTGGGTCCGCTAATGCGGCGTTTCGGTTTGAAAAGCATTACGCTGCGGACCTCTGCAGAGAGAGTGGAAATACCGGAACTTGAAGCGGATAAGGCGGATAGTCTCAGAAATGATATCAGAACATTAATCAATGAAAATACGAGGCGGGAAATATGATTGTTGGTCTAGGGACAGATATAATAGAAATAAGTCGTGTAAAAGAGATTGAATCAAGGGATAATCGTCTTTCCAAAAGGATTTTGTCGGAATCGGAGATGGAAAGCTATAACAGCCTGAAGAGTGAAAAACGCAGAATGGAATATCTTGCAGGGCGCTTTGCGGTCAAGGAAGCATACAGTAAGGCACTTGGAACAGGCATCGGCAAAGCTGCCAGCTTCCAGGATGTCATCTGTTTGAATGATAATCTGGGGAAACCGTTTATCGAAGATGATAAAAGAGCGCATGTATCGATCTCTCATGCAAATGAATATGCAGTCGCAACTGTAATTTTAGAAGAAATATAGGAGGTCTGACTGTGTCAGAAAAATATTATAGGGATACCGTAGTTGACGTTGATTTAGACGCGATTCACGAAAATTATAAAATGATACAGAACCTGCACCGCGATAAGACATTTATAGCAGTTATAAAAGCGAATGCCTATGGACTCGGCAGTGTGACTGTCGCTGAATATCTGGCGGCAAGAGGGGTTGGTTTTTTTGCGGTGGCCACATTGGATGAGGCAATTGAACTCCGCATGCACGGCATCCGGGAGAAGATTCTTGTACTCGGGGCAATCCGGCCGGAAGATATCAATAAAGCGATCCAGCACCGCATCGCCGTCACTGCACCGAATTTGGACTGGGTCACGAAAGCACGCGAGAATGTCAGTGATAAATATGACAAGGAAGTATGGATGCATATTAAAGTGAATTCCGGAATGAACCGCCTGGGGACTTCAAATATTGAAGAAATCAACCGGATGATAGAAGAAATCGAAGGGCAGGGAAGCTTTATTTATGAAGGCATATACAGTCACTTCAGTTCTGCAGATATCGATTCAGAAGTAAATGATAAGGAATATGCTGAATTTAAAAGAATTACCGGAGCGGTTAAAAAACCAAAGTATGTCCACATACAAAATTCTGCCGGAGCACTGAGGATCAGTGGTGATTACTGTAATGCGATCCGTGTGGGCATTTCATTGTATGGATATTACACTTCGGAATATATTGAAGAAATTTCCGAAGTGAAATTGAATCCTTCTGTCATGTTGTCCACGAAGGTGATAGATGTGCATACGCTGTCTGCCGGAGAAGGTGTCAGTTACGGTCTGGACCATAAAGCGGAGAGTACTGAAAAAATTGCTACACTGCCGATCGGCTATGCGGATGGTCTGCTGCGCAGACATACAGGCTATAAAGTCAGATTGCAAAATGGGACGGAGTCCCCAATTGTCGGCCGGATCTGCATGGATTCCGCAATGATCAGTGTGCCTTCTGATGTAAAGACGGGCGATGAAGTGACTATCATAAGCAGAGAAGCGGATTCAGAGCAATCGATGGAAAGTTACAGCGAGCATGCACAGACCATTTCGCACGAATCATTAACTACGTTATTAAGAAGAATACCGCGGTCGTATAATGGTGAAGACACGGCATTCGTGCATAATGAAGTGTTAAAATAAACTAGTAATGGTATTTCATACATGTTATAGTTGACATAAGTTTAATGTTACCGGGGAGTGGTCTTCTAATGAGTAATGCAACATTATTTGGCAGTATTG
The DNA here is from genome assembly GCF_046736035.1 of Salinicoccus sp. HZC-1. GTDB lineage: Bacteria > Bacillota > Bacilli > Staphylococcales > Salinicoccaceae > Salinicoccus. The sequence goes on along the minus strand of NZ_CP177130.1, from coordinate 2,289,483 downwards.
AACTTTCTCTTGAACATGGATATATTGAAATGAGCGAGATTAACTTATCAATTGCCTGCGAGTGTGAAGAATTGGAATGTGAAGCATGGCAGTCGAATGAGGATTTTCTCGTTTACAGCAAAGATGGTGAATAGATGAAAAGAGGAGAAGTATATCTTGCGGATCTATCACCGGTGCAGGGCTCTGAGCAAGGCGGGAAACGTCCGGTAGTCATCATACAGAATAATATTGGCAACTATCACAGTCCGACTGTCATAGTTGCCGCTATTACCGGTAGAATTAACAAAGCCAAGATTCCAACGCATGTGGAGATATCCAAAGATACATATAATCTGGACAAGGACTCTGTAATACTTCTTGAACAGATAAGAACGGTAGATAAGAATAGACTTAGAGAGAAGCTTACATATTTAAATGATGATAAGATGAAGGAAGTGGACAAAGCATTGAAAATCAGTTTGGAATTAATGCCTGCCAAGTCCAAGAAATCTGAATCGAAATCCTGATGGACTTTTGTACGCAAAAGTCTTTTTTCAGTCTGAGGTGATTTATTTTGACATATATAGACGATCTGGTAAATAAATATAGGGAGATACTGAAGTTGTATCTCTACGGGGATGACGCCGACAAAGCTTTTGATTGGTGCCAATCATTTAGTGAGGAAGTCATCGAAATGGATACTTCACCTGAGGAAATCGTTTCACTGCACATCGATTTGCTCGAAGATATGGAAGTGGAAGATGGGGCTTTAGTTAAAAAATCTTTGGATATCCTGCAGGAAGTCATCATATCTTTTGGCTTTACATATAGAGATTATAAATCGATGATGAATAAACTTAAAATTCATGATAAAGAAATGGACGTTGCTTCCAGTCTGCAGGAGACGATGCTGAAGACTGAAATCCCTACGTTCGAAACGATGGAAATTGGTGCAATCAGTGTACCCGCACGCAAAGTGAGCGGTGATTATTTCAATATCATTGATCATAAAGACGGTATGCTGAGTTTCGCTGTTGCCGATGTCATCGGTAAAGGGATTCCTGCAGCCATTGCCATGAGCATGATCAAGTTTGGGATGGATTCATATGGTTATTCCCAACTGCCGAGCGACAGTTTGAAGAAATTGAACCGTGTAGTTGAGAAAAACGTTAACCAGAATATGTTTGTGACAATGTTCTATGGTTTGTATGACCATAACACCAACTTGCTTTATTACTCATCCGCAGGGCATGAACCTGCACTGATATATCGTTATGAAACAGATGAGTTTGAAGAAATTGATTCTAAAGGAATCGTGCTGGGTGTTAAAGAACATGCAAGATATGAACAAAAAGAAATAGAAATTGGCGATAACGATATGATTATCGTATTCACTGACGGAGTGACCGAGCTAAGGAAGCATGATGATACATTTATTGATTTTGAAGATGTTAAAGATATGCTCAGAGAAGCTAAAGACCATCATCCACAGGATATTGTCCAGTATGTCTATGAGTCATTGATGCGCATGCAAAATCCAAATAAAAAAGACGATTTGACACTATTTATATTAAAAAATAATAAAAATTAAATTTTTATGTTTTAACTATGTTCGTCCAGGGTAAAAGCCGAAAGGTCTATGTATTTTTTGGAAATGGGAGTGTAATTTTAATGAATATTAATATCGATACTACTGAAAAAGAAAACGAATATTTAATTGTGCTTAATGGTGAATTGGATGTGTATACCGCACCTGAATTACAAAAGGTTCTGGATCCTATCAGACAATCCGGAAGTCATAATATTAAAATTGACTTAACAGATGTGAGCTATATGGATTCAACAGGTCTGGGTATATTTGTCGGTACGTTAAAAGAACTTAATCAGCATGACCGTGAGCTCCGGGTTACAGGAGTATCCAATAGAATTCTCAGATTGTTTGAGATTACAGGACTTCGTGATTTAATGCATATAAACGAAGTTTCGGAGGTTGAATAGAATGTCATTGCAGTATGATTATATAGAGATGAAGTTTCCATCCAGTGCAGAATATGTCGGTTTGATCCGCCTCACGCTTTCAGGTGTACTTTCAAGAGCAGGTGCAAGTTACGATCAGATTGAAGATTCTAAGATTGCAGTTTCTGAAGCGGTGACTAATGCAGTGAAGCACGCATATGGAGAAGAACAGACAGGGGATGTCCTTGTAGGATTTGCTGTCTACAGCGATAAAGTGGAAATAATTGTAGCTGATCACGGCCAGAGTTTTAATTACGAAGATGTAAGAAAAGAACTCGGGCCGTACACTGAAGATGACAATGTGAACTATCTAAGAGAAGGAGGTTTGGGACTGTTCTTGATTGAAGCATTAATGGATGAAGTCTATATCAAAAAGGACCCTGGAGTAACAATCAGTATGACGAAGTTTATTAATGAAAGTCAGGTGCATTCGAATGGAGAAACGATCGTCAATCGATAGAGGACTCACAGCAGATGATATCAATGCACTGATACGCAGACATCAGGAAGAAGGCGATCAAGCTGCCCAAACCCAGCTCGTCGAGCATTATCAAAAACTGATAGAATCTCTGGCATACAGATATTCTAAGGGGAAAAGCCATCATGAGGATCTGGTACAGGTTGGTATGGTCGGTTTACTCGGTGCCATTAAGCGGTTTGATGTATCCTTTGAGCGCAGGTTCGAAGCATTCTTAGTACCAACGGTTGTTGGTGAAATCAAAAGATATCTCAGGGACAAGACTTGGAGTGTGCACGTACCAAGGAGAATAAAAGAAATTGGACCCAAGATAAAAAACGCAAATGATGAATTGACGAACAGGCTGGAGCGTTCCCCTCTAATCAGTGAAATAGCAGACCATCTGGAAGTTTCGGAAGAAGATGTTCTGGAAGCGATGGAAATGGGCCAAAGCTACAATGCTCTGAGTGTGGACCATTCTATAGAAGCGGACAAAGATGGATCGACCGTCACTTTACTTGATGTAATGGGACAATCAGATGATAACTACGATCTCTCTGAAAAGCGTCTGATTTTAGAGAAAGTGCTTCCGATACTTTCCGAACGTGAACGTGAGATTATTCAATTTACGTTCATGGAAGGATTGAGCCAAAAAGAAACAGGCGAGCGCGTAGGCTTGAGTCAGATGCATGTTTCAAGACTGCAGAGGACTGCAATTAATAAGTTGCGTCAGGCAGTCAGCAAAGATGAATAGCAAATAACCATACCCCTGTCCTACTTAGGATGGGGGTATTAATGTTATAATGACAATGACGTTTTTTAGAACAGCTGAGTAATATAGGAGAGATTTTATGAATGAGTTACTGGTAAAAGAATTAGAAGGTTCAACAGGGAAGTCTGCCAAACATATAAGAAGTGTGCTGCAGCTTCTGGAAGAGAAAAACACCGTTCCTTTTATCGCACGTTATCGTAAAGAGATGACAGGCGGAATGGATGAGGAGGAAATCAAAGAAATTTCCGATCGCTTTACTTATTTGCAAAACCTGTCAAAAAGGAAAGAAGAAGTGATTCGGTTGATAGACGAGCAAGGTCTGTTGACAGAAGAGCTGAAAAATAACATATTGAAGCAGACAGTATTAAATCGGGTGGAAGATTTATATCGTCCATTTAAACAGAAGAAGAAAACAAGAGCGACTGAGGCAAAACGAAAAGGTCTGGAACCTCTGGCAGAACAAATAAATACACAGGATCCGATGAATATAGAAATAGCCGCTGAAGCATATATTACCGATGAAGTGAAAACTGCGGATGAAGCGGTTAAAGGTGCGCTGGATATCATTGCGGAAACCATCTCGGATGAACCGAAATACCGTTCTTATATATTGAAAGTCATAAAAGACACTGCTGATATTGTCACTAGGAAAAAGAAGAATGCGGATGATCAGACAGGTGTATTTGAAATGTACTACAGTTATCAGGAGCCGATCCGGAAAATTGTGCCTCACAGAGTGCTTGCTATAAACCGCGGGGAAAAGCTCGATGTTTTAAATGTGAAGATGGAATATGATCTAGAGCGGTTGAAACGCTATATCGGCAAACAGGAAATAAAAGAGCATTCAGCAACCAGAGAATATATTGAAAAAGCAATTGAGGACGGGCTTAAACGTTTGATTATGCCGTCAATTGAAAGAGAAGTAAGAAATGGTCTGACGGAAAATGGGGAACAGCATGCGATTGATATTTTTGCTGAGAACCTAAAGAGACTGCTTCTGCAGCCGCCTCTTAAAGGCAGAGTGATGCTGGGACTGGACCCGGCGTTCAGGACAGGATGTAAAATGGCGGTTATTGATAATTCAGGACAATTTATCGATAAAGGGGTCATCTATCCGCATCCACCGCAAAAGAAGTACGATGCAGCGAAAAAAAGCGTGTTAGATACGATTGAAAAATATGATGTATCCCTGATCGCAATTGGAAATGGAACAGCTTCACGGGAGACTGAACTTTTTGTCAGTGAATTGGTGAAAGAGAATAATCTTGAAACTCAATTTATCATTGTAAATGAAGCGGGTGCGAGTGTTTATTCTGCATCAGAAGTTGCCAGAGAAGAATTCCCGGACTTCAATGTTGAAGAGAGAAGCGCGGTTTCCATTGCAAGACGTGTGCAGGATCCACTGAGCGAATTGGTTAAAATTGATCCAAAATCGATTGGTGTCGGCCAATATCAACATGATGTGAATCAGAAAAACCTTGCAGAAACACTGGACTTTGTCGTGGAGACGACGGTTAATCAGGTAGGGGTTAATGTAAATACAGCTTCACACACTCTCTTGGAACACGTTGCAGGGCTTTCGCCATCAATCAGTAAAAATATCGTGAAATACCGTGAGGAAAATGATGGGTTTATTTTCAGGAAAGATATCAGCAAAGTTCCGAGACTCGGCGCAAAGACTTTTGAACAATGTATCGGTTTCCTGAGAATACCAGAAGGCGCAGAACCGTTGGATCAAACGCCGATCCACCCTGAAAATTACAAAGCTGCATACGCGCTCATTAAACAGATAGGACTTAAAAAAGAAGACATTGGCACAAAAGCAATGTCCGATAAATTAAAAAATATCAATACCCAGGAGATGGCGGAACAACTGGATGTTGGTGTGCCGACTCTGGAAGATATCGTTGAGGCATTAGAATCTCCAACACGGGATATCCGTGATGATTTTGAAACGCCGCTTCTGAAGTCGGATGTGCTTTCCATGGGAGATTTGAAGCAGGGAATGAAGCTTTCCGGAACAGTCAGAAACGTGACAGACTTTGGTGCGTTCGTTGATGTTGGGGTAAAGCAGGATGGACTCGTGCATATATCCAAGCTGACGAATCGATTCATCAAACATCCAATGGAGGTAGTGAGTGTCGGTGATATTGTAGATGTAACCGTCATCGATGTAGATGTGAACAAAGGACGGATTTCGCTTTCAATGAAGAAATAAGGTTTTTGAATGCTTGAGAATTTAATGTATCTTGTATATCATAAGACCTACTATATACTAAAAGGAGAATTTCAATGCCAAAGATGAATGTAGAAAGTTTTAACCTCGACCACACTAAAGTCGCTGCCCCATACATTAGATTAGCCGGTAAAAGTGAAGGTGAACATGGCGATGTCATCTATAAATACGATATTAGATTCTGCCAGCCGAATAAAGAGCATATGGAAATGCCGGGATTACACTCTCTGGAACACTTAATGGCTGAGAATATTCGTAACCACCATGAAAAAGTAGTGGATTTAAGTCCGATGGGATGCCAGACAGGTTTTTATCTGTCATTGCTGAATGATGATGACTTTGAAAATGTAACGGATGTAATTGAGAAAACATTAAATGATGTTACAGTAGCAACTGAAGTTCCTGCCTGCAATGAAGTGCAGTGTGGCTGGGCGGCGAGCCATAGCCTGGAAGGTGCGCAGGAAATTGCGAAACGCATGCTTGAGAGAAAAGATGAGTGGCATGTTGTATTTGCAGAATAAATAATTAGAGATATAGCATTAAAAAATGGACCTGATCATAATGATCAGGTCCATTTACTTTTTATTTTAGAATGGATAATCTGCGGCTTCAAGGTCAACTTCGCTGATGTTGACTCCAAGAGCTTTCGCTACACCTTCACCGTAAGCAGGATCTGCTTTGTAGCAGTTTCTGATATGACGGTGCTGAATCTGTTCAGTAGTGCCCTGCATTTCAGCTGCAGTATTCTGGAACAATCTTTCTTTCTCTTCGTCAGATTGCAGTCTGAAGAGTTTACCAGGCTGCTCGTAGTAGTTATTGTCGTCTTCACGGAAGTCATGCTCGTATATCGCACCCATAGATTCCTGTGGTGGCTGTTTTGCTTCCGGTGTACTGTTGTACTTGTTGTAGCTATTAGGGTAGTAGTTCATATGCGCACCCATGTTGCCGTCAACTCTCATCGCACCATCACGGCTGAATGGACATACGTTCTGAGCGCCTTTTGGAGAGTTTACCGGAATCTGATGATGGTTGACACCAAGACGGTAACGTTGAGTATCACCATAAGAGAATAAGCGGCCCTGCAGCATTTTGTCTGGTGAGAATCCGATACCAGGTACAATGTTAGTAGGAGCGAATGCGGCCTGTTCTACTTCAGCAAAATAGTTTTCCGGATTACGGTTAAGTTCGAATTCGCCAACCGGAATCAATGGATATTCATCTTTGAACCAGACTTTAGTAAGGTCAAATGGATTATCCTTGTGATTTCTTGCCTGTTCTTCAGTCATCACCTGAATGTATAGTTTCCATTTAGGGAAGTTTCCTTCTTCAATGTTATTGAAAAGGTCACGTTGAGAAGACTCACGGTCTTTAGCGATTACTTCTTCGGCTTCTGCGCCAGTGTAGTTCTCGATACCCTGTTGTGTTCTGAAGTGGAATTTAACCCATACACGTTCGTTATCATCATTGATCATGCTGTAAGTGTGGGAACCAAAACCGTGCATGTTTCTGAAACCCTTTGGCACACCACGGTCACTCATGATGATAGTAACCTGTTGAAGCGCTTCAGGAAGTGAAGTCCAGAAATCCCAGTTGCTTTGTGCATTGTGCATATTTGTCTTAGGGTCACGTTTAACAACGTGGTTAAGACTTGCGAACAATTTAGGATCGCGGAAGAAGAATACAGGAGTGTTGTTACCAACCAGGTCCCAGTTACCTTCTTCTGTGTAGAATTTAAGTGCAAAACCTCTGATATCGCGTTCTGCATCTGCTGCACCACGTTCACCGGCAACAGTAGAGAAGCGGGCGAACATTTCAGTCTGTTTACCGATTTCGCTGAAAATCTTCGCTTTTGTATATTGAGTGATGTCGTGAGTGACTGTGAATGTACCATAAGCTCCGGAACCTTTAGCATGCATCCGGCGCTCAGGAATAACTTCGCGGTCAAAGTGAGCCATTTGTTCAAGGAAGTAAACATCCTGCATAACCATTGGTCCACGTGGGCCCGCTGTCATTGAATTTTCACGGTCGCCGACTGGCGCACCAAAAAGGGTAGTAAGACGATCTGGATTTTGGTTTTGAGATTGTTCTCTCGCTTGATCTCCGCCACCGGCACGAACATCGCCAGAGTGCTGAGTTTGATTTTCTTGGTCCATCTAAAATCCCTCCGAATTAAGTAATAGTTATAATCTTATTTAGAATGATTATAAATAAATATTAACACAATCAGATTAAAAAACAATACTAAAGCATCGAAATAGACAAAATTAATATTAAATTTTACAGGTATTTTTACAGATATTTATTGAGATTTCCACTCATTTAATATAATATAAAAATACACTTTCAACAATGATTATATAGGAAGAGACTACTAAAAGAAAATTATCCGCATAAACGAGTGCTTGTACATTTACTCTTAACCGAAGGCGTGGCTGATGTAGTACTTAAGACACTCAAGAGGGGAAGAACGATGTTTAATCGAAGTGACATCTCTGCTGGAAAGAAGCAACTGAATCATAATTACAGTTTCCAAACATCCTTATATAGGAAGAAAGTAGTTCAACATATTGCTGAAGATCAAAATTATAATTTTTTATTAAGAATATGTTAAAAACGTATTGACTTTATCTTCAAATCCCTTTATTATGAATATCGTTGCATTAACAAATGGCCCGTTGGTCAAGTGGTTAAGACACCGCCCTTTCACGGCGGTAACACGGGTTCGAATCCCGTACGGGTCACTTACTTAAAAAACACTTTAATTTATTTTTAAAAAAAGTAAAGCACAGTGTTGACATTAAAAACGTAAGATGGTAAGATATTACTTGTCGCTAAAAAGAGATTCGCTAATAAATACATATGCGGTTGTGGCGGAATCGGCAGACGCGCTAGGTTGAGGGCCTAGTGGGAGTTAATCCCGTGGAGGTTCAAGTCCTCTCAGCCGCATCATTTCTTCGCAACACTTATTACATTAAAATATGCGGGTGTAGTTAAATGGTATAACCCCAGCCTTCCAAGCTGATGTCGTCGGTTCGATTCCGATCACCCGCTCCATTATTTAAATTACTGAAACAGGCAACACAAAAACGAGAACATTGAAAACTGAATGACAATATGTCAACGTTAATTCCGATAATTAATGAGGTTCAACACAGTTGAACTTCCCGACATTGAGGCGAACAATACAAAACGCAAACAGATACTGTCAGCAGTATCGCGAAGAGCTCTAGACGAGCTTTCCAATTATGGAGAGTTTGATCCTGGCTCAGGATGAACGCTGGCGGCGTGCCTAATACATGCAAGTCGAACGCGAAACCGAGGAGCTTGCTCCTTGGGATCGAGTGGCGGACGGGTGAGTAACACGTAGGCAACCTGCCCATCAGCCGGGGATAACTACGGGAAACCGTAGCTAATACCGGATAACCCTTACTGCCGATGGCGGTAAGTTGAAAGGCGGTCTTCGGGCTGCCGCTGATGGATGGGCCTGCGGCGCATTAGCTAGTTGGTGGGGTAAGGGCCTACCAAGGCGACGATGCGTAGCCGACCTGAGAGGGTGATCGGCCACACTGGGACTGAGACACGGCCCAGACTCCTACGGGAGGCAGCAGTAGGGAATCTTCCGCAATGGACGAAAGTCTGACGGAGCAACGCCGCGTGAGTGAAGAAGGGTTTCGGCTCGTAAAACTCTGTTGTTAAGGAAGAACGCCGGTGAGAGTAACTGCTCACCGGGTGACGGTACTTAACCAGAAAGCCACGGCTAACTACGTGCCAGCAGCCGCGGTAATACGTAGGTGGCAAGCGTTATCCGGAATTATTGGGCGTAAAGCGCGCGTAGGCGGTTTCTTAAGTCTGATGTGAAAGCCCCCGGCTCAACCGGGGAGGGTCATTGGAAACTGGGAGACTTGAGTGCAGAAGAGGAGAGTGGAATTCCATGTGTAGCGGTGAAATGCGCAGAGATATGGAGGAACACCAGTGGCGAAGGCGGCTCTCTGGTCTGTAACTGACGCTGATGTGCGAAAGCGTGGGGATCAAACAGGATTAGATACCCTGGTAGTCCACGCCGTAAACGATGAGTGCTAAGTGTTAGGGGGTTTCCGCCCCTTAGTGCTGCAGCTAACGCATTAAGCACTCCGCCTGGGGAGTACGGCCGCAAGGTTGAAACTCAAAGGAATTGACGGGGACCCGCACAAGCGGTGGAGCATGTGGTTTAATTCGAAGCAACGCGAAGAACCTTACCAAATCTTGACATCCTCTGACAGCCATGGAGACATGGTTTCCCTTCGGGGCAGAGTGACAGGTGGTGCATGGTTGTCGTCAGCTCGTGTCGTGAGATGTTGGGTTAAGTCCCGCAACGAGCGCAACCCTTATTACTAGTTGCCAGCATTCAGTTGGGCACTCTAGTGAGACTGCCGGTGACAAACCGGAGGAAGGTGGGGATGACGTCAAATCATCATGCCCCTTATGATTTGGGCTACACACGTGCTACAATGGGCAGGAACAAAGGGCAGCGAGACCGCGAGGTTCAGCGAATCCCATAAAACTGCTCTCAGTTCGGATTGGAGTCTGCAACTCGACTCCATGAAGCTGGAATCGCTAGTAATCGTGGATCAGAATGCCACGGTGAATACGTTCCCGGGTCTTGTACACACCGCCCGTCACACCACGAAAGTCAGTAACACCTGAAGCCGGTGGGCTAACCCTTTTGGGAAGCAGCCGTCGAAGGTGGGACCGATGATTGGGGTGAAGTCGTAACAAGGTAGCCGTATCGGAAGGTGCGGCTGGATCACCTCCTTTCTAAGGATAATTAAGGAGCATCTGCCTTGTGCAGATGTAAGTTTCACTAAGCGCCAAGCGCAAAGTGTTACTTTAGAGCGGAATTGACGTTTGACATATTGTATTCAGTTTTGAATGTTTTCTGTATTTACAGAAGCATTCGCAAAATATGTACATTGAAAACCGGATAGAGAAGCAATAAATGATTTTTAACCGAAAATCAAAGCGTAGAAAACCGAGAACTAAGATTTAAAAGAGTTCAAAAAACACGCGTTGTATCGCTGTAGGAGCGATACACTCACAAATTCATTGCGATTAAGTAATGAAGGGCGCACGGTGGATGCCTTGGCACTAAGAGCCGATGAAGGACGGAACCAACACCGATATGCTTCGGGGAGCTGTAAGTAGGCGTTGAACCGAAGATTTCCGAATGGGGGAACCCAGCACATTTTTATGTGTTACCGGTCAGTGAATACATAGCTGACGCGGAGGTAGACCCGGGGAACTGAAACATCTCATTACCCGGAGGAAGAGAAAGAAAAATCGATTCCCTGAGTAGCGGCGAGCGAAACGGGAAGAGCCCAAACCAGCTTCGGCTGGGGTTGTAGGACACCGATAATCGGTGGAATGTAAAGCTGAATGGTCTGGAAAGGCCGACCGCAGGGGGTAACAGTCCCGTAGGCATCATACATTCCACCGAGCGGTGGATCCTGAGTACGGCGGAACACGAGGAATTCCGTCGGAATCCGGGAGGACCATCTCCCAAGGCTAAATACTCCTTAGTGACCGATAGTGAACCAGTACCGTGAGGGAAAGGTGAAAAGCACCCCGGAAGGGGAGTGAAATAGATCCTGAAACCGTGTGCCTACAAGTAGTCAGAGCCCGTTAATGGGTGATGGCGTGCCTTTTGTAGAATGAACCGGCGAGTTGTGATTACATGCAAGGTTAAGCAGCGAATGCGGAGCCGCAGCGAAAGCGAGTCTGAACAGGGCGACAGAGTATGTGATTGCAGACCCGAAACCAGGTGATCTACCCATGTCCAGGCTGAAGTCCAGGTAACACTGGATGGAGGGCCGAACCGACTTACGTTGAAAAGTGACCGGATGAGGTGTGGGTAGCGGAGAAATTCCAATCGAACCTGGAGATAGCTGGTTCTCTCCGAAATATATTTAGGTATAGCCTCATGACAGCATCGTGGAGGTAGAGCACTGTTTGGACGAGGGGCCCATCCCGGGTTACCGAATTCAGACAAACTCCGAATGCCATCGATGCGATTCATGGGAGTCAGACAGCGGGTGATAAGGTCCGTTGTCGAGAGGGAAACAGCCCAGACCACCAGTTAAGGTCCCAAAATATATGTTAAGTGGAAAAGGATGTGGCGTTGCACAGACAACTAGGATGTTGGCTTAGAAGCAGCCATCATTTAAAGAGTGCGTAATAGCTCACTAGTCAAGTGACGCTGCGCCGAAAATGTACCGGGGCTAAACATATTACCGAAACTGTGGATTAATGTATATTAATGGTAGGAGAGCGTTCCAATGGCAGAGAAGCATGATCGTGAGGACATGTGGAGCGATTGGAAGTGAGAATGCCGGTGTGAGTAGCGAAAGACGGGTGGGAATCCCGTCCACCGAATGACTAAGGTTTCCAGAGGAAGGCTCGTCCGCTCTGGGTTAGTCGGGACCTAAGCCGAGGCAGAGATGCGTAGGCGATGGCCAACAGGCAGAAATTCCTGTACCGGTGATATCCGTTTGAGTGATTGTGGTGACGCAGTAGGATAGATGGAGCGTGCGAAAGGTAGAGCACGTTCAAGCAGTGAGTGGTCAGGGTAGGCAAATCCGCCCTGTGATACCATGAGCTGTGATGAGGAGCCGAAAATAGTAGGCGAAGCCATTGATTTCACACTGCCAAGAAAAGCCGCTAGCGAGGATGATCACCGCCCGTACCGTAAACCGACACAGGTAGTTGGGAAGAGAATTCTAAGGTGAGCGAGCGAACTCTCGTTAAGGAACTCGGCAAAATGACCCCGTAACTTCGGGAGAAGGGGTGCTCATAGAGATATGAGCCGCAGTGAATAGGCCCAAGCGACTGTTTATCAAAAACACAGGTCTCTGCCAAACCGAAAGGTGAAGTATAGGGGCTGACGCCTGCCCGGTGCTGGAAGGTTAAGAGGAGCGCTCAGCGTAAGCGAAGGTGCGAATCGAAGCCCCAGTAAACGGCGGCCGTAACTATAACGGTCCTAAGGTAGCGAAATTCCTTGTCAGGTAAGTTCTGACCCGCACGAAAGGCGCAACGATTTGGGCACTGTCTCAACGAGAGGCTCGGTGAAATCATAGTACCTGTGAAGATGCAGGTTACCCGCGACAGGACGGAAAGACCCCGTGGAGCTTTACTGTAACCTGATATTGAATCTGGACCTCACCTGTACAGGATAGGTGGGAGCCAAAGAAGTGTGGACGCCAGTCTACATGGAGGCAGTGGTGGGATACCACCCTGGTGATGTTGAGATTCTAACCCGCGCCCGTAATCCGGGCGGGAGACAGTGTCAGGTGGACAGTTTGACTGGGGCGGTCGCCTCCTAAAGAGTAACGGAGGCGCTCAAAGGTTCCCTCAGAATGGTTGGAAATCATTCATAGAGTGTAAAGGTATAAGGGAGCTTGACTGCGAGACATACAGGTCGAGCAGGGTCGAAAGACGGACTTAGTGATCCGGTGGTTCCGCATGGAAGGGCCATCGCTCAACGGATAAAAGCTACCCCGGGGATAACAGGCTTATCTCCCCCAAGAGTTCACATCGACGGGGAGGTTTGGCACCTCGATGTCGGCTCATCGCATCCTGGGGCTGTAGTCGGTCCCAAGGGTTGGGCTGTTCGCCCATTAAAGCGGTACGCGAGCTGGGTTCAGAACGTCGTGAGACAGTTCGGTCCCTATCCGTCGTGGGCGTAGGAAATTTGAGAGGCGCTGTCCTTAGTACGAGAGGACCGGGATGGACATACCACTGGTGTACCAGTTGTCGTGCCAACGGCATCGCTGGGTAGCTATGTATGGCCGGGATAAGTGCTGAAAGCATCTAAGCATGAAGCCCCCCTCAAGATGAGATTTCCCCATTAGATCCCTCAGAGATGATGAGGTAGATAGGTTCGGCGTGTACGTGTGGCAACACATTCAGCGGACGAATACTAATCGATCGATGACTTATTCAAGAATTTAATGAAGAAACCGTGTTCGGTTTCTGCGCGAGATATTGCTTCTATCCGGTTTTGAGTGTATATAGACACTCGTTCGACAGCAGTCGAACATCCTTAATCCTGATTATACTAGGCTTAAGACCATATGTAAGACACTGTCCGGCGGCGATGGCGGAGAGGCCACACCTGTTCCCATGCCGAACACAGCAGTTAAGCTCTCCAGCGCCGATGGTAGTTGGATGAACGTCCCGTGAGAGTAGGACGCTGCCGGGCAGTACAGAATGAATAGTATGGATGCGATGAGCCGCATTGAGACCTTTAGAGGTCTCTTTTTTTGTATAATAGGGTAAATAATAGTTATAGGTTAGGTGATCTTTAAATGATATTAGAAGTGAATGTTAATAGTATGGAAGAAACTAGACAGCTCGCTGAATCTTTAGCTGGTGTAATCACGAGTGGTACAGTGATACTTCTCGAGGGCAACTTAGGTGCAGGTAAAACTACTTTTACTCAGTTTATAGGGACTGCCTTAGGTGTTAAACGCCGGATGAGTTCTCCTACATTTAATATCATTAAATCCTATAATGCTGAATATGTGATTCATCATATGGATTGTTACAGATTGGAACACAGTGAAGAAGATCTCGGTTTTGATGAATACTTCAATGGTGAGGATATTTCCATAGTGGAATGGCCGCAGTATATCGAAGACTTTCTTCCTGAAGAATACTTATCTATAGCTATTGAGAACAAATTTGATGATACCAGACTATTTACACTTAAATCTAACGGTGATAAATACGTTACTATACTGGAGGCACTTGAAAATGTTATCACTTCTGATTGATACTTCAAACCGACCGCTGTCTGTAGCGATCAACCAAGATGGTATGGTTTTAGCTGAAATCAATGCCACTGTTAAGAAAACTCATTCTGCAACAGTCATGGATTATATTGATAGACTCTTTAAAATGACGGACGTAAAGAAAAATAATATCGATAGGATTATTGTGGCAAAAGGACCAGGTTCCTATACAGGCGTCAGAATTGGTGTAACAGTAGCTAAAACTTTGGCATATGCTCTGAATATTGAACTTTACAGTGTATCTTCACTGCTTGTGGTTGCAGCTTCCAGCAATAAGGAAGGAATCCTAGTCCCCTTATTTGACGGCAGGAGAGGCAATGTATTCGGTGCAGTTTATAATATGAAAAATGACATCTTTACAGAAGAGATTGAACCGGTATATACGAGTCTGGAAAATTTAAAGAAAGATTTGAGAGCTTATGATGCACCTATTATATTATTGGATCAGCAGGAGAAGTTTAGTGATAGTGTAGAAGATTATGCACACACTGTCCCGCGTATCAGTATGGTCGAAAAGTTTGAAAATGGTCTGAATCTGGAAAATTTCCATACTATAGTACCGGATTATTTAAGAATATCGGAGGCGGAAAGAAATTGGATGGAACAAAACAAGTCATAAGAGCGATGGAAATCGATGATTTGGAAACCGTCCATGAAATTGAGACAGCTTCGTTTCCGAATACATCCTGGAATTTGGAATCTTTTTTAAGAGAGCTTACAGTAAACAAATTTGCCCATTATTTTGTAATTGAGATGGCTGGAGAGATAGTAGGTTATTGCGGGCTCTGGATGGTCGTCGATCAAAGCCAGATTACTACAATTGCTGTTTCCAAAAGTGAGAGGGGTAATGGCTTCGGCAATGCACTTCTAAACCATGCAAAAGAATATGCGGCCACACAGGCTGAAATCCTTTCATTGGAAGTGAGTGTAGATAATACAGCTGCCATGTCACTCTATGAAAAAGAAGGATTTAACTATGGTGGAATCCGTAAGAATTATTATGGTCCAGGAAAGGATGCACATGTAATGTGGGTGGAATTAAAGTGACGCAGGATACAATAATATTAAGCATAGAAACAAGTTGTGATGAGACGGCCTGCAGTATTATTAAAAATGGTAATAAAATACTATCCAACGTGGTAGTGAGCCAGATAGAGAGCCATAAGCGCTTTGGCGGAGTTGTTCCTGAAGTTGCTTCAAGACATCATGTAGAAACGATTACACTGGTGATTGAGCAGGCATTGTCTGAAGCTGAAATGACACCGTCAGATTTGTCTGCTGTGGCTGTAACGGAGGGTCCTGGTTTAATCGGAGCTCTGCTCGTAGGTATCAATGCTGCAAAAGCATTCAGCTTCGCCCATGACCTTCCACTTATACCTGTACATCATATCGCCGGACATATATACGCAAATCAATTGGAAGAAGAATTACAATTTCCGTTGGTTGCCCTGATTGTTTCAGGCGGCCATACAGAACTGATTTATATGAAAGACCACTTATCATTTGAAGTCATCGGAGAAACGAGGGATGACGCTGTGGGAGAGGCATATGATAAAGTAGCAAGAGTGATTGGACTGCCATATCCCGGAGGACCGCATGTTGATCGCTTAAGTACAAAAGGGGAAGACACATTTAACTTTCCAAGACCTTATTTGGAGCCGAAAAGTTATGACTTTAGCTTCAGTGGCCTCAAATCTGCCGTGATAAACACGCTTCATAACTATAAGCAAAAAGGACTGGAAGTTAAAAAAGAAGATGTCGCACGCAGTTTCCAGGAAAGTGTAGTGGATGTTTTAACGAAGAAAACTCTGAATGCAGTAGAACAGTATGAAGTAAAGCACCTTCTTGTTGCAGGCGGTGTTGCTGCGAATAAGGGGCTGCGTCAGAGACTTGAATCTCTATGTGAAGAGCATGAAGTTAAATTAAGTGTGCCAGAACTTAAATTCTGTACAGATAACGCAGCGATGATAGGTGCTGCTGCATATCATTTATACCATAAAGAGCATTTCGCCAGTCTGGATCTAAACGGCAGAAGCTTCATCGACATTGAATCCATTGTATATTAATACTAATCCGGTATCTTAAAAGATACCGGATTTTTTATACTGCGAACGTACATTCAAAAAAATGTATTGTAAAGACGGTCTTTACAATGTCAATACGGAACATGTGTTTTATCCACATTTGTGGATATAATGGGGATAACTCGTGGATAAGGTTATTAACATCTGTGGATAACAATGTGCATAAGTCACACAGAAAATGTTGATTATGTGGATAACTCTAAAAAAACCAGTAGTAATCACGCTCTTTATGTGAATAACATTGTGATTAAGTAAATTTTCTATTAAATTACATATTATACCGAACGTTTGATTGTTAAGAACAAAAAAGAGAATGCATGGAATCTGCACTCTCTATTCATCATCAATCATTTCTTCAACTTCTTCCCATTTCATCATCAAATCTTCTAATTCAACATTCTTTTGCCCTAAGCGCTGATTATATTTATCCGCTTTTTCGTAATCTCCATAAACTTCCGGATTTAACAGTGTCTGTTCAATCTCTTCAATTTCCTGTTCGACTTTAGTAATATCATCTTCAAATTTAGTAATGCTCCGCTTTAAGCGCTGCATTTCATTACGCTGCTGCTTCTGAGCCTGGTAATCGGAGACCGACCCATCTTTTTTCTCTTTTGATTCAATTTGGATTTCCAATGATTCCCGTTCTTCTTTTTTATGCGTATAGTAACTGTAATCCCCATTATATAAATCAATTTTCTGATGATCCATTTCTATAATTTTTGTTGCGATTCTATCGATGAAGTATCTGTCATGTGAGACGAACAGTATGGTCCCGGGATAATCCTGCAGTGCATTCTCCAGCACTTCCTTGCTGTCTATATCTAAATGGTTTGTAGGCTCATCGAGTATGAGCAGGTTGTTCTCCTCAAGCATGAGTTTTGCGAGTTGTATGCGTGCCTTTTCCCCGCCGCTTAAATCATTGATGAGCTTTAAAACTTCATCCTGGGTGAATAAAAAACGTCCAAGAACCTTTCTGACATCACTTTCATTCATATTGGGATATTCATGCCACAGTTCTTCGAGTATCGTTCTATTTGATGTAAATTCAGCCTGCTTCTGATCGTAATAGCCAATCGATACATTTGTTCCATAAACGATGTTCCCACCATGTTTAGGGATCATTTTAGCAATCGTTTTAACGAGCGTTGATTTACCTATACCGTTCGGACCGATAATTGCTATGCGGTCTCCTTTATCTACATCAAAGCTGATGGAATCATTCAATGTTTCTTCATAGCCGATGCCGATATTTCTGATTCTGAGTACATCATTGCCGCTCTCCCGTCTGATATCAAAGGAAAAATCGGCACTTTTTCTATCCTGCATCGGCATATGGATACGATCGATATGTTCAAGCTGCTTACGACGGCTTTTTGCCATGCCGCTTGTGGATGCCCGGGCAATGTTTTTCTCAACAAAAGTTTCCAATTTCTGAATTTCCTTCTGCTGTTGCTCGTATGCTTTCAACTGCAGACTGAAACGTTTCTCTTTTTCAACTACATATTTTGTGTAATTACTGTGATAAAGTGTTCCTTTGAACATCTCTACTTCAAAGATTTTATCCACAGTCTTATCCAGAAAGTAACGGTCGTGGCTGATGATGACCACGGCACCCCGGAAGCTGTTCAAATATTGTTCCAGCCAGGAGACTGTCGTCATATCCAGATGGTTGGTCGGCTCATCGAGTAAAAGCAAGTCCGGATTTGACAGAAGCATCTGTCCAAGTGCAAGGCGGGTCTTCTGTCCGCCGGAGAACTCGTCAACATTCCGATCTAAATCCTCCAGGGCAAAATTAAGGCCGGTTAGGACGGTTTTGATCTTCGTATCGATATTGTAGCCGTCGTCACCTTCAAAACGATTTTGAAGCTGCTCGAACTTTTTAAGCTGGTCCTCATATTTTTCATCATTATAATTGTGTTCTGCGAGCCAGAGTGTGATTTCCTCAATCTCCGACTTCAAATCAAGGAGCCCGGAAAAGGGACGCATCATCTCCTCATGGACAGTCTGACTGGACTCCAATGTCATCTGCTGTGTCAAATAGCCGATGGAAGTTCCTTTCGGTACAGAGAGTGTGCCTTCATCATAGGAAAGCTCTCCAGCCATTATTTTCATCAGTGTTGTTTTACCGGCACCATTTTTTCCGACGATGCCTGTCGTTTCACCTGATTTAACTTCAAGATTCACATTTTCAAAAATTAAATCAGTGGCGTATGATTTCTTAATATTGCCGAGTTGCATTACTATCATTTTTAATTCCCCCACTTTCCTTAAGTCTACAATAAAGCTGTTAAAAAAACGATGAAATTAAACGGGTTTAGACTACACTTAAAAAAAGGAGTTATGCTATAATATAGCGATAGAGCCTAAAAGAAGAGGTGTGGGACATTTGAACAATAAAAAGAAAATCCCAAATGCAACAATGAAACGTCTCCCTTTATATTACAGGTATTTTAAAGAGGCTGAAAAATCCGGCACTGATAGAGTATCATCAAGAGAAATCAGTGATGCATTGGATATAGACTCTGCAACCATCCGCAGGGACTTCTCATATTTCGGCGAACTTGGCAGAAAGGGCTACGGCTACAATGTAAAAAGTCTGTTGAAATTCTTCATGGAACATATCCATGGGAATGAAACCAGGAATGTAGCAATCATTGGTGCCGGGAATCTTGGAAGCGCACTATTGAACTATAAATTCAGCAATATAAATGATAGAATGAATGTAGTAGCTGCGTTTGATAGAAATGAAAATATTGTTGGTACAGAAATCAATGATACCGAGGTATTCCATTCAGATGATATAGAACAGCTTGTTCAAGAACACAGCATAGATGTGGCAATACTTACCCTGCCTGCCGAATCCGGTCAGGAAATGGCGGAAAGACTTGTTAAGTCGGGGGTCAAAGGTATACTTAACTTCACACCAATCAGATTGGATATAAGTGATGAGATTTATGTACACAACATTGATTTAAGCGTTGAATTGCAGGCGTTATTCTTTTATATGAAACATTTCTAGGAGGGATACTATGTTTGAATTACTATTGCCAAGTACAATGATGGCGGTCGGACCTACAAGTATGATCGTTATCGCAGTTGTTGCTCTAATCATATTTGGTCCCAAGAAGCTTCCTCAATTTGGACGTGCAATGGGTTCTACATTAAAGGAGTTTAAAGATGCTACCAAAGGTCTTGCGACTGACGACGATGAAGAAGAGGAAGAGAAAGAAAAGAAGCAGAAGAAAATCGAGTCTAAAGAAGTATAGAGGTAATGAGGTGGCGGAAGCCACCTTTTTTTAAAGAGGTGAAAGAGTAATATGAACGATGAGGAAAAAAAAGAATTCACCGAGCATTTGGAGGAGTTAAGAAAGAAATTACTTATAGTAATGTATTTCTTTGTCGCTGCACTGTTCGTTGGATTTTTCTTATCAAAGCCATTGATTTATCAAATGCAGAATGCACCATGGACTGAATCCATACAAATGCATGCGTTTCAGGTAACAGATCCACTCAAAATTTATTTGCTCGTCATTGTTATCATTGCATTTGTCATTGTGCTGCCGGTCATTTTGTACCAGTTGTGGGCCTTCGTCGCCCCGGGACTCCACAGCAATGAGAGGAAGCTGACCCTAAGCTACATACCCATTGTTATGGTATTGATGCTGATCGGAATGGCATTCGGCTACTTCATACTGGTTCCTTATATTATAGATTTTACTTTTGAATTGTCTAAAGAAATGGGCATAGCGACTACAATCGGCATTAATCAGTATTTCGGCTTCCTGTTCAGGACAGTGGTGCCGTTCGGTATAATATTCCAGATGCCGATTCTGGTTCTATTCCTGACTCAGCTTGGTATCATTACACCGATGTTCCTGAAGAAAAATCGCAAGTATGCCTATTTTATACTGCTGATAGTTGCAGCACTCATCGCACCGCCTGACCTGATGACGCACGTCATGCTGACAATACCGATGATCATTCTATATGAAATCAGTATTTATATATCTAAAATCGGCTATAGAAGACACTTGAAAGCAGAACAGAAGGCAATTGAAGAATCGCTGGATGGTGACTAGGGAGGTATTCTTACATGGAAGAGACTTCAAAAGCAGATGAATATAAAAAAATGGATTCCGTTCCGCATCCGGAAATTGAAGCATTGATCGAGACGGTGAACAACAGTCCCTGGCGACAGAATTATCATATACAGCCTGTTACAGGGTCACTCGGCAACCCCGCCGGGTTTGTATATCACAATGGCTTATATCATTTGTTTTATCAGTGGTCTCCATTGGACAGTCGTCATGGTATTGAATATTGGTATCATGTGACGTCGGAAGATCTTGCCACTTTTAATAATCAAGGGGTGAAGATCCGTCCCGATATGATATATGACAGTCACGGAGCCCTCGCAGGCTCCGCTTTTGTCATTGAGGATGAAGTTCATCTTTTTTATACCGGCCATCACATTACAGAAGAAGGAAGAAAAATCCCCAATCAGATGCGTGCTGTCATGAATGACCGCTTCAAAGTGAGAAAAGAGACTTTTCCATTTCTGAAAGGTTCTCCTGAAGGCTATACTGAACAGTTCAGGAACCCTAAAGTATGGAATGAGGATGGGATTTATTACATGATTATCGGTGCTCAAACGGATTCTGAATACGGAAGAGCATTGATTTATACTGCAGAGGAGCCCAATGAATTTAAGCTGCAGGGTGAAGTGCGTACAGAGCTGGACCAGTTCGGGTTTATGTGGGAGAGCCCCGACTTCTTTACGATTGATGGTAAAGATGTGCTGGCTTTTTCTCCCCAGGGTCTTGATAAATATGGGCACAGTTATTGGAATGCTTATCAATCCGGGTTTGTTATGGGACATTTATACCGCGGAACACTTGTAATGGATCACGGCGAATTCCATGAGTTTGATCATGGCTTTGATTTTTACGCAGCCCAGACCGCACTGGGAAAAAACGGTGAACGGATACTGATCGGCCGCATGGGGATTGAAGAGTCTGATTATCCAACAGATGAATATAAATGGTCAGGCTGTTTCGCCATCCCGAGGATATTGACTCTGGAAAATGATAGAATCAGGCAGAATCCTGTGCCTGCCCTTGAAAAAATGAGATATGATGAAATTACGGCGGAAGGATACTTCAATCATTATCCGAGAAAGATGAAGGATTTTTACGGTGACTGCTATGAACTCATAGTCGATATCAACGAAAATAATGCTTCTGAAATCTATATTATTTTACGGAGGAGCAGAAAAGAGGAAACGACGCTCGTCTATAATACTGAAACGCGATTGTTTACATTGGATATTGAATTCAGCGGGGAAATCCCTGGAAATGTCGATGGGACAACACGCAGTGTTGAATTGGAGGAAGACTTGAACCAGCTCAGAATATTTATGGATGTTTCAAGTATAGAGATTTTCATCAATGAGGGGGAAGCGGTGGTGTCTTCCAGGATCTTCCCGGGTGAAAAAGCAGTGGGCGTGGAAATGTCGACAGAAATTGGGGATTGCTACGTTTCTCTGACACAATACAAACTGAAACCGTTCGAACAGGAAAAAATTATTTACAATCCGTAAAATACACGATTTTTTCATTTGTTCATTTCATTGAGACCTTATACAATTATGGAAGATGCAGATATAGAGCATTATTTGAGAGGTTTTCAATAAATTAGCATATTTAAATTTCAAAATTTGTTATACTTAATTAAAATTTTTGATATTATAAATTTACACATTAATTGTTCAATGGGGGGATCGGAATGTTTTCAGTACTGAGTCAGATAAACAAACGGTTGGAATATATGACGCCGGTTGAAAGAAGAGTCGCACGTTTCATGTTGGATAATCCGACAAAAATCATTAATATGCCGGTAAAAGAAATCGCCAGGCACAGTGATACGAGTGATGCTGCAATTGTCAGGTTTTCAAAGCGCATCGGCCTTGCCGGCATTAAAGAATTGAAGGTTGAACTTGCAAAAGAATTACATACCCTTGAAAAAGAAAATATCTCCAGAGTGATTGACCTGGAAGCGGACACCCATAAAGATATTTTTGACAAAGTCCTGAAAAATACTGTACAGGCACTCTATAATACTGAAAAAATCGTAGAGAGGGATAAGATGGCTGAAGCGGCCCGAATATTGGCTAAAGCAGACAATACATTTATCTTTGGAATGGGAGACTCGGCCAATGTCGGGAATGAATTCGCGCAGAAGCTTCACAGAATAAATGTAAACGCGTTTTTCACACAGGACAAATATCTCTGTATGACCAGGCTTTCGAATGCCAAAGAGAATGATGTCCTCTTTCTCATTACTTTGTCGGGGAAGACGCCTGAAGTGGTTGAAGTGGTAAAACTCGCCAGACGCCTCGGTGTAAAGACAATAATATTGACCCAAAATCATGCTTCAATCGCGAAACGGAATTCGGATGTTGCAATTGAAATTACGGAAGAGGAAACGAATATCCAGTACATGAATATGACAAGCCGCATCGCACAGCTCGTCATATGCGACGTATTATTCTTCTATGTCTGCCGTGAACTGGGATCTACAGCTTATGATACAATCATGAAAACATACGATGTAACTCACTAAATACTACCGGGCTAAGACATTTCTGTCTTAGCTTTTTTAATTGTAATAATAGTAATGCGAATTTTGATTTCAATTTGCACATAGTCATAGGGAATGGAATAATACTGTCTATCCACCTGAATAATTCTAATAATTGTTATTAAAAATAAAAGGGAGGAAAAATAATGAAAAATAAATTTACAGTGTTCTCTTTTATTTGCTTTGGATCGTGTATTTTAATTTGGGTACCAAATGTGATTTTTCAGGTGCCTAGTCCATTTTGGATTTTAACTTTTATCATTGCTCCTTTTGGACTAGCTTTTGCATTTTTAGCTAAAAACTATTGGTTGGCTTTTGGTAATGTTGTAATGTTCTTTAGTTTCTTTATCCTTATGGCTGTTGGATATTATATAAACTCACAACTTTAAAATAATTATATATATGACAGTAATGTTTTTAGAGCGGCCTGAGCCGCTCTTTTTGTAGTGCGCCAGGCATGGCGACTATCTAGGTGGTGAAAGTCCACTGTGGGGGTACACATCAACCAACCACTAGAGAAACGCAAGGCATTTACCGTGAGGTAAGGGCTGAAGGCAGCGTGTATCAAAATCTTGGCTCGACGAATAGAAATCTGATACTAAGGCGCGTTAGGCGGATGAGACTCCTACACAAGTCAAAGTCCAAACGATGTGCGTAACCTTGACGCGTAAATCAGACGAGTAAAAGAGGAAAGATGGTCGTCTTACCCTGGGAGGTCTTGCGGATGTAGAATGCGTACAGTCGAAAACGGTTAGCCGCAAGAAGTCAGCAGAAGCCATAGTAGTGATGCTTATCATGAAGGGCGGAATAATTTATAGTGTTTCTACGCCATGAATGCACGGCAGATATACTTCAGAATGTGTTAATGAGGAAAGTATGAGCGTATCTCAAAGGCTACTCAAAAGTGAAGTGTCTGACCGTCACATGAACGGAAAGGAAGAAACGAGTGTGAAACTTTTAGAAGCGATTTTAAGCAACCAAAATATGAATCAAGCCTACAAGCGCGTGTATCGCAATAAGGGTGCAAGTGGGGTGGATGGCGTCACCATAGAAGCACTGAAACAATATCTGAAGGACAATAAAGATGAACTGCGTCAGCGCATCCGAACGAGACAATACCGGCCACAGGCTGCCTTACGAGTGGAAATCCCAAAAGAGAATGGCAAGATGCGCAAATTGGGCATACCAACAGTCGTGGACCGGGTCGTTCAACAAGCCATCCATCAAGTCCTCAGCCCAATATTTGAACGTCAATTCAGTGATTTCAGTTATGGATTCAGACCCGGCAGAAGCTGTGAAATGGCCATCATTCAGAGCCTTGAATGCCTCAATGATGGCTACGACTGGGTGGTGGACATCGACCTCGAACGCTTCTTCGACACGGTCCATCATGATAAACTCATGCGCATCATCTCGAATACGATTGATGACGGTGATGTGATTTCGTTGGTCCGGAAATATCTGGTCAGCGGTGTGATGGTCAAAGGTCAATACGAGCATACACCAGTCGGGACCCCGCAAGGCGGTAACCTGAGTCCACTCTTGAGTAATATCATGTTGAATGAGTTGGACAAAGAACGGGAAACACGGGGGCTTCGTTTCGTCCGATATGCCGATGATGCGCTGATATTCGTAAAAAGTGAGAAAGCCGCGCATCGGGTGAAGGCCGCTGTGACAAAATTTATAGAGGGCAAACTCGGACTCATCGTCAACAGCGAGAAAAGTCGCATCGTGCGACCGAAGGCGTTGAAATTTCTGGGCTTTGGTTATTTCTATGATAACAGAACCCGCCGCTACGCAGTCAGACCGCATGAAAATTCCGTCCAGAAATTCCAAAGACGACTCAAACAACTCACTAAGCGCAGTTGGAGTGTATCTTTAGATTACCGGATACTCAAACTGAAACAAGTGATTTATGGCTGGGTCAATTACTTCAGGTCGGCACATATGAAGAAGAAGATGGCGCAGATCGATTCGAAATTGCGTGCCAGAATTCGCGTCATCATCTGGAAGCAATGGAAAGTCGCAAAGAAACAAATTCAATCGCTCATTCAGCTCGGTATTCCGAGAGAGGAAGCGAAAGGGCTGACCTATTGTCGTAAAGGGTATCGCTACATCGGCCTGTCTAAAGTCGTCCAGAGAGCGATTTCAAACAAACGGCTGAGCCAGCGGGGCTTGCCCTCTGTCTCAGCCTACTATCTAAAAGTACACACTGTAATATAAATTGAAACGCCGTATACGTGATCCGTATGTACGGTGTTGTGAGAGGGGCGAAAATAATTCGTTATTTTCCCTCTACTCGATTAATCAAAAACTGTCTTATCTTAAAATCATTCTGTTTATAATTATTTTCTTCTGAAAATCTTTTTCTCTGTCTAAACAGAACTTTTCCGTTTATTATGAACAATCTATCGTTGATAAAAATAGCAAGCAGCCTGATAAAAATACATTTGCTCATGGACGAACACTGAGTTTTTTGACTTTTAGATATCTGTTTGAAATATTCCTGAAATATTCTTCATGAAACCAGTCATTATATTAAGGTTGTGTAACATATCGGATTTTTTGTAGATACATGCCCCGGCATTTAATATAATTAGTTTAAATATTAAAGACTAATTAATGAAAGCTTATATCTTAATTAAAAAATTAAGATCAGGCGATGGTATGGAGGAATAATTTTGAAAGAGAGAATGGCAAAGTTAGGAATTGTAACCCTATTGGTAACGTCAACGACATTTTCTCAAGGATTACTCACAACGATAAGTGCTAATGAAACAGATGATATAGAAAATCAAAATGATCAGACGCAACAGGAAGAATCCGATGAGACTGCAAATCAAGTGAATGAAACTACTGAAACAGAAAGTACTGAAGAAACAGATATAGAAGAAAATACTGAAGAACAAACGGCAGAACAGGCTCAAAATGAGGATGCGAATACACAAGCTTATTCAACGCAGACGAGCCTGGAACCTGTTGAACCTGAGAATGATGCTGCAGATGTAAAGGAAGAAGCCATCAATGACCGGGAGGACGGGGCAGAAGCCGAACCTGTAGAAGAAGAGAGTACAGAACAGTATGCTTTTGAAAACACTTCTGAAGAACAGACTGTTCAAGCAGCGCCAGAAGAAGAAATGGATGAAGAGTCTGTGGAAGAAACGACAGAAGCAAATGCGGCTGAAGAAATAACTGGGGAACAGACTGTTGAAGAGCCGACGGCAGAGGACATTAATGAAGATCAGGGAGAGCAGGAACCAGCCATAGACGGATCATCAGAAGAAAATACGGATGAGGTATCAACAGGGGAACAGACTGTTGAAGAGCCAATGGCAGACGATTCTAATGAAGAGTCGACAGAAGCACCAACTGTCGAAGAACCAACAGAGGAACCGACTCCCGAGGAACCAACAGAAGAGAACATTCCTCAAAATCTAACTCCTGAGGAATCAACGGAAGAGACTGCTCCCGAGGGACCGACGGGGGCGCCGACTGACGAAGGACCGACTGAAGAAAATACTGTTGAACAGCCAAGAGAACAATCTGTGGAACAACCTGCAGAAAAATCTTCAAATGAAGGGGAAACCCGCAGCAATCCGGATAATGAAGTGCAATATTCAGAGGACACATCGGAAAGCAGTTCTTCTGAGGCACAACAGGATAAAAGGGAAATTTACCGATACAATTATGGTAATGTCCTGGAAGGTATCCATCTTACACCCGGCGGTTCTGAAGAACAATTGGAACTGTTGGATAAGCGTGTCAATCGTTTGATGACTTCTAAAATTGTAGATGTCGAAGATATGGACGAAGAGGAAATTATGGAGATTGAGAAACAGGTAAAGCAGGAAGAGGGAATAAGCCCGGCAAGTGATTTAGAAGAGCTGCCGGATACAGGTGAGGGGAATCATTATACTTTCCTTTATGCAGTTGTATTGTTAATAGCAGGCGGAATTCTGTACTTCCTAACAAGAAAACCCCGTAACGGATAACTCCATATATATGAAAGCCCCCATCTCACAAGGATGGGGGCTTTCCAAATTTCATAGTGATTCGTCATCGATGGAGTTGAGATAATCTCTCACTTCTCCGACTACTGATTCCAGGCAGCCGTCCTCAAAAGGTGATTTTAAGTTCGCTGCTTCTACGAGTGAGTTGAACGGCAAAGTACCACCGAGTCTGCACAAATTAATATAATCTTTCCACGCACCTTCAAAGTCTTCGTTCGCACGTTTCCAGAACTGGAGTGCACATACCTGGGCCAGCGTATAATCAATGTAATAAAATGGCACGCCGAATACATGACCCTGTCTATGCCATAACGAACCACTTTCAAGCGGCTCTATACCATCATAATCACGATGCGGTAAATATTTTTCTTCGAGTTTCTTCCATTCCTGACGTCTTTCTTCCGGTGTGAGTTCCGGGTTTTCATAAACGATGTGCTGGAATTCATCAATGGCTACGCCATATGGTAAGAATGTGATATCACCTGCCATATGGGAAAATTTAAATTTATCGGTATCTTCTTTGAAGAAGAGTTCCATCCAGGGGTATGTGAAGTATTCCATGCTCATTGAATGGATTTCAGCGGATTCAAGTGTCGGGAATTGATATTCAGGTACATCGTAGCCTCTCGACATATAGCTTTGGAATGCATGTCCGGCTTCGTGTGTCAGCACTGTGACATCCCCGAGCGTGCCGTTGAAGTTCGAGAAGATGAACGGTGAAGCGTAGTCGGGGATGAAGGTACAATAACCGCCGCCTTCTTTCCCTTTTTTGGCTTCCACATCAAATAGTTCTCTTGTGCGCATGAACTGATAGAATTCATCCGTTTCGGGAGAAAGTTCTTTGTACATTTTTTCTCCCTTTTCAAGAATGGCTTCTGCATCTCCTTTAGGCGCTGCATTTCCAGTAAGAAAATCGAAGTTTTCATCGTAGGATTTGAGATCATCCAAGCCGATTCTCTTGCGTTGTCTTTCCTTTAGTTCCGTTGCCAGCGGCACGATGAACTCTGCCACCTGTTTCCTGAAGTTTTCCACCATTTTTCTGTCGTAGTCGATTCTATCCATTCGGATATAGCCCAGTTTGACGAAATCTTTGTAACCAAGTGCCTTGGCAATCTTGTCGCGGGTTTTGACCAGATCATCATAAATACGATCGATTTTTTCCAGGTTTTCACCCATGAATCCCTGCACAGCTTCAGCAGCACCGCGCCTTTTTTCCCGGTCAGTATGCTCGGCATAAGGACCGAATTCTGACAGATTTAATTTTTTGCCGTCAAATTCTATTTCTGCAGCCGCTAAAAGCTTCGAGTATTCAGAGTCCAGTTTATTCTCCTGCTGCAGCAATTCCTTCACTTTCGGATCGAAGGATTTCAGTGAATTTGCAGCGAGTTCAAATAATTGCGTGCCGTACCTTTCTTCAAGTTCATCCCTGTATGTACTTTCGGTGATGGCTTTATAGTATTTGTTACTGATCTCCTGTATTGTGGGTCCGTATTCATCAAAGAAGCTGCGTTCAGTATCATAAAATTCGTCTTTGGTATCAATCGATGAGCGGATGTATGCCAGGTTTTCCATTGTCGAAATGGTGTTGAAGTGTTCGTTCAGCTGATCGATGAGCTCCCCTTGAACATCAGCAGAACTTGCCAGATTAAACTCAATCAAAAGCGCATCCACTTCTCCTTCAATCTTTTTAAGGTCGGGCCGTTCATACTTATAATCTTTGAAAGTCATTACCATTAGTTTTCCCCCTAAGTTTTTATTACAAGGATATATTACCATATTTAAATGAACTACACCGTCACTCAAGTAACGGGTTTCTAGGAACACTCATAACTTGGTTTGCCCATTACAGAGCCAACCAGCGGTTTAAGCTATTTTACTAAGGCCTGTCCCAGGCCAGGATTCAATATATTTTTAGCCACATTAATATCCCGGTCATGGTTGATGCTGCACGCCGTACAGGACCACTGTCTGATATTTAATGGTTTTTTTCCACTGTCAAACTGACAGCTGGAACACAGTTGAGAGGTCTTATGCGGATTGACCACAATCAATTGTCTGGCGTAGATATCACATTTATATTTTAAAACGTCACTGAACTGTTTAACATATCCAACATCCGAGTCCATATGAAGCGGGTATGCCCGAACGTCATATTGATCAAATTTTCTTGTTCCTGATTGGGATAAATCTTACATTCAATCCCTCTATACACTGTATTTCACCCCACCTTCTATATCCATTATATCACCATATAGCACCCTCCATATAATATGAGTAAAGATATAGAAAGGACGCATTAAACCCGTATGATTAAGAGAACAAGAACCAATAACAGAATACAATGCAGATCGTCCGAAACGCTCATTCATCACGCCATTAAAATAGCATGTTTTCCCAGCTGACGACCTCTGATAAAATACATTGAAATTGAACATTATGTTCAAATGCATTATTTTCAGGGTATTTGTAGAAGAGATACTTTCTAAAAGGAGTGTTTAGATGGTGGAAATAGATGAAGAGTTGGAAAACAGGATTGGTGAAGTCACACGAAAAACGAAAGATATGGGCATTCCTGTAATGATTCTTATAGAAGGTGCCCCGGCTTCCGGGAAATCAAGGTTGTCGAACGCACTGTACATGGCGCTGGATGCCAAATACACTGATTTTGTCGCAACGAGACCGCCAAGAGAGCTGGATCTGCGTTATCCTTTCTTACAAAGGTACTGGCAGCATCTCCCTAAAAATGGAGATATAAATATCCATTTCCGCAGCTGGTATTCACAGTATATCGAATATAAAGTGCGGGGAATCAAAGAGAACATCAGAGTGGATTATGATGAAATTAAAGACGACATGGAAAATTTTGAAGATACTCTTAGGAATAATGGATATGAGATTATTAAATTTTATGTCCATGCTGATGAAGACATAAAGCAAAAGCATATTGATAAGCTGAATGCCAATCCCGTTCTTAAGTGGAAAGCAGAGGAGTTTCAGGAACGGCTGGAAGATTTCGACTATGAAGGCGAAATGGAACAATTTTTAAATTCCTCTTCCGAAAGTCAATGGACGAAGATTGATTTTGAAGAAAAAGACGAAGCGGTGAATAAGTTATTTGAAACAGTCATCACTCGCCTGGAAGAAAGAATTGAATCTGAAGATAATGCAGGAAAAACTGAATCAGACGGGGATTTTTCGGAAGATTATGAAGCAGAACTTTTTAAATTTGATTTTGAAAAAGAGAAACTCAAAAAGAAAGAATACAAGAAAATACTGCCCGGCCTCCAGGAGCGGATGCGGGAAATCCAATTCCAGTTATATGAAGAGAAAATCCCTCTGGTGCTCGTCTATGAAGGGATGGATGCAGCAGGCAAGGGCGGCAATATCGAAAGAACGAGACAGTTGCTTGACCCGACGGGCTACACAGTGAATGCAACCGGAGCACCGACGGATATGGAACTTGCACATCACTATTTATGGCGATTCGCAACAGAAGTTCCGAGAAGCGGGCATATCGGGTTCTTTGACAGAAGCTGGTATGGCAGAGTGATGGTGGAAAGAATTGAAGGGTTTGCTTCCAATGCGCAGTGGAAGCAGTCATACGGAGAAATAAATGATTTTGAGAAATCTCTGTATAATTCCGGGGCAATCATTATAAAATTCTTCCTGTCACTGGATAAGGATGAGCAGCTGGAACGTTTCCAGGACAGGGAGAATGATGAAGACAAAGCATGGAAACTGACAGAGGAAGACTGGCGGAACCGGGAAAAATGGGATCTTTATATCGAAGCCAGTGAAGATATGATCAGAGAGACCAGTACCGATTATGCCCCCTGGCATATCATACCGGGCAATAACAAACGCTATGCAAGAATTGCCGCGCTTAGAAAAATTATAGAAACCTGTGAAGTGCAGATTAAAAATAAATAAACGGATACCGGCTTTTGCCGGTATTTTTAATTCGAATATCGAAATAATCTTGTTTCTTCATGTAAAGATGTATATTCTAATAATGAACGATTTGAAATTGGAACATTTCAAATCGTTCATTATCTAGAGGGGAGAAACAATCATGCAGTCATTCAAGCGGATGTTTTTATTATTTAGCATATTCTTGATGGTTTTCAGTGCATTCTCATCGACAGTCCTTGCCAATGAGCTGGGCAAACCAAATCACACACCATCATTAAACGAAGTGCATCTGGAGAAATACCGGAATGTGCAGAAACAGCTGGAAGTTTTGTCTGGCCCGGCCCAGCTGGGAGAAAGTCTTGAAAATTCTGAAGGCAATGTCAATGTCATTGTGCATTACAAGGAGCCATCAGTCGGACTGGCAAGGGGAATGATACAGTCACAAGGGAAAAAATGGTCAGGGCTTGATGCGGATCAAGTCAGACAAAAGATAGAGAAGCAGCAGCAACAGGCTGAACACAGCATGAGGAATAAAAATATCAGCTTTCAAAAAGGAAATACATATAATACCGTATTAAATGCCCAATCTATGACAGTTGCAGCGGCGGATCTTGAAAAACTGCTTGAAGTTGAAGCGGTTGCTTTGGTCGAAGAAGACTTCTTCGTACAACTGGACCCTGAAAAAGAAATTGCCGACAGCCTGAACACTGAGGGGATAACAGATGTATCCCAGGAAGATGTTCATCCAGGGTATATCGCAGGAATCACCCATTTGGAAATTCCTAAAGTATGGGAACTTGGCAATAAAGGACAGGGCGTAAAGGTCGGCGTCATTGATACAGGCATTGATTATAACCATCCGGATCTCGTTGATGTCTATCAAGGAGGAAGAAACTATGTAAATGGCCCGGATTATGTCGGAGAGCGGCCGGCTGACGATCCGTATGAAACTTCACCGGAAGAACGGCCGGATACACTGCCTGAATATGACCAGAATGGGAGTTCATACTGGACCACACATGGCACCCATGTAGCCGGCACGATCGCATCACAGGGGAAAAATGACTACGGGATGATCGGTGTGGCACCGAATGTCGATCTGCATGCATATCGTGTGCTGGGAGCATACGGCAGTGGTTATACTTCTTGGATCATCGGCGGCATTGAAGGGGCTGTTGAAGATGGCATGGATGTTATCAACTTATCACTGGGAAATACTCTGAGTGATGAGAGCCAGGCAAACGCATTTGCCTTGAACAATGCGATGCTGCTGGGAACCGTTTCACTGGCAGCAACCGGTAACACCGGACCGGAACGGTCAACAATCGGGGGGCCTGCAACCAGCACGATGGCAATCAGTGTGGGAAATACGACACTCCCTGAACAGCGGACATCAGCAAATGTGACATTTGAAGCCGGCGGATTTTCACAGACGGCAGATGCTGATTTCATGGCATATCAAATCGGTGTTCCTCCCGAGGACCAGGTAAATGGCACGATGGAGGTTGTCAAAGTGCCCGGATTAGGGAAACCGGGGGACTTTGAAGGCCTTAATGTACAGGATAGGATCGCTCTGATCCAGCGGGGCGAGATTGCTTTCGTAGATAAAATCGCAAATGCCAAAGATCAGGGTGCTGCCGGGGTTATCATTTATAATTCCGCCGAGGGAACGAACGCGCCGGGACCGGTGGATGTTTTCCTCGGAACCGCATTTGAGTTCATACCGGTGCTGGATGTTTCCCATACACTGGGGGCGGAACTTGCTGCAGCTGTAGAAGAGGCGGGCAGCGGCACGGTGACTTTCAACAGCTTCGAGGAATCAGTGACATCCGGAGATCAGGTGAATGCATCGTCATCCAGAGGCCCGTCAACACCGAATTTCGATATCAAGCCGGATATTTCGGCACCGGGCACGAATATTCTGTCTACGGTACCGGTATTCGAAGGGGCGGACTACAGTCAGGCATACGCGCACTACACGGGCACGTCAATGGCCACACCGCATGCTGCAGGGATTGCCGCACTGCTGGTTGAACTGCATCCTGAATGGGATGCATTCGACATCAAATCGGCAATGAGCAATACTGCGAAAGTTCTGGATACAACCTCATATGATGTATTTGCCCAAGGGGCCGGGTTGGTGCAGCCCTATGCAGCCGCAACCACAGGAACATTATTGAAAGTGCCGCATCAGTCGGCAATGGACGGACAGACATATGACCATACCCGGGGCACAATGTCATTTGGCTATATCAGCCCCGGACAGGAAGCACAGACAGTGACAAAAAATCTGATCATTGAAAATATCTCGGGCGGAAGTACCACCTACAGTTTTGAAGTCGTTACCACGAAGGCGCCGACAGGATCGATGGCAGGGACGACTCTGACTCCGGATACAGAGCGCATTACAGTAGACGGTACGCAGACCGTACAGTTTAATCTGAATGTGCCGGCAGGTGTTGAGGAGCCGGGGAACGAATTCCTGGGCTACATCAATGTAACCAGTGATGCCGGCACATACTCCGTACCTTTTGCTGCCGGCTTGGCCGAGCCGCTGGAAACAGGATTCAATGAATACTATCTGAATGCGTATCACATATCACCGAACGGAGATGGTGTTCAGGACGCGACATCCGTCTATGCATCATTCCATAATCCCCAGGATATGACATTGTTCAGCTGGTTTGATCTTCTGAATCCAACAGATGGACCCAATGGTGATGGCTTTATTGGTGATATCGCTCTGGAAACAGGTATCCAGTCATCAGTCACCGTACCCGTTGACGGTACAATGTACAATATCGAAAATGATGAATATGTTTATTATGATGTGCCGGATGGCGTGTATACCATTGATGCATACTCACTTCACAGCGGTACAGCTGAAAGCCAGTACGATGGACCGCTGTTTGTAAAACGGGAATCGACACAGCTGTCTGAACCGTCTGTTTCCGAAGGCATGGTGACGGCATCTGTCAGTGATCTGTATGTAGATGCACTGCCGGTACTTGAAGCAGACTACGGCCTCACCTACGATCCGAATATCTTTATAAATGGCACATATGTGCTGGAAAATGGCAGCGGAAGCGAAGCAGGGGCAGTCCAAGTCGATCCAGATGGCACAATGGCGCTTGATTTCAACGGCTATGCAGGGTCATATCATTTAACACTTGATTTTACAGATGCAGCCGGCAACAGTGCCAGTTATCCATATACAGTGAACTTTGACGAGGATACCATTGTCGAAGGGCTGGAAGAACTTCCTGATGACAGCACACCGCCTGATGAATCAAATTCATATCAATTGACGCTTCAGGATGTAGAAAGTGGCATGAATAAAAACAGTACTAAAGACATTCATGTCTCAATACCAAGAGAATATATTGCAGACGGTTCGGCGGCTGTAACGCTTTCCAACGCCCTCATTACCGAACTTTCAAATATGAGACCGAATAAAACAGTGGTGCTCAATGTGGAAGGCTCTGCTGTCCAGCTTACTGTTGGCAACTTCAAACAGTTTATGGCATATGAGTCGGTTGAAGTACAAGTCCTGCGTTCGCCTAAAACGTCGGAGAACCAGGTCAGCGATATTTATGAAGTGCTTCTGACAGGCAGAAATGGAGCTGAATCCGAGACGATTACAAATCTGGATGCAGCGATGAGCATAATGATCGAGTCGCCGGGCAGGCATTTTGATGTCTATGATATTACGGCGGAAAGGATTGTTAAATCGAAATACAACAAAAAACAGCAGGTGATTGAAACAACAGCGCCATCTTCATATGTAGTCATCCAGCAAAATTAAAAACAGGTATCAAAAAAAGCGGATCCATTGGGATCCGCTTTTTGATTGAAATTATAAATTAAAGTAACAGATGAATGATAACACTCAGACCGTTCTGTATTTCTTCCAGTTGTTCTATATAATCTTTGGCCAAAACCTGAATGATTACAACAACGCCGTTCATGATCATATGGACGAGTATCGGCACGAGCAGCCGACCGCTGATTACATAGAGGAAACTGAACGTGTATGCCATCGCAAGATAAATGATTATATGTGTAAAATCCCAGTGGGCAACCGCGAAAACCAGGCCGCTCAGGAAACCGGCAACGAGGAAGCCGATGATTTTCGATCCCGGAATCATTTCATAGATTTCAGCGAATATCGCCCGTCTGAATACATATTCCTCTAAAATGGGACCAAGCAATGCAACGACCAGTATCATAAATGGTGCAGACTCGATCATCTCAATGATTCCTGAAGTATTTTCACTCTCAAGAGGATTGCCGAGTACATAGACATTTATGAGGCCGGCTAAAACCTGAGAGCCATAGGCGAGGAATACACCGCCGACAATCCATGCGATGGTGACTGGGATATCGGCCTGTTTGCCGCGTTCAATCCTGTTTTTATTTTTATGGATTTGTCCGATGGCGATTACAATAATAACACCGACAGCAAAAGCGATTGCCTGGTAGGGCATGACCTGATCCAGCATTTCTGTTTCAGTGATTGACGGGTTGGTAAAAGCCAAAATCATAGATATGGGTATTACGGCTAATTGAACTGCGATGAATACGATGATAATTAGTACGCTGTATAGCTGTCTCACAATAGAACCTCCAGTTTTCAATAGCTTTATTTTACATGAAATTATTGTTAGGTTAAAGCAAAGAGAAAATCCTTGCATTCTTGACCAACTTTGATTATTATTTAATTGTTGGCACTTAGAACAAACGAGTGCTAAAAATCATTATATTTTGACTTTACTTAAGGAGGGCTTTCACGTGTTGAAACCATTAGGCAATCGAGTAGTTATTGATTTGACTCAAAAGGAAGAAACAACAAAGAGCGGCATCATCTTAACTGAATCAGCAAAAGAAAAACCACAGGAAGGTACTGTTGTAGCTGTAGGTTCGGGGAAAGTATTAGAGAATGGCACTCGGGTGGACCTTGAAGTTAAAGAAGGCGACCGGGTGGTTTATTCCAAATTCGCCGGAACAGAAGTTAAACATGAAAACCAGGATTATTTGATTATTGCAGATACGGATATACTGGCAATTATCGGCTAATCATCAATTATAAAATTACAACAAATAAAGATTTTGATTTTCTTTAGGAGGAATTTTACACATGGCAAAAGAATTAAAGTTCTCAGAAGATGCTCGTAAGTCAATGCTCGATGGTGTTGACAAACTTGCAAATGCTGTAAAAGTAACGCTCGGACCAAAAGGACGTAATGTCGTTTTGGATAAATCATTTACTTCACCACTGATTACTAACGATGGTGTAACAATCGCAAAAGAAATCGAACTTGAAGACGCATATGAAAACATGGGTGCAAAATTGGTTGCGGAAGTAGCGAACCAGACGAATGAAATTGCCGGTGACGGTACGACAACAGCAACAGTGCTTGCCCAGTCCATGATTCAGGAAGGTCTTAAAAACGTTACAAGCGGTGCAAACCCGGTAGGTATCAGAGCGGGTATCGGCAAAGCGGTTGAAGTTGCAGTGGAAGAACTTCAGAACATTTCCCGTCCCGTGCAGGATAAAGAGTCCATCGCACAGGTGGGTGCAATTTCTTCGGATGACCCTGAAATCGGGGATTATATCTCCGAAGCGATGGAAAAAGTCGGAAAAGACGGCGTTATCACAATTGAGGAATCCCGCGGATTCAAAACTGAACTTGAAGTTGTGGAAGGTATGCAGTTTGACCGTGGATACACTTCACCATACATGGTTACAGATTCCGAGAAAATGGTTGCAGACCTGGACAACCCATATATCCTTGTTACAGATAAGAAAATCTCAAACTTCCAGGATATCCTCCCGCTTCTTGAGCAGGTGGTTCAGCAATCCCGTCCGATCCTCATCATTGCTGATGATGTTGAAGGGGATGCAATGGCGAATATCGTACTGAACAAACTCCGCGGCACATTTACAGCGATTGCTGTGAAAGCACCGGGATTCGGCGATCGCCGCAAAGCGATGCTTGAAGATATCGCAGTGCTCACAGGCGCACAGGTAGTTACTGAAGATCTTGGATTGGATCTTAAAGACACAACGGTCGATATGCTGGGTACAGCTTCCAAAGTCAACGTTTCCAAAGACAACACTACAATCGTTGAAGGTGCTGGAGAAAAAGATAATATCGAGGCACGTGTCGGTCAGATCAGATCACAGCTGGAAGAAACAGCTTCAAGCTTCGATAAAGAAAAACTTCAGGAACGTCTGGCTAAACTTTCAGGCGGTGTGGCAGTAATCAAAGTTGGTGCTGCGTCTGAAACTGAAATGAAAGAACGTAAGCTGCGCATCGAAGATGCACTTAACTCAACACGTGCAGCAGTAGAAGAAGGCATCGTTTCGGGTGGGGGAACAGCACTTGTTTCCGTACACAAAAAAGTATCCGAAATCGAAGCGGAAGGTGATGTGAGAACTGGTATAAACATTGTTCTTAAGGCACTGGAAGCACCAATTCGTCAAATCGTTGAAAATGCAGGGCTTGAAGGTTCGGTTGTAGTTGAAAGACTGAAAACTCAAGAGCCGGGCATAGGTTACAACGCAGCAACAGACGAATGGGTAAACATGATAGATGCAGGTATCGTGGATCCGACAAAAGTAACGCGTTCTGCACTGCAGCATGCAGGCTCCGTTGCAGCCATGTTCCTCACTACAGAAGCAGTAGTTGCCGATATTCCGGATGAAAACGCCGGCGGCGGAGACATGGGCGGCGGCATGGGCGGCATGCCGGGCATGATGTAAGGCATATTGAATAATACTTTTTACGACGAGGTTTGCCTGAGGGCAAATCTCGTTTTTTCATGAATCAGTGTATGCGGTAAATAAGTGGATTCTTATAAAGGAGAGTCACATTCCTCTTTTTAATTCACAGAAACCGTATATATTGAAGACGACTGCAGAATTGGATATGGTTTACTTCCAAGAGGAGGCAGAAGTAAATGAAATACATGAGAAAAAAACTTCTTACAAGTACAATCATTATGGTCATGATCATATTATCTACTGCCTGCAACCGTATGGATGACAGATATGAGAAAGGGGATAAAGGGGCTCCGGTTCCGGATGAACTGCATCCGGTCGTTGAAGAAAACAAAAATATGCTGGTGGAACAGGCGGCTGATTCAGATATAGAAGTTGTCATCACAGATGGAATCCGCTCTGTCGATGAGCAGAATGAATTATATGCCGAGGGACGGTCGGCCGAAGGTGATATTGTCACAAATGCCAAAGGGGGAGAATCCTATCACAACTATGGTCTGGCCATTGATTTTGCACTAAGGGATGCGGATGGTGAGATTATTTGGGATACTGAATATGATGGCAACGACAATGGCCAGGCGGACTGGTTTGAAGTCGCCGGGATCGCAAAAGACCTGGGGTTTGAATGGGGTGGCGAGTGGGAGAGTTCACCTGATTATCCACATCTGCAAATGGACTTTGGTCTCAGCATCGACCAGCTTCAAAACGGCTGGCGGCCGAAGGATGATGCTGCGGCCACGGCTGAATAAAAATCTCCCGGCTGTAAAAAAATCCCCCTGGGGCTACAGAAGAACTAATGCTTCAGTATTCCCAGGGGGATTAGATCTGTTAAATTGTAATTATTACTTAACACCGAAGAACTTCTCGGCTTTTTCAAGGAACGGCTCATCTGCGGGTGTCATTTCGTATTCTTCTACGATCGCATCTACCGGGCAGGCTGTTACACATGCACCACAGTCGATGCATATTTCAGGATCGATGTAAAACTGATCCGGACCTTCCTCGATACAGTCAACGGGACAAACTTCAACGCAATCTCCGGACTTCTCTTCCATACACGGTTGAAGAATTACATATGCCATAGTGGTTACCTCCTAATTATAAGAATCCAATGTGGATGTTCTTATAAATTAATATATTTAAATGGTAAGCTATATTTAATCATAGGTCAAATACGAAAGATATGTAATAGGCACTAAGTAGGATTTTTTAAATATTGTAACAATTTGCAGAGGACCAATTGTTTCAGCGCTGCAGGAAGTCTAGTATAATGACTGTAATTGATGATTTTAATGTTAGGGTGAGACGGTGAAAAAAGTAGTAGTATGGATTGTTTTAGCTGTTGTGGTAATTGGTGCCGGCGTTTTCTTCCTGATTAATTCCGGATTCTTTCAGAAGTCGGAAGAAGAGACGCTGGATGGTTTCACTAAAGCTTTCCAGGAACAGAATTACAATGAACTTTATGGATTCGTAAGCGAAGATGCGAAATCCTCCTATTCAGAGGAAGCGGTGGCTGACCGTAATAAACAGCTGTTTAATGATTTAGGCGTAACAGATGTTAAATTGGAAAACATCAAGGAAGTGGAAGGGGAATCTGAAGAGACGCAGAAGAAGTTTGCAGGCGATCTGACACTTGATACCGCGTATGGTGAGCTCCAGCGGGATT
This sequence comes from Salinicoccus sp. HZC-1, assembly GCF_046736035.1. Classification (GTDB taxonomy): domain Bacteria; phylum Bacillota; class Bacilli; order Staphylococcales; family Salinicoccaceae; genus Salinicoccus. Next base: position 2,250,103 of record NZ_CP177130.1, on the reverse strand, counting down.
ACGAAATTTTGCTCTCCTATAATGAAGAAGCGGGTGACTGGTTCGTGGAATGGACGCCGGATTTGATCATACCCGGTCTGGATAACAATGAACTCAGCATGGATTTCACCGCCGGACAGCGCGGGGAGGTTCTGGACAGGAACGGAGAAAAGCTTGCATTCAACGGTACGAAAGAAACGGTTGGATACACAGCCGGCACAACCGAGGAAGAAGACGTTTTAAGTATTAGTGAAACACTTGAAATGAGTGAAGAGAGTCTTCAGAGCATATTCGACCAGTCCTGGATTGAAGAGGGCATGTTCGTACCGGTCAAAGATACCAACCAATTTACGGAAGAAGAAAAAGAAGCATTCAGTGAAAAGGGACTCTCTGTCAATGAATCACCCGCACGGGAGTATGCTCTCGATGACGCAGCATTCCATCTGCTTGGTTACGTTGGGAAAATTACAAAAGAGGAGCTGGAAGCGGGTGAGGGATACCAGTCCGGCGACATTATCGGTAAGCGCGGGATTGAGAAAATTTATGAAGAGAGACTCAAGCCCTCACGCGGCTATGATATTGCCATCGTTGATGAAAATGGTGAGGCGGTGGAAACTTTATTCTCCAAGGAAGCTGAAGATGGTGAGGATATTACACTGACGGTCGATAAAGAGATTCAGCAGACCATCTACTCCAATATGGAGGAAGATTCAGGGGCAAGTGTGGCGATGGATCCATCCAACGGGGATATGTTGGCAACAGTAAGCTACCCGAGTCCAAGCCCGTATGATTTCATGTTCGGCATTTCCCAGTCCGACTATGAAGCGCTGAATGAGGACGAGGATAATCCATTACTTAATAAATTCAACAGAACAACCTCACCGGGATCGACCCAGAAGATATTAACATCTGTCATTGCGATGAATTCAGAAGGCTTTGACAAAGATGCCACCAGAAATATTTCAGGTAATGGCTGGCAGCCCGATGTCTCATGGGGAGGATATGAAGTGAACCGATACCATGAGATTGACGGCGAGTTCGACCTGAAGCGCGCGCTGACATTCTCGGATAATATCTATATGGCACAGACTGCCCTGGAACTTGGTGCAGAAACGTTCGTCCAGGGCATGAAAGATCTGGGCATCGGCGCCGAATATGATACGGATTATCCGATCTACACGAGCCAGGTATCAAATGAAGGGACGATCGACGGGGACATCCTCCTCGCCGACACTGCCTATGGCCAGGGCGAACTGCTGATTTCGCCAATTCAGATTACATCCATTTACGCAGGAGTAATAAATGGAGGGGATATTTACACGCCGCATATTCTGAAAGAATCAGAAGACAAAATACAGATTGAAAATATCACAGGTCAGGGAAACCTCGATTATCTTGAAGAAGCAATGAGGACAGTAGTCACTGAAAACCATCCGGACGATGCAGAGCGGGACTACGCTGAATTCGCAGGTAAAACCGGTACGAGCGAGAATAAGATGTCGCAGGACACAAGAGGCTCTGAGACAGGCTGGTTCATCGGTTATGACCAAAGTGAAAAAGATATGATCATGAGCCTTTATGTGGAAGATGTGGAAGACAGGGGCATGAGTGAGTACACGGCAACCAAGTTTGCGGAGATACATGATGATTTGAATGGAGAGTAATATAAGAAGAGACCAATCATTTTATTTTTTGATTGGTCTCTTCTCATTTTCCGGGTACATTATCCATAAGCACTTTGGCGAGCTATATGTAAATGGCGCTTAATACTGTGCTGTATATATACTTAGCACCTTCAAATTAACATTTTTATCGATTTAAACCTTTATGCGTTTTTCTTTGCTAAAAATGGTAAACTTTATGTTAAATAAGGGTAAAAAGGAAACATTTTTTAAAATGAAAACGTTTTAATTCGGAAAAATTGCGGAAAATCCGGGATATAGGGTGGATTTATATACGGAAACCTGTATAATTAAAAACATTATCTTTTACACACATAGGAGTGAAATGGATGAATCGTGAAGTTTTGAAAGATTGTAAACGCGTTGTCATTAAAATAGGTACAAATTCCATTATGAAATCCCCGACGGAAGTAGATTATCATAAAATAGATCGTCTCTCTTTCGTATGTTCCAGCTTACAGCAGCAGGGGAAGGAAGTTATTTTAGTATCTTCCGGTGCAGTAGGTGTCGGCGCAAGTACGTTGAAGATGGATGAGTATCCCAGCGCAGTCGCAGAGCAGCAGGCATTGGCATCTGTTGGACAAAGTGCATTAATGAGTTTGTACAGCCGTTTTTTCCAGCACTATGAACAATATGTCGGACAAATCCTCATGACACGAGATATCATTAACTATCCCAATTCATCAAACAATTGTAACATAGCTATCAATTCCTTGCTAAGTAAGAACATTATTCCCATAATCAACGAAAATGATGCTGTTTCAGTAGATGAATCAGGACATTGCACTAAGTTCGGTGAAAATGATACTCTTGCAGCTGTTGTTGCAGAACTTGTCGAAGCAGATCTGCTCATTATCATGAGCGATGTCGACGGTTTATATGATTCTAACCCCCACACAGACCCAACAGCCTCTCTAATTCCATTCGTAGGTGAAATAGATACAGATGTCCTTTCCATGGCTGGTGGAGCAGGTTCAGTCTTTTCGACAGGCGGAATGGAAACAAAACTCAAAGCAGCACAAAAAATGATGGGCATTAATAAGTCCATGATTATCACTTCCGCAGAAAATCCAAACATTATTTTTGACATTCTCAACGGTGAAGAAGTAGGAACATTATTTAAAAAAGATGAAGCTGAATTACTTTTACAAGGAGATGACTAATTTAGATGACAGAACAAGTATTAACAGAGGATACTGCACTTCAGGAGTTAGGCACTAAAGCAAAACAGGCGGCAAAAGTTTTAAGAGGCCTGTCAGCGACAGAAAAGAACGAAGCGCTGTCTGCAATGATGGAAAGCTTAAAAAACAATGAAGAAAAGATTTTATCCGCCAATAAGATCGACATTGAAAATGGTAAAGAGAATGGACTGACTGATGCACTGATCGAAAGGCTCACATTAACAGAAGACCGTCTGGCCGGAATGGCGGAAGGTCTGGACCAGATGACAAAACTCGTTGATCCGACAACTCAAAGTGATGGACAATGGGTGAATGATCAAGGGCTTAAAATCGGGAAAGTAAGAGTCCCGCTCGGTGTTATCGGCATTATTTATGAATCCCGTCCAAATGTAACCGTCGACGCTTCCGGACTTTGTTTAAAAGCAGGAAACGCCGTTATTTTGCGTGGCGGAAAAGAAGCTTTAAACAGTAATCAGGCAATCATTGAAGCACTTCAGGAAGGACTTGCTAAAACTTCTGTTCCAGAGACGAGCATCCAGCTTATTACGGATCCTTCAAGAGAACTTGCAGCGAAATTCATGAAGTTTAACGAATGTGTGGACTGCCTCATACCAAGGGGCGGCGCAGGACTGATCCAGGCGGTATTAAAACAGGCCACAGTGCCGGTTATAGAAACGGGTACGGGAAACTGCCATCTATACGTACATGAATCAGCAGATTTGGAAATGGCAAAGTCATTGCTCATCAACTCAAAAACACACAGGGTATCAGTATGTAATGCCTTGGAAACACTGCTGGTCGATAAGAGTGCAGCAGCTGAAATGCTCCCTGAATTAGGAAAAGCACTGCTGGAAGCAGGCGTTGAAATTCATGGGGATGAAGAAACATGTAATTTAATCCCGGAAGCTACTCCGGCCACAGAAGAAGATTACAGCCAGGAATATTTAGGCTATGAAATTGCTGTCAAAGTAGTCGAAGACTATCAGGGCGCAATTGATCACATCGATAAGTATTCCACAGGACATTCGGATGTGATTGCCGCGACGGATTACCAATCCATCCAGAACTTTCTGAATGACGTTGACTCTGCAGCAGTATACGTCAATGCATCTACAAGATTCACAGACGGTGAAATGTTCGGGTTCGGCGGAGAGATTGGCATCAGTACACAAAAACTCCATGCCAGAGGTCCTATGGGGCTTGAAGCACTGACGAGCTATAAGTATGTGATTGAAGGGTCAGGACAAATCAGGGAATAAAATAATGGGTTCGGAACAAAGGTTCCGAATCTTTTTTTTGGTTATTTTAAGGGTGAGCTGCATTAAAATATGAATTTGTCCTGCTCAGGGAAACATCAATGCTGATAAACATTAATACTCCCTTATTTTTAAACACAAAAAAAGCCTGGACAATAATGTCCAGGCTTTTCAGTCTAACTAAAAGTAAATCTATATTCCTAAGAATATTATTAAAGTTTTACGATGTTAGCAGCTTGTGGTCCGCGCTGACCTTCTTCGATATTGAATTCTACAGCTTGACCTTCGTCAAGTGTTTTGTAGCCTTCGCCTTCGATGTTGGAGAAGTGAGCGAATACGTCGTCTCCACCTTCAACTTCGATGAAACCGAAACCTTTGTCTGCGTTGAACCATTTAACTGTACCTTGTGTCATAAATAATGACCTCCAAAAATAAATTTAATAATAATCTTTAATACGCTGGAATAAAAAAATTCACACATTACAAAAAGTACCGGTCTAGTCACGATTACTCTTTGTAACATGTGAATTAGATATTGCTGTACTTAAAAATCTTATTACAGTTACTATACATCATATTTCTATAAATGTCTACCCTAAAAGTGAAAAAAATTAATCCGGCACTTTCAACAGGGAAAGTACCGGATATGATTACTTCTTATTTACTGATGCATCGTAAATTGTATCGACGGCATCTTTCAATGCTTTGTCGAATTCTTCATCGGATTGATTGGCATTCAAATCAGATGCAAGTGCACGTGAGAAGCTCGCAATCAAGTCCTCGTTCTCTTTCAGTTTTTCATTTGCTTCCTCGCGGGAGTATCCGCCGGAGAGAGCAACGACTCTGACCACACGTGGATGGTCTATGAGTGGTTTATATAGATTCGCAGTTGTAGGGATAGAAAGTTTTAGCATTACATTCTGATCTTCGGACAGCTGATCCAGATGCTTGGCAATCTCATTTTTAAGGATTTCTTCAGATTGCTCTTTGTTATCGCTGTAGATGTTTACTTCAGGCTCAATAATCGGAACGATGCCTGCAGCAATAATCTGTTTGCCTACCTCAAATTGCTGTTCGACCACTTCTTTGATTCCCTGTTCATTAGGTTCAAGGATATTAGAACGCATTTTAGTTCCGAAAATACCGCGCTCATTTGCACGTTCGAGTAAATCATCCAAATTAGGAATCGGCTTCATCAATTGAACACCATTTGCTTCATCAGCCAGCCCCTTATCTACTTTAAGGAAAGGAACGATGCCTTTATCCGCTAAATACTCGGCAGTATATTTGCCTTCGATTTTTCTGTCCATTGTCTGTTCGAACAGAATTGCCCCCAGAATCTGATCTGCATTAAATGAAGGTGACGTGATGAGGCGTGTACGCATGTCATGGACAAGGTCGAACATTTCATCTTCGCCAGAGTATGAATCTTCCATAATACCGTATGCTTTAAGCGCTTTTGGAGTACTACCGCCACTTTGGTCCAGTGCAGCAACGAAACCTTTGCCGTTTTTAACTTTATCAAACTGTTCTTGGTTCATGAATTCCACTCCTTATTCTTTTCAAATACTTCGGTTCTACTATTCCCTAAAAGACTATGCGACTAACTACAAATGATCTTTCTATTCCAATTTTGTAACAGAATGGGCGCGTAGTCAACTTTATTCCCTTTTAACCCGGAGCCCAAATAATTCTACAAACTTCTTTGCCTGCGCCTCGGATATAATACTGCCGGTAAGATCCTCTTTTGTCACCGTGATTTCCCCAATATCTATATTGGAAAGGTCAACATTTTTTAATGGTGTGTCAAACACTTCAAATCCATTGATTGTACACTGCCGGAAGTCCAACGATTTAATTTTGACCTCATTGAGGTACAGCTGCTTAAATTGAATATCGTTGAAGTGGACATCTTCAAACTTACATTTCGAAAAATTATTCAGCATCATCTTGCATTCGTTGAATGCCACAGACTTCATATTTAAATTGGAGAATTCTGTACCTGTCAGATTGCAATGATTGAATTCAACGTCTTTTAAAGTGGAGGAATCGAATCTCATATTGGAGAAGTCACAATTGAAAAACTGGACCTTTATCACATGTCTGTTTTCGAAACCATCATTAAAGCGGGATTTTGCAATAAGCAGATGATAGAGTTCTTTATAATCCTCCTCGAAATAAATATCCGAATTTGTAATTTGATGCCCATCAATATCTTCATTCAGCCGGACAGTGGTTTCCTCATATTCTGGAAGGTGTCCCAAATCCATTTTCTTCATATGTAATACCTCAATTCATAATCTTGACTTTTCATCCATCATAACAGTAAACACCATGAAAAATCTTAAATTTTAAAATACGGTTGTAAAACGCTTACATATATCTTATAATCTAGTGAACCGGTTTACTAAATCGGTTTAGTAAATATTCTCAGGAGTTCCTTCATGAAAAAAATAACGATAAATGATGTTGCAAAGACGGCGCAAGTTTCAAAAACCACGGTCTCCCATTATTTAAATGAACGGTACAAAAACATGAGTCCGGACACGAGAGAAAGAATATCTCTTGCAATCAATGATCTGAATTACAATCCAAACGTCATCGCAAAAAGCTTAAAGAATAAAAAAACGATGACCATCGGGATTATAGTCGCCAATATTCTACATAGTTTTTCTACTCAGGTCATCCGGGCAATTGAAGATTATGCCCATGGTGAAAATTACCACGTCATCGTATGCAATGCAGATAATGATCCGGTGAAAGAGAAGGACTATATTCAAATGCTTCTGGCGAAACAGGTCGATGGTCTGGTTATCATTCCTACTTCCGACAATGATGAATTGTTTTCCAAGCTGGTAGCGGATGATTATCCCGTTGTATTTGTAGACCGGTTCATTGAGGGGATTTCGATTCCATCCTTTCTTCTGGATAATGAAAATGCAATTCAAACTGCATTTAATCACTTGCTTGATAAGGGATATGAAGAAATTGGATTTGTCTCCCAGCCGATTGAAGACATTTCAGCAAGAATAGAGCGGCAGAACGCATATATGGATTTGTGCTTCCGGCATAAGATGGAACCGTTTACCACATCGGGAGGACTGGCGCTCATTCACCAAAGTCTGGATGAGGCCATTAAAAAGGATGCATTGCCGAAATCTCTGATCGTCGCAAATGACCTTGCATTGTTTGAAGTTTTAAAACTGGTAAAGAAACATGGCTTAAATATTCCGGAGGATCTGTCACTCATCAGTATAGATGATATTGAATTCGCTGAATTTTTCAATCCGGGTATTACTGTCGTCGCGCAGCCGTCATTCAGTATAGGTGAGCAGGCAGCGCAGACATTGTTCGAAATCATCAACAAAAAGGAATATGAAATTAAAATCCACAGATTTAAACCAGAATTAATAGAAAGGGATTCGGTGATTGAATATGAAAGCAAATGAAATTTTGAAAACGGTATCTCAGGAAATCGAAAAGGTCTGCAGTGCGGTGGACGAAAAAGAATTTGAAAATTTGGCACAGGAGATTGAAGGAGCCGGCAACATATATATATATGGGAATGGCCGCAGCGGGCTGGTTGGGAAAATGATCGCAATGCGCCTGATGCACAGCGGTTACAGTGTTTTTGTCATAGGCGAAACGACAACGCCCGCTTTCAAAGGAAATGATCTGCTCATCATTTTAAGCGGTTCGGGCAAGGGACATTCAGTGAATACCATGACTGAAAAAGTGGCGCAGCTGGGCGGACGGACGGCCTTGGTCACTGCAAGTGAGGATGAAGCGCTAAGAAGCCGCTTCGACGCCCTGCTGTTCATCAATGCGAGCACTAAAAATAATGATATTCCTACCATCCAGCCGCTCGGTAATCAATTTGATCAATCGATGCATCTGGTATTGGATGGCCTCATCATCTATCTGAATGGAAAAACAGATAAAAATAAAGAAGAAATCAAAGCCAGACATTTTAACCTGGAATAGAGGAGTTTTAATTATGAAAAAATTTTTTCTGACAATGCTTATATCAGTTGTGAGTCTGTCGCTGGTTTCCTGCTCGGATGTTGAGGAGACAGCCGAAAGGACTAAAGAAGAACCGATTAAAATTATTGCCGCCCATAATCAGACTACCACTGAGAGCCCGTACCAGGCAGGCCTTCTAAAGTTCAAAGAAGTGGCAGAAGAAGAATCAGACGGCAGAATCGAAGTGGAAGTGCACGCAGGAACCATCGGTACTGAAGAGCCGGAACTCGTTCAAAAGCTAGTTGTAGGTGCGGCTGATGTCGTTTTAGTATCACCGGGTTTTATGACAAAAACGGGGATTCCGGAATTTGATTTCTTTGCATTACATTATTTATTTGAAAACTATGACCATTGGGAACAAGTCCTGGATGGCGAAATTGGCAAGGAATTTGCGGATATGGTCAATGAGAAATCCAATAATGACTTCAAGATGCTCGGATACTGGTCAGCAGGTGCGAGACATTATTACGGTAAAAAACCGATTGAAGAAATGGAAGATCTGAACGGCATGACGATCCGTACCCAGTCTTCAGGCGTTGTGGCAGACTTCTGGGAACAGACAGGTGCAATTCCCACTTCAGTTTCATGGGGCGAACTGTATCAGGCACTGCAGCAGAATGTCGTCGATTCATCAGAGAACTCTTATCCATACTTCGTACAGCAGAATCATCATACGACAAAAAATGGCAAGTACATTACAGAGACCGGACACGATTACACTACGAGATTTTTATTAACAAACGGCAACAGGTTCGATAAATATCCGGAAGATATCCAGGAAATATTAATGTCGGCCGGGGAGGCATCTGTAGAAGCGGAGAGAGAGGCGGTAACGGAACAGGAACAGGAATATAAGCAAATCGCCATTGACGCAGGTGCAGAAGTGAATCAGATGGATACAAGCGAGATGGAAGAGGTCGCAAAACCCATCCAGGATGAGCTGGCGACAGAATTGGATATGACAGAGACACTGGAAAAGATTCGGGAGCTTAAACAGGAATAATAATATTTACGGAGGTGAAATAATGGATAAATTGATTAGAACAATAGAAAAAGTACAAATTACTGTAGGTATTATATTCCTGGTCATCTTTTTCCTGGCCACGATTTTACAAATCATCACCAGATATTTGGGAATGTCGGTCTTATGGACGGAAGAACTGGCGAATTATACATTCATCTGGGCGATCTTCATGGGAGCAGCAGTGATGGTCAATCACAAGGAGCACTTTACATTCGATATGCTCAAGCTGAAGATTTCAAGAAAAAACAATTTATATCTGAACATATTCATAGATGGGCTGCTGGTGGTTTTCAATCTGTTCATCACAATGTACGGTTTCCAGCTGCTCCAGCATTTTTGGAACTATACATGGGAAACGGTGCCGGCATTCAAGATGGGATTTGTATGGCTGTCCGTACCGGTCATGTCAGTGGCGATGGTACTTTATTCGATCAACCATATTATGAATTCATTTAATACTCTGAAGAAAATGAATGGAAAGGAGGTCAATAACTGATGGGATTTCTACTAGTCGCTCTATTTATCATACTTCTCGTCATCGGTGTTCCGATTGCATTTGTCATTGGTATTGTTGCACTGCTGGGTATGATGACCATACCGGATATACCGGAAGTGATCATACCGATGAAAATGGTCAATGGACTGGATTCATTTGTCCTTCTTGCAGTTCCGTTATTCATACTCGCAGCGAACCTGATGAATTCAGGGAAAATTTCTGAAAAGATGATTGACCTGGCCCTTGCGATCGTCGGGCCGTTAAAAGGGGGCCTCGCTCAGGCGAATGTCCTTGTTTCCATGATGTTTGCAGGGGTTTCAGGTGCTGCCCAGGCAGATACTGCGGGAACGGGTAAAATACTGATACCGAGTATGATTAAAAATGGTTATGACAGAGAGACGGCCACAGGGGTCACTGCCGCCTCTTCTACTATCGGTGTTGTCATACCTCCAAGCATCCCGATGATCATCTTTGCAGGTGTCGCCAACGCATCAGTCGGAACGCTCTTCCTGGGGGGAATCATCCCGGGTGTACTGATTGGTCTCGGTATGATGATATTCATATATTTCGTTTCCGTGAAAAAAGGATATCCTACTTTCAAAAGAGTGCATTTCAAAGAAATTGCGAAGAAGTTTCTGGATACATTCCCGGCATTACTTACAATCATCATCATCATCGGCGGGATAATGACCGGTATATTCACGGCGACCGAATCGGCAGCAATCGCCTCGGTCTATGCCTTATTAATCGGCATGTTCTATTATAAAACTTTGAAAATAAAAGACTTGCCGAAGATCATTTTTGATACGTTATCCTTAAGTGCACTATCACTATTCGCACTTGCTACAGCCAGTGCACTGGGTGAACTGCTGAGCTACTACCAGCTGGCAACATTGGCACAGGAGTTCTTTACTGAGAACATCTCGGTCAAATGGGTGTTCCTGCTGCTGATCATCGGGTTCTTCCTGGTCGTCGGCACATTCATGGATGCGATTCCGGCAATGATCCTATTCGTGCCAATTGTACTTCCGGCATCAGAAGCATTCGGAATTGATCCGGTGCATCTTGGTCTGATCGTTGTCATCACTCTGGCAGTCGGGCTCGCAACACCGCCATATGGTTTGTGTCTGCTGATCGCGGCCAAAATTGCCGGCCTGTCCATTGAACGATCGTTTGCGGCGGTCATTCCATACCTGCTGATTATTCTGGCAGTGCTGCTGTTGATCGCGTTCGTACCGGGTATTGTATTCATAATACCGGATATGATGGCTGGAGGTGCCGAATAAATGGAAAAAGCGTTTGATTATCTGAATCGTTATATAGATGATGGCAGCGTGATTGGAATGGGCTCGGGTTCAACGATTGAAAAGTATTTGCCGGCAATGAAAAAGCATATTGAAAAGAACGGTTTGAAGGTGAGTTTTCTGTCCACATCGCTGAAAACGGAAAAAGCTTTGAAGCGGCTGAACCTGGAAGTTATCTTTGATGCAGAGTCGGTTGATGTGGCAATTGACGGGGCAGATCAGTTTAATGATGAATGCATTGCAGTCAAAGGCGGGGGCGGTTCGCTTCTTCGGGAGAAACAGATTGATTATTTTTCTGGGAAAATCATCCTCATTGCACATATGAATAAGAAAGTGGAGGATTTTAACAAGGTGCCCATTCCGGTCGAGGTAAATAAATATCTCTATAAAATAACGCAGAGGGTCATTGAAGAAACCGATGCTTCCACAGAAATGCGTAAAGAGGACGGGGGTTTATTTGTAACAGATAATGATAATTATATTATCGATTGCACTTACGAAAACATTAGTGACCTGTCTGAATTACAGCAGAAGTTATTGAATATTCCCGGAGTGGTGGAAACAGGCATATTTGATAGATACATTGAGGAGATTGTCTCATTCGATGAACAGACATTCGAAATTCTCAAATGATTATTAGAAAGGAAGATTGTTATGAAGCTTCAAGTGGCACTCGACAGATTATCGTATGATGAATGCTTTAATATACTTGAACAGGTGAATGATGCAGTAGATATCATCGAAGTCGGGACCGGTGTCATAAAGGAATATGGTCTGGGCATCGTCAGAGAGATCAAGGATAAATACCCTGAAACATCAGTTTTGGCGGATGTGAAAATTTGCGATGCGGGGAAAAGCGAAAGTGAAACCGCGTTTGACTATGGTGCTGATATTATAACAGTCATGTCCTTTGCAGATATCAATACGATCAAGTCCTGTCAGGAAATCGCACAACAAGAACAGAAAGAAGTCGTTGTCGATCTGCTGAACAATAAGAATCCTGATATTTTCAAACAGCTGGAAACAATCGGTATTACTTCTGTCAGTGCACATATCGGTAAAGACCAGCAAAATGAAAATGCCGGCTCCGATGAATTCTTTGATGTATTAAAAGAAACCGATTTTGACATTTATGTTGCCGGCGGCATTAATGAAAATAACTTGAGCAGCTATTTAGAATTGAATCCTTCTGTTGTCATTGTAGGCAGCGGTATAACTAAGGCGGATGATAAAAAATCAAAAGCCGGTTTGCTAAAAAAACGAATCAGCTGAAATATTTTTTTCTCCCGCTAAATTAAAAAGCGGGAATTTTTTTGTGGAATATAATTTAGACGGAAGGATACTTGGACAAAAGCGTTTCATAAAGCAGTCATTGGGTAAAAAGAATGGAAACAGGTTATATTGATGGGGACATTGCCCGGTGATTGATATATAGACTTGAAAGTAGGACAGGCATTGAAATGTTTGTCCTCCTTTTTAATTTTAATGGAGAGTGAAGACTGATGACTAAAATATTCGCACACAGAGGCGCCATGGGGACTTATCCGGAAAATACGATGCTCGCTTTTGAAAAGGCAATTGAAATGGGGGCGGATGGATTGGAAGTCGATGTCCATATGACCTCAGACGGTGAACTGGTGGTGATTCATGATGAATCAGTCGAGTGCACAACAAATGGCGAAGGCCGGGTCAGAGATATGACTTTCGAACAAGTGCGGAATTTGAGTGCAGGAGTCAGATTCAAGGATTTTGCAGGCTATCAGCCGGCATGGGATGAGGAAAAGGTTCCGAGTTTAAAAGAAGTGCTCGAACTCGCCGAACATCATGATATAGAACTGAACATTGAATTCAAAACGAATAAATTTTTATATGATGGCATCGAGGAGAAGGTGGATGCCATGGTCAGTGGATATTCAATCGAGCATAAAGTCATTTATTCTTCGTTTCACCTGCCGACGATCATAAGGATGAAAACAATCAATCCTAATTCCAGAATCGCCTGGCTGACTAAAAAGATGCCGTCTATATTATATGATTATATAAATACTCTTAAATTGGATGCCCTTCATCTGTCAGGGAAAGCAATCCTGAAGAATGCTAAACGGATAAAGACATCAGAGGATAAAGTAAGAGTCTGGACTGTGAATGATGAAAATGATGCGGAAAAGTTTTTTGAACTGGGTGTGGAAGCGGTCATGACAGATTATCCTGAAGAAATCATTGAGGCCCGAAAAGCGTATGACGCAAATGAAAAGGGAATAAAATAATACTAAATCGCAGAGGGATGGTTATATGGAAGATAAAGTATTAATCGTCGGTGCGGGGCCGACTGGCCTTGCGATGGCTGTAGGACTGGAAAGACAGGGAATCCCTTTTAAAATTATAGATAAGGCGGAAGGCCCCGGCGAAGAATCGAGAGCCATGGTTGTCCATGCGAGGACACTCGAATTATACGATCAGTACGGTCTGGCAGAAAATATGATTGAAAGGGGCATCATCGCTGATAATGTCGCCATTTTTAATGATGGGAGGAGAAGGGGCGGAATCGACTTTGGAGAGATCGGCGTGGGACTCAGTCGCTTTCCATTTGTCCTGAGCCTCCCCCAGGATGAACATGAACGCATTGTAATCGAATATCTAAACGGTAAAAATATCGGAGTTGCATGGAACACGGAGCTGACCGGATATGAAGAATCAGGGGATAAGGTTACAGCGGCCATAAAAAATAATGAGGGTGCAGAATCACTGGATTTTGATTATATATGCGGCTGTGACGGGCCGGGAAGCATCGTGCGAAAGCAGATGGGATATGACTTTCCCGGCGGCACATACGAGGAAGTGTTCTTTGTTGCGGATGTGATGGGCGAAAGTGATGTGGAAGGCGTACAGGTGCATATGTCACGGGAAGGTTTTGCGCTTGTACTGCCGGTAAGAATGTCCGGGTCATTGCGTATCATTGGTCTTGTCCCGGAGCAGGTTGTCGAAAAGAAAGAGGAAGCCCGTTATAAAGATGTTGAAGATTACGTGAAAAATCAAGTTGGAGTGACAGCGGAAACGGTCAATTGGTTCTCAACTTATAAAGTCCACCACAGGGTGAGTGAACATTTCAGGAAAGGGAAAGTATTCCTTGCCGGAGATGCGGGTCATATCCACAGTCCGGCAGGCGGCCAGGGAATGAATACTGGAATTGGAGATGCGATGAATCTATCCTGGAAACTTGGCAAAGTGATTGATGGAAAAATGGATGAAAAGATTTTAGAGTCCTATGAAGAAGAAAGGATTCCCTTTGCGAGACTTCTGGTAAGCACTACAGATCAAGTATTCAAAAGTATCATCTCTGACGGCCCTTTTTCAGAAATAATCAGAAATGTATTCATGTCGAATGTAGCACCGAATCTTGTCCGGATTAAAGCAATGAGGCGTATGATGTTCCGTCTGGTTTCCCAAATACATATTGATTACGACAACAGTATGTTGAGTAGAGGCAAAGCGGGTAAGATAAAGGGGGGCGACCGGCTGCCCTGGGTCAAATACGGAAAAAAGGATAATTACGATCCGTTAAACAGCCTGGATTTTCATTATCACCTATACGGGCAGACGAGCAGTGAGATGCGTCGTCATATTAAAAACTCGGGTTTAGAATTCTGTGAATATAACTGGACGGCCGAAGCGGATAAAGCCGGAGTTAAAAAGAACACCGTTATGCTGATCCGGCCGGACGGTCATATCGCTGTGATCGATGACAGTAATAATGTAGAACGATTTTTTGAATATGAAAAAACCTATATGAAATAGAGTTTGCATATTGACACTTTAGTCTGTATCCTTTAATATATTCCATAACCTAGTAAATAAATATGAATTGATTTTTATCCAGAGAGGTGGAGGGACATGGCCCTGTGAAATCTCGGCAGCAGATTCTTTCGATACTGTGCCAATTCCATCAGACTTATAAAGTCTGGAAGATAAGATAAGACGATAGATTTTACGTTCTTTCTTATTTGAAATGAGCGTTTTTTTAATTTTAGGTTCTGGATAAAGGTTATGGAAAGGTCTTGAATATATGTCAAAAATCTATGTAATACATGAGAACAGTGAATGGACGGCCCCTTTGTATAAACGCTTTGATGAACTTGAGTTACCTTATGAAGACTGGAATATGACTGAAGGCAATATTGACTTGAATGAGGCGCCGCCGGAAGGTGTTTTCTATAATAGGATGAGTGCATCTTCCCATACTAGAGGAAACAGGTTTTCACCGGAACTGACGAATGCAGTTTTAGCCTGGCTGGAACATCATGGCAGAACGGTCATTAACGGCAGTGATGCTTTAAGTCTTGAAGTGAGCAAAGTAAGGCAATATTTGGAGCTTGAGAAATATGGTGTAAAAACGCCGCAGACAATCGCTGCTATGGGTAAAGAACAGTTGGTGGAAGCGGCTGAAAAATTCGATGGCAGACCCTTTATCACGAAGCACAATCGGGCAGGCAAGGGGCTTGGCGTTCAACTTTTCCAATCAGTGGAAGGATTTCGGAACTATGTGGAGAGCCAGGAATTTGAAGTGCCGGTAGATGGAATCACTTTAATTCAGGAGTATATTGATTCACCCGAACCATTCATCACGAGATGTGAATTTGTCGGAGGCGAATTTTTATACGCTGTAATGGTGGATACTTCAGATGGTTTCGAGTTATGCCCTGCAGATGCATGTTCAATCGAAGATCTTTTCTGCCCGGCGGGTGATGACGCTGGAGAAACACCGAAGTTCCAGATTATAAACGGTTTCGAAAATCCTATTATTGAAAAGTATAAAAAAGTACTTCAGCATAACGATATTCAGATTGCCGGCATAGAATTCATCAGGGACAGAGAAGGCAATATATACACTTACGATATTAACACAAATACGAATTACAACAGCAATGCAGAAGAAGTGGGCAGACAATACGGCATGCTGGAGATTGCAAAGTATTTAGGGTATTTGTTAAAACACAACCTTGTTGAAAGTAAATAGAATAATTGTCAGGAAACGAACTTTTTAATTAAAGTTCGTTTTTTTGTATTTTTCCGTCTTCTGGATATGTCATGTGTACATATCTTACCGGCGTATAGGCCGAACATCGGATACTCCCAAGTTCTATCCCTTTATATCCTCAAGCATATCCACCATCAAGCTCTGCAATGGCAGACGCCCGAGCAGTGCCCAGCCGGGCAGTTTATGCAGTCCGAGCTGTTTCTGGTGTGTATACATATAAACATTGGCGGGGAAAACTGCCCACAGGAATTTCTGCATGGCGCTCAACTGCCAATTTCTGATCTTATCCAGCAACAGCAACACTCCAAAAATGAATTCCAAAGCGCCTGTAAAATAAGCGATGAAAGTTTTAAAAGGGATGAATGCAGGGGTGATTTTAGCAAATTTGCCCGGTTTTAAAAAGTGGATGATACCGGCAATGAGAAATACAGTGCCCATTATGATTCTCTTCATGAATTTATCTCCTCTAACTGGTTTATGAGCAACAGTATATGCCTTCATGTCTTTTCATTCAAATAAAATACTCTCCCGATATACGGGAGAGTAATGAAATTCATCCTGTAACCTGCTGCTCGCGGGCCACTTTGTCCGTTTTGACAGCGGGAGCTTTTCTAATGTTGAATACGATGTTGAGTATGATTGCCGTCAGGCTGCCCATCACGATGCCGCTGTCCGTCAGCACTGAGATGCCTGCAGGCAAAGCGGCGAACAATTCCGGAACTGCTGTGACACCAAGCCCCATTCCGAGTGAAATGGCAACGATCATCAGGTTTTCCTGCTTTTCAAAATCTACATTCGACAGCATTTTAATACCATAGGAAATGACCATGCCGAACATCGCGACCATCGCACCGCCCAAAACTGGTGTCGGGATGGCGAGTGTGAGAGCGCCGATTTTAGGTACCAGTCCGAGCAGGACGAGCATACCGCCTGCGATGTAGATGATGTGATTGCTTCTCACACCGGAGAGCTGGACGAGTCCGACGTTTTGTGAAAAAGTCGTGTAGGGGAATGAATTGAATAAACCGCCGAAGAGGATCGCCAGGCCTTCTGCGCGATATCCGCGTTTCAAGTCATCTTCATCGAGCTCCTTATCACTGATATCACCGAGTGCGAAGTATACGCCTGTGGATTCCACGAGGCTGACAATCGCAACGAGTATCATCGTCAGAATCGGTGTCAGATGGAATTCAGGAACACCGAAATAGAATACCTGCGGCAGGTGGAACCATGAGCTTTCCCCGACTGCCGAGAAATCCACGAGCCCGAAAAATGCACTGACACCGGTACCGAGTAGAATACCGATCAGAATGGCGATGGATTTGATGAACCCTCTGCCGAATTTGAAAATCATCAAAATGGCGAATAAGGTTCCGAATCCAATCGCGAGGTTCATCGGGGAGCCGAAATCCTCACTGCCCTGGCCGCCGGCAAGGTCGTTCATTGCGACGGGGATGAGCGTAATACCAATTACCGCAACGACTGATCCAGTAACGACCGGCGGGAAGAACCGGATCATTTTACTGAAGTATTTGGCGATGATGACGACAACCAGACCGGAAACGAGTATGGAACCGTAAACGGCTTCGATGCCGTAGGAGTTGCCGATTGCGATGATCGGACCGACTGCGGTGAATGTACAGCCGAGTACGACCGGCAGCCCGATGCCCGAGAATTTATTCTTCCATACCTGCAGAATACTCGCCACACCGCACATCATGATATCGATGGCGATCAAGTATGTGAGCTGGGCATTCGAGAGGCCGATTCCTGCACCGATGATGAGGGGGACAATGACTGCACCGGCATACATCGCCAAGACATGCTGAAGACCGAGTGACAGGGATTTTGCCTTAGACATTTGCATTGGAATGCTCCTCCTCATTTATGAATTCGATTTTACCTTCTGCCAGATTCTCGATACGTGCGAGGGACTCTACATGATATCCTTTCTCCCGCAGAATTCTGCCGCCGTCCTGGAATGATTTCTCGATGACGATTCCGATGCCTGCAATTGTGGAACCTGCCTGATCCACAAGGTCGATCAATGCTTCGGCTGCCTTTCCGTTAGCCAGGAAGTCATCGATGATGAGTACGGTGTCGTCTTTTTGTAAAAATTTATGAGCCACGGAAATCTTATTCGTCTCCTGCTTGGTGAATGAGTAGACTTCGGAAGTGAGCAGTCCGTCTGTCAAAGTAAGGGACTGTCTTTTGCGCGCAAATATGACGGGCACATCCATGAGCAGCCCGGCCATCACTGATGGCGCGATACCTGAAGACTCAAGCGTCAGTATTTTAGTAATATTTTTGTTTTCGAAGCGTTCTTTAAACTCACGTCCGATTTCATGCATCAGCTGCGGGTCGACCTGATGATTTAAAAAGTTGTCGACTTTAAGCACTGATTCAGAAAGTGCTGTCCCTTCTGATAAAATCCTGTCTTTTAAAATATCCATTATTTTCACCTCAGCCATTTTTTTAACCATTCTTCCAAATAAAAAATCCCAAAACCACCGCTCATCTATGAGATGAACAATAATTTCGGGATTAAAAAGAATTGTATCGAAACAGCAATTCAAATAAAGTCCGGCCATTGCTCACCCATAGTCGGATCATTTACGGCGTCCGGTAGAAACTCGCAGTCCTTATTACTGCTATTATATGAGTGCTTTTATTTTAGATAAGTACCATTCTAACATCAATGACGAACTTTTCAACAGTATTTTAGTATAAAGTTCATATTTTAGTCATTTCCATTTCTTTTTGTTCGTATAACTTTCGTGTTTTCAGCGGGGGTGTGTGGAAGCAGGCATTCTTCTGTATAATTAAAGTGATTCCAGTCTATGAGGAGGAACTAAATTGAAGCAGTCGTTAAAGGATTTTTTTAAGAAGACATTCAAGTTTTCAGGAAGAGCCACAAGAAAAGAATATTGGGTTCCGAATATTTTGTTTGCAGTGCTGGGCATCGTGCTCTCAAGTTTTAGGGCACCGGATAAAGTGCAAAATGCTTTGGTGGGCATTTTTGCGGTACCCACAATCGCCCTGACTTCAAGGCGCTATCAGGATGCCGGTGTTTCGGGATGGTTTCAAGCACCTCAGATGTTGTCATTCATACTGCTGCCTGTTGTATTTATGAGTTTTGCGAAAAGAGGGATGAAAGCCGCGGCCATTACGGTTGTACTGTTGCTTAATATTGTTGGATTCATACTGACATTACTTCCGAGTGATGGAAATAACAAGTATGGCAAGCGTCCGTAGAATATTTGCTGAAAAAATCAATGAGTACACTTTCCTTCGTGATACAATCCCTTTAAGAATCATATAAAGGGAGATCATTATGGATGATTCACTCACAGATTTTCTCATCCAGTACGCTTTATTATCGGCAATTTGCGGTTTTGGTTTTTTGATCTGCACCCTCAATCACAGCAGCGAAAAACACAAAACAAGTCAGACAATATGAATAGATTTTATAAATGAGCGTAAACGCCGGAATCAAAGGGTTCCGGCCTTTTCTTTAAGCCGGGAGAAATTGAAATGATGCAAAAAGTAATATACTATATATAGGTTATATTTTTTATAAGTCAGGTGAGAAAGAGTGGATGTTGTGTTAAATTTCTTTAAACGTCAGTCCCGGAATCTTTTCCCTGGGTACTTTGCGATGGTAATGGCAACAGGAGCGTTGTCACTTTCCTGCTGGTACATTGGTCTGACCCTCATTGCTGAAATACTTATATATTTCAATATTGTAATATACGTTGTATTGCTTGCATTGAACATAATGAGAGTGTCACTGAATACAAGTGAATTTATGGAGGACTTAAGTGATCACAGCAAAGGACCGGGATTCTTTACATTAATTGCGGGGACAGAAGTACTGGGGAGTCAGTTAGTCGTCATCAAAGGTTTATATACGGTAGGCCTGATATTTTGGGTCGCAGCCTTTTTACTCTGGATCATATTGATGTATGCTTTTTTTACGTTTGTCATCGTGAAGAAGATAAAACCGGCGATAGAGGAGGCAGTGAATGGGGGATGGCTTCTCGCAGTGGTATCCACACAGTCCATCTCCGTACTGGGTACATTGATCTCCCCAAGCACGGGAGAATTCAGTGAAATCGTCCTGTTTATCTCACTGTGCCACTTTTTGCTGGGATGTATGCTCTATTTGAATATTATCTCAGTTATATTTTACAGATTGATGTTCCTGAAAGTTGAAGTGATGTCTCTGGCACCGCCATATTGGATTAACATGGGCGCCATCGCGATCACCACACTCGCCGGCTCAATGTTAATGATATACGGCACTGAGTTCAGCCTGGTCGAAGAACTTATGGTATTCATCAAAGGATTTACGCTGTTTTACTGGGTGCTCGGCACATGGTGGATTCCATTGCTGGTCTCACTCGGCATCTGGCGGCACATTTTGAATCATTATCCGTTAACCTATGACCCGCAGATGTGGGGGATGGCGTTTCCCATCGCAATGTATACCGTGGGAACGACAAAACTGTCCATGGCACTGGATTTTGAATTTTTAATGATCATTCCATACATTACGATATTTGCAGCGATCGGTGTCTGGCTGTCAATACTGGTTGGAATGGTGATTAAACTGAGGAAAAGGCAATTTGGCAGAGGATAAAGAGAGGACGGGCAGAAGCCCGTCCTCTCTTTATTTTAAAATATCTGCAGCATGATGATGCCGGATAGAATCATTACGACACCAGCGACTCTCCTGGCGTCAATCGGGTTTTTATGAATGCCCAGCAGCCCGAAATGATCGATCAGAAGCCCCATCAACATCTGTCCGAATATTACGGTCATCAATGTAAGCGTTGCACCCAGATACGGCATGAGGATGATGTTGGTCGTCACATACAGCGCTCCGAGCATCCCGCCGATAAAGTGCCATGGCTTAATATGACCAAGTGTCCTGTCATAAGCGACGAAGCGGATGTGTTTTGCAATAATCAGCGACAGGATTAAGAGTGCGGCTGCCCCTATAAAGAAGGATACCAGGGAAGCGAAGAAGAACGAATCCACTTCGTAGCGCAGCGCACTGTTCACAGCAGTCTGGATCGGCGGCATTGCGCCGGTAAATAAACCGAGCGCGAGCCATATGTTTGAGGACTTGTCCGCCACCCTGGCACTTTTCTTCTTATAGTTCATGAAGATGATGCCGGCAATCATGATGACGATGCCCAGAACACGGAAAATATTAATAGGCTGGGTATCGGCATCGAACCAGCCGAATGTATCGACCATCAGTCCGATAATCATCTGTCCGGCGACGGTCATGATCACTGTGAGCGCCGCACCGATTTTCGGCAGCAGGATCACGTTGCCTGTTAAGTAAACGACACCCATCAGTCCGCCGACGAACCAAATATATGAAAAGTCCTGTGACAATATGTAGGAGGGGGCCAGCTTCCCGGGATTAGCGAAAAGATTGAAGATAATGAGCATGATGGTGCCCACTGAGAATGAGTAGAATGACGATAGGAAAACTGAGCGGGTGAAAACAGCGAGCCGGCTGTTGATGGAAGTCTGAACAGGAACGAGTGAGCCTGCAAGGGCTCCAAGCAGAATCAGCATTATCAAATCATCCAACTCCTTTCTGATTTTTAGGTATTAAATAATTCTATAGGAGATAATTCAGGTTATCAACTTAATTTAAAGGCTTATTTAATCTTGCTGCTTTTAGTATACTTATAGTTATTAACACAAAGCTTGGAGTGAGTGAATGAGCATGCAGAAGACTGGATTGAAAACGGACATTATAAATTGGCGCAGACATATCCATAGGAATCCGGAGGTATCCTATACGGAATATGAAACGGCGGACTACATACAAAGCATATTGGAGACCTTTGAAGGCATCGAAATTTCAAGACCGACAGAAACAAGTGTGCTTGGTATTTTAAAAGGGGATAAAACTTCAGGCCCGACGATTTTGCTTCGCGCGGATATCGATGCACTGCCCATCAATGAAGAGACGGGACTGGAATTCAAGTCGGACAACCCCGGTGTGATGCATGCGTGCGGCCACGATGCCCATGCTGCAATGCTGCTTGGTGCAGCGAAGGAACTGTCGGGGTTGAGGCAACAGATTGATGGAGAAATCAGATTCATATTCCAGCATGCTGAAGAGACATATCCCGGCGGTGCATATGAACTTGTGGACTTAGGGATTGCCGAAGGTGTGGACTATGCCTTTGCACTTCATGTATCCCCGGATTATGAAACAGGATATTTCTCCGTACGGGAAGGGGCGTTTTGTGCAGCGGCGGATGACTTCCGCATTAAGATATCCGGGCGGGGCGGCCATGCGGCGATTCCCGATTCAACGATTGATCCGATCATCGTCGGTTCGGAATTTACAATGAGCCTTCAGACCATCGTTTCCAGAAAGATCTCTCCGCATAAAGTGCCGGTGGTATCCGTCACTAATTTCCACAGCGGCGATGCGATGAATGTAATTCCGGATACTGTCGAAATCGGCGGCACCATCCGTTCCATTGACGAAGCCTCCAGAGTCAAGGCAAGGGAAGAACTGGAGCATATCCTTAAAGGGGTTACAGCGACACATCGGGCGGAGTACACAATTGAATGGGACATTGGATATCCGTCCGTATTCAACAGGACGGAAGCGGTGGATGTGACACGTGATGCAGCTGAAAAAATATATGGATCGGAAAAATTGATTGAAGTGGAACAGCCCATATTCGGTACGGAAGACTTTTCTTCATTTTCACAGGCGGTTCCTGCATCGATGCAGTTCATTGGGGTGCATAACCCAAAAAAGGGAGAGGCATATCCGCTTCATCACCCTAAATTCGCCGTGGACGAGGATGCGCTTGATAAGGGTGCGTTATATTTTGTAGAAGTTGCTAAAAGTCTGGTAATCTAGAAGTGCTATAAAATTATGAGGAGCAGTGAACATGAATGTTTCAGAGGCAATCAGAGAAAGACGCAGTCTGGGGAAATTAAAGGATACACCGGTGGATAAAGAAAAAATTGAACAGATGCTGGAGTCTGCTGTATGGGCGCCCAATCATCACCTTACAGAACCGTGGAAATTCTTTGTATTAAGCGGTGCGGGAAGGAACCCCCTGTCCCGTGCTTTAAAAGAAGCGGCCCGCGGCAGGGTGGAAGACCCTGAATCTGAAGCAGGGCAAAAACGCATTGAAAAAATCAGCAGTAAACCATTTGCTGCACCGACTGTAATTGTAGTGACATTATCTCCGTCGGACAGTCCAAAAGCCATTTACATCGAAGATGTATGTGCTGTGGCGGCTGCGACACAGAATATGCTGCTCACCGCCCACACGCTCGGACTCGGTGCAATCTGGAGAAGCGGCCCGATCCATAATACGCCTGAAGTGAAAGCGTTGTTTGATCTGCGTGAAGACGAAGAGATTCTGGGTCTTGTATTTGTAGGAGAACCCGACATGGTCAAAGAGAACGTTAAACGCATACCGTTTAATGAAAAGACAACATGGATCGAGACCGACGACCAGTAAGCAGGCCGACCTGGATTTCAAACGTGCATGAAAATTATGGAATGAGGAACCTGGATGAAAAAGTTATATGAAATGCTGTTGAAGAGAAGTCTGCTATTTATCATTTTGATATTCACAGTGTCTATTTTAGGTGTTTACACATTTTTAACGATTGATCAGCGTGAAATACCGGAAACGGAAGTCAATCTGATCAACGTGACGACAGCATGGCCGGGGGCAGATAAATCGGACATTGAGTCGAATATCTCGGATATCATCGAATCAGAAATATTCGGTGTGGAAAATACAGAGAATATCTCGTCGGTATCCCAGGACGGCGTCTCGGTGATTACAATGGAAATTTCCGATGGCGGAAATCCGAAAGACGTGCTGAACGAGGTCAATAATGTCGTCGGCGGTCTGATCAGTGAACTGCCGGAAAATGCTGCAGAACCCGAAGTGCAATCGATGAGTAATACATTCCCTCTGCTCAGCTATCAAATTTACAGTGATGATGCCAAAAATCTGGAGAATATACAATCTGATCTGGATGCGCTGGAGCAGGAAGTTTCCCAGATGGATGGCATCGACAGTGTCACTGTGAAAGGGTACAGTGATTATAAATATGAGATTCAGCTGGACTGGGATGCCCTGTCTGAAAATCAGCTGAATCCAAATGAGATCATGAGTGAAATTGAGACCTCCCTCAATCCGGTCATCCTGGGTCAGGAAACGGATGAGGATGAGATTATAAGGTTATCTTTCCAGGACGCGACGCCGATTGAAGTACTCGAACAGGTCAGGGTGGGGCAGGACAATATTCCGCTTACCGATGTTGCGGATCTCGAACAGGTTCAGGAGACACCTGAAGATATTGTGGAATACGAAGGGAATCCCGCAGTTTCATTCACAGTATTCCTCGCCAATAGTGAGGACGTCCCTTCAGTTTCGAAAAATGTCGAAACTGTCATTGATGACAGATTTTCGGAACTTCCCGAAGATATAACTGTCGAAAACATATCTTCCGAACGGGAGAATGTCGAAGATATATTCGTCGGACTCTATACATCACTTGCGATCGCATTGATTGCAGTCATTATAGCGACGTCACTCGGTCTGTCATGGTTCGGTTCCATTACTGTTACGGTGACTGTGCTCCTGTCAGTGCTGATCGGTCTTCTGCCGGTGCCATGGTTCGGCGTGGATCTGAACCAGATTTCAGTCATCGGATTAATCATTGCACTGGGGATACTCGTTGATGACTCGATTGTAATCAACGATAATATAGAACGTCGGCTGACACTGGGTGATAATAGGCTGGACGGTGTCTACAATGGTGTGAAAGAAGTTGCGCCTTCGGTCATTGCATCCACGCTGGCCATTGTATTCACATTTTCCCCGCTCCTTTTATTATCAGGGGCAAATGGCGATTTCATCAAAGCATTGCCGAGCATTTTAATTTCGACGATGATTATATCGACAGTGCTTTCCTTAACCTTTGTACCTGCAGTGAGATATTTGATTGTGCGCAAAAAAGCGCCGAAACATCCCGGTATTATAGGAAAAGCATTTTCATGGGGAAGCAATGTCTATGCAGATAAATTCCTTCCGAAAATTGTAAGGAGGCCATTGGTTTCATTCTTTACAGTACTCATTGTCGCGGTATTGTCGCTCGGTCTGATCAAGTTCACCCCGTTTGAATTTTTCCCTGAAGCGGATCGTTCAGAAGTGACACTGGACTTGATATTTGAAGAAGGGCAGACAATAGAAAAAACGCATGAAGATGCAAAAGATGTCCTCTCCTACCTATTGGAAGAAATTGATCATGTAGAATCCGCATCCATATTTACAGGGGACGGTCTGCCGAACTTGTTCGGTGCATCTCTGGATCAATCGGGTCCGAACACGGCACAGATTGCCCTGCAGATCGATAAAGAAGAGATGAGTGCATCGGAGACGATCAATAATTACGAAGAATCTGTGCAGGAAGCATTCCCTGAAGCAACGATATTCATGGAGACGATCATCCAGGGGCCGCCGGCCAGTGCACCGATCACGGTTGAATTTTTCGAGAACGACCTGGAAAAATTGAATAATGCAGTGACTTCACTGACTGAGTCTCTCGAAAATGAAGGGGCAATCGTCACTTCAAGCATAGGCAGTCCGGTCAGTACCTTGAACTACAGTATTGACTATGATGCTCTGGAAGAGAACGATATCTCCGTTTCACAAGTGAAAAATGAATTGAATATGTTGTCAGAAGGCATCCCGATCCAGGAAATCATCGTGGATGGCGAGTCCAGGGAAACTTCCCTGAAATATTCTGATGCATTCACTATAGATAACGTAGATATCGTCAAAGTTGGCGAGGGAGAACCGGAAACATATCCGCTGTCGGACTTCGTAACCATAGAAGAGACGGAGGATACCACTTCCATCCAGCACAGCAATGGAGAAAGGACCGCTGAACTCCAGGTATATTCGGAAGATGAAGAAGCCGTGAACCAGACGATCGATGACTTCGGCAATTCTCTCGATGGATCGACGGAACTTATTGTCGGAGGCGAGTCTTCAGATCAGACAGACTTCTTCATCGAAATCGGAATTTTATTCTCAGTGATACTGGTACTTGTATATCTCGTCATTGCCTGGGAATTCAATTCCATCGTCATGCCGCTTATCATCGTGTTCAGTATCTTTCTCGCATTCAGCGGCGGGATTATCGGATTGTTTGTCACACAGACGCCGATCAGTTTCCTCGGGATTATGGGCATGGTGTCCCTGTCCGGGATCGTCGTCAGAAATGCCGTCGTCCTGATAGACTTTATTGAAGCAAGGCGAAAAGCGGAAGAATTCAATATTCACGAGGCTATTTTTGAAAGTGGCCGTGCGAGATTCAAACCGGTTGCCCTCACAACACTGACGAGCATACTTGCACTGGTGCCTGTAGCGCTAAGTGGCGATGTATTGTTCGAGCCGCTTGCAGTCACAGTTATTGCCGGACTCGCGTTCTCGACGATCCTTTCATTAATTGCAACACCGGCACTTTATTACTTGTATTACCGCATCAGATACAGAAAATGATTTCATGATAGAAACTAAGAAGCCCTCCAGAATCTGGAGGGCTTCTTTTTATGGGGGAAGAGGTGAAAATATGGAATTCATTATCTTACCGGTGCATAAAGCCCTGTTTCAACACAGAAAACTGAAATGGCTAATGTGAACTTATTGTAAAACCGAAAAGTCTTGTTTAATCAAACAGGGGAGACTGTAAAACTATTCTTCTATTAATGTTCTTTTATGTGTTCTTTTTTCTTCTGACTTTGAAATTAATAAGTTGGCAGCTGCATCGCCGGTTACGTTCATTGTTGTATAAGCCATGTCGAGCAGCCTATATATAGCTGCAATGGGCCCCATTAATTCAATCGGCAAGCCGAGTAATGTCAGGAAGGATGCACCGAGGACAATACCTCCACCCGGGATTCCGGGCGCAGCCATATTAAGTATAGTGGCAATGGCAACCAGGTAAATTATTTCTGCAACACTCAGGGGTATTTGATAAAAATCAGAAACGAAGACCGCGAGTAAACTGAATGATATTGCACCACCTGCCATATTAATCGTTGTTCCTAAAGGAACGACAAAGTTTGTTATAGAGGCCGGTGCTTTAAAATCATTGATATTGACACGCATATTAGTGGGAAGAGTTACTGCTGAACTTGTTGTAGAAAGCGAAACGAGCCATACTTTATAGATCCCTTTTATAAATTCGTTTGGAGGTAGTCCGGTATAGAGCCAGACAGGCAGTAACATGACGATTATGAATGCAATGATACAAGCACTCCATGCAGTGATTATGTATAATCCCAGTGCTGAGAATATGCCTGCTCCATATTCAGCTATCGCAAATGCCATTAAAGACAATACACCGATTGGTGTCAGTTCCATGACAAAATCGAGAATTTTGAATATCACTTTGGAGAGGCTGTTGAGAAAAATTTTAACCGGTTCTGCTTCTTTTCCAACCGCAACTATTGCGACAGAAAACAGCAAGGTGAATATTATAGTAGGAAGAATGGCACCATCACTTACGGCCTGGAATATATTGTCTGGAACGACATTCATGAAGAATTCCTGTACGGAAGGTGTGGTCACTTCTTCCTCAAAACCAACTGGGTCAACAGTAATACGATTTCCGGGCCTGACTAAATAAGAAGTGATCAATCCAATAGCTGCAGTGGCAACAAACATAACTGCGAAAACCAAAACACTTTTAAGACCAATCCTTCCCAAATCCTGTGCGCTTCCAATATTAATGATGCCACCGGCTACTGCTACGAAGATGACTGGAATAATCATCATTTGGATCAGGTTTAGATAAATGTCACCGATAAACTTAGTTTGTATGGAGATTTCAGGAAGAATTAATCCCATCACTATTCCCAGTGCGAAACCTATAGCAATACGAGTGAAGAGATGTTTCTTTGATGTTAGTAGATTATTCATTTACCAAGACTCCTTCATATGAAGGGATTTCACCTTTTTGATATGTCCCCAGCATATTGATATATTTGCTCACCTCCCCGATATCCTGCAGCGCTTTCGTAAGTATCGAATCTTCTTTTCCCTTTTCAACGTCTATGAAAAAACCGTATGAGAAAGGTTTGTTCTGGATCGGACGTGAAGTGAGATTCAGCAGATTAATCTCATGGCTTCTGAAAATATTCAGGATTTCGCTCAAAGAGCCTGTGCTGTGATTGGATTCTATATACAGCGATGTTTTATCCATCCCCGTACGTGTCCCTTGAATCCCTTTGCGGAAGAATAGGAACCGCGTCGTATTGAGCGGATTGTCACTGATGTTTTCACGGATCACTGTCATATCATACAGCTCTGCTGCATGACTGCCTGCGATTCCGGCAAGGTTCTGATCAGTGGATTCTTTTACCATTTTCACAGCTTCAGCAGTATCTGCATATTCACGGATTTCGATATTTGGATACTGACTTAGATGGGCGTAGCATTGTTCCAGTGCCTCCGGGTGTGAATAGACGGTCGTCACTTCCGACATTTCCATCGGTGTCTTTGTGATCAGTGCATGGTCGATTTTAATATATACTTCCTCTACGGCGGAAACTTCCAGGTACTTCATAAGATCGATGGTTCTTGTGATCGGCCCGCTCGTGGAATTTTCAACAGGCAGCGCAATATAATCCAACTGGTCATCCATCATCGCTTCCACGAGCGTTCTGAAAGTAGGATAGCCCTTCATCTGATATTCTGCATCCCCGGCAAACTTTTTGCATGCGAGCTCACTATAAGAACCTTCGACGCCCTGATATCCAATTAACATAAAAACCACTCCTCGAATTTAGTAAAATAAAAACCATTTGAATCGCTCTGTCAGTAAGAGGAATCCAAATGGTTAAAAATGTGTAATGAAAAAATCCAGCCATTTAGATTGCTCATATGGCTGGATTTTGAAATTTCGCGCGTTCAAATCAGCCATCATAGATATATGCACGCCGCCTATATCCACGATGGAATATAGACGCTATCTAAAATAGCTGAAGAAAAAAGTATTCAATTGAGTCTGTGTATATGTGTTGGACATAAGTATCACTCAATTCGATTAAGATTGTAACAAATGATATCAGCAGTAGACTGAAAAGTCAATATTTTTAAAGAATATTCAGGTGAATTGATTTTATTGCTCATTATTCTTATTACTATACGTACTCCATAAACCAGAGCTTCCAATCAATGAATGGGCAGAAACCGGCATTTAATAGTTTAGATGAAAAATGTTTTTGGTCTATTCGGAAAAGTCGGAAATTGTGATAGAATACAAAATGGAATGAAGGCATCTTAACAATTAAGGTGTCTATAGAATTGGGGAGGGAGAAATTTGTCGAATAATGAAGAATTAGATCGTGCTACAGGAGAAAGGACAGTTGAAAAACTGGAGTTCCGGATGGGGCCGTTTGGTGCAGCGGTTCCACTGCTGTTCTTTGTAGTGTGGGCAATCACAATCAGTGTAATGCAGTTATCATCTGAAGTTGCACTTGTGCTCGGAGCTGTTATGGGGGTAACGCTCGGACTGCTGCTGTGTAAAAGTAAATGGGAAGACTACGCGCAAGGGTTGTTTGACGGGCTGGCCCAGCCTGTAGGGGTGATTGCGATGGTGGCATGGTTCTATGCCGGTATGTTCGCACAGATCCTGCAGGTCGGCGGGCTGGTTGAAGGTCTGGTCTGGATTGGTTCGGTGACAGGCGTCGAAGGGGGAATGTTCGTCGCACTGACCTTTCTGTTGGCAGCAACCTTCTCGACTGCTGTCGGTACCGGATACGGTACAACAGTTGCGTTTTGTACATTGATGTATCCGGCAGGTGTTGCTGTCGGGGCAGATCCGACATTCATGTTTGCGGCGATATTGGCCGGTGCAGTATTCGGTGACAACCTTGCACCGGTATCAGATACAACGATCGTTTCCGCAACAACCCAGGATGCCGATGTTCCGGGTGTTGTACGCAGCCGTTTCAAGTATTCAATCGTCGCAGCTGTGCCAGCGGTTATCCTCTTTGGGATATTCGGAGGCGACGGCACTGCCGCGACTGATCAGGCAACGGCAGGTTCGATAATGGAATCTGTCAGTGCGGATGGCCTGATCATGCTGATACCTTTCGCAATCGTACTTATCCTGGCTTTATCCGGCCAGCATCTGATGACATCTTTGACATGGGGCATACTCTCAGCCATCGTGCTGATTCTGGTAATCGCTCCCGGGACACTCGGAGATATCATAAGATTTGATGCGGATTCGGATGATGTAGTTCAAGGGGCGCTCATTTCCGGGCTTACGGGGTATTTCAATATGGCAATCCTTATTCTGCTGATAGTAGGTGCGGCTCATTTGATGAGACTGGGCGGAACGATGGCAGCGATAACCAACGGTCTGGTAAAATGGATCAAAGGTTCCGTCAGGAAAGCCGAGTTGTCCATCTGGGCAATAGTCTCCATATTGAATAGTTCAATAACCATCAATACTGCAGCAGAAATTGCCGCTGCACCATTTGTGAAGGAAATTGGCGAGAAATATCAGATCCACCGTTACCGGAGAGCGAATATGCTGGATGCTGTAACTTCAGCATTGGGATATATATTCCCATGGGGCGCACCGGTGCTGCTAGGCTGGTCGACGATTCAAACGATAAAGGCAGATTCATATGACTGGCTGCCCGTCGTTGAACCGACCGCAGTATTCCCGTTTGTATTCCAGGGCTGGTTCCTGTTCATCATCATGTTTGTTGCAGCATTGACAGGCTGGGGTCTGCGCTATGAAGGAAAGAATGGTGAAGAATTAAAGGAAAGACCTGAAGATTAATAGTTTCTTCATTGTGATTCTGCCAGAAAACTGCTAAATTACTTAAAACCAATAGTGAGGAAGTATTCTCCAGCTACTTTTGGATTCAATCCAAAAGTAGCGGACTGGGGGATACTTCCTTTTTCTATGTCATAGTTCTACTGTGAAACGCGAAACCGTCTTTTTTATTATAGATGAAGGGTTACCTTTCAATATTTCTCTTCTTCTGCTGTTCTGATCAGAATGATATATTCAGATGGTTGATTTGTAATCTCTGCTTTACAGAAAAAAATGGCAGCGTCCTTTGGATTAATTTAAACAGTGCAGGATAGTCTGGGCAGAGATGATTTAACAACTGCCAATGGAAAATGAAAGAAAGCACAAACACCATGTGATATTATAAAAGAAACAGAAACGGTGAGAATTTAGGAGTGAAGTGAAATGGCGAAACTGACAGTAGGAATTTTATATGGGGGACAGTCGACAGAGCACGAAGTGTCGATGCGTTCCGCTGAAAGTGTATTGAATGCACTGGATAAAGATAAATATAATGTAAAACTGATACATATTTCCAAACAGGGCGAGTGGTTGCTCAGCCATCAGTCTGAAGAAATCAAAAGTCTGGAAGCGGGGGCGGAGGCTGACGGCTTATCGGTCATTCCCGCCAAACAATTATCTTCCGTGGATGGTCCGCAATCATTTGATGTCATCCTTCCTATCTTACACGGTACGGCCGGGGAAGACGGCAGTGTGCAGGGACTTCTGGAAATGGCGGATATCCCTTATGTGGGCTGTAATGTAAGAAGTTCTGCTGTGTGCATGGATAAGGATATGACGAAAAAGCTTTTAAAGCTCGAAGGAATAAAAGTCGCAGACTGGGTTTTATTCAGACATAATGAGAAGGATAGTGTGGATTACGAAACGGTTAAAGAAAAACTCGGCCTGCCGATGTTCGTCAAGCCCGTAAATCAGGGGTCATCCGTCGGAGTTTCCAAAGTGACGGATGAGAAAAGTTTTTATGATGCAGTGGATCTTGCCTTCGATTTTGATACGAAAGTAATGGTGGAAAGCGCAGTGGAAGGCAGGGAAATTGAAGTTTCCGTTCTAGGCAACGCCGATCCAATCGCTTCAGTCCCCGGGGAGATTGTTTCAAACACTGACTTCTACAGCTACGAATCGAAGTATATCGATGAAAGCGGGGCGGCACTCGAAATCCCGGCAAATCTGGATGAAGCTACCGGGGACAGCATCCGGCAAACGGCTTTGGATGCATTTAAGATTCTGGATTGTGAAGGCATGGCGAGAGTCGATGTGTTCTTGACTGGAAAAGGGGAAATCATCGTCAATGAAATCAATACACTGCCGGGATTCACAAGCATCAGCATGTATCCGAAACTGCTCGAGGCTTCAGGGGTTGAATATCCGGAGCTGCTCGATCGTCTGATTGAGCTTTCGCTGGAAAGACATAACCTCAACGGTCAGCTGAAAACGGATATAATGTAGGTGTCTGTGATGGCAGAATATGAAAATGCAGTATTTACCAACATGTGCATGATTTATAGCGGGGGCCGGATCCTTGTGCAGAACCGGATCAGCAAAAACTGGCCGGGCATCACTTTTCCCGGAGGCAAGGTGGAACCCGGGGAATCATTTGTTGATTCGGTCAGACGGGAAGTGCAGGAAGAAACGGGTCTCAATGTGAATTCACTGGAGCTTTGCGGTACCAAACAATTCCAGGATGAAAATGATGCAAGATATGTCGTCTTGTTCTATAAGACGGATGATTTCGAAGGCACGCTTCAATCGAGTGATGAAGGTGAAGTGTTCTGGATTGATAAAGAGGCACTTGCCGATTATAAGCTGGCCAGCGATTTTAAAGAAATGTTCGAAGTCTTCGACTCTGAAGTGCTGTCGGAATTTTATTACTATAGCGAAGATGATGAGATTAAGCTGAGGCTGTTGTAACAGCAATATACGCAATGATAAACAAAGGGGGAAATTGCATGTCATTCAATATTAGAAAAGCTGTGGAAACTGATGCACCGGAGATTGCGAAAGTACAGGTGGACAGTTGGAGAACAACTTATAAAGGCATCGTCAATGATGAGTATTTAGCGGGGCTCGATTATAAAAAAAGGGAAGAAGTCTGGGAACTGGTTGTTGTCCAGAATTCCACATTTTTACTGCTGGATGATGAGGGGGGAATAGTAGGCTTCGCAGTCGGCGGTCCTGAGCGCTCCGAAGAACATATCGGGTTTGACGGGGAACTGTACGCAATATACTTATATGAAGAGGTGCAGGGGAAAGGCGGAGGAAAACAGCTGTTTGACAAAGTTGTGGAAGATCTGATCGAGCGCGGATTTGAAAGTATGATCATTGCCGTTCTGGAGCACAACCCGGCACGTGACTTTTATGAAAAAATGGGCGGTGTTGTCATCGCCAAAGAAGAAGTGGATATCGGCGGCGATGCGCTTACCGAACTTATTTTCGGCTGGAGAGACCTTAAAGAGATATAAAATGGATTGAAGAAAGGCCCGGACGCGAGACGTCCGGGCCTTTCTTCGTTTCGTCTGATGGAGGAAACACGTGTCGTTAAATGCATATCGACCCAATCAATAGAGGCGCGGCCTCTTTGAAATCATTTCCCTTCCCATCGGGCGATTTCTTCGCGTACGATCGGTGCGACTGTTTCACCGAACAGCCGGATGGATTTCAGCACCTGGTCATGCGGCATTGTACCGAGCGGCGTATGGAGCAGGAAGCGTTTGATGCCTACGTTTTTACGCAGATCGATGATTTTTTGTGCAACGGTTTCGGGACTTCCGCAATACAGTGCACCTTTCGGTGAGCGGGCGATGTCGAAGCTGCGGACTGTATAGTTGCCCCAGCCGCGTTCCCGGCCGATTTTATTCATGCTTTGCTGCGTGGAGGGGAAGAACAGGTCAGCTGCCTCTTCGTCTGTATCCCAGACGAAGCCATGGCTGTGGGAACCGATGCCCAAATCTTCGACTTTATGTCCGGACTGTGCAGCAGTCTGTTTATACAGCTCGACGAGCGGAGCGAAGTTTTGCGGACTGCCCCCGATGATGGCGAGTACCAGCGGCAGACCGAGTTTTCCGGCCCTTACTGTCGATCCCGGGGTGCCGCCGCTTGCGATCCAGATTGGAATCCGGTCCTGATCCGGCTTGGGAAACACTTCCAGACCATTGATCGGAGCCCGGTGGTTGCCGCTCCATGTAATGGGGCCGCCTTTTTGCAGCTTGAGCAGTAAATCGAGTTTTTCGTCAAACAGTGCGTCGTAATCATTCAGGTTGTAGCCGAATAAAGGAAATGATTCGATGAATGAGCCGCGTCCGGCCATGATTTCCGCCCGGCCGCCCGATATGCCGTCCAGCATGGCGAACCGCTCATGCACCCGCACCGGATCATCCGAAGAGAGCACCGTAACGGCACTCGATAAACGGATGTCTCTGGTCCGTGCAGCGCCTGCTGCCAATATGACTTCCGGTGCAGATACAGCGTAGTCTTCGCGGTGGTGTTCCCCGACGGCATATACATCGAGTCCGACTTTATCCGCCATTTCAATCTCCTCTACAATATCCCTCAGTCTTTCACCATGGCTGATTGTAATTCCGGTGTGCGGATCAGGCATTACTTCAGCGAAAGTGCTTATTCCAAGTTCCATGTGATCCCCTCCGATTCGTTGTTGATTTTATTCTACCATCAGTCAATACCAATCTATAAATTTAAGCTCAAACCTATGGTAGAATGGTGTTAAATTAATTTTTTGGGGGATTTGGGACATGAAGAACACGCTTATAGAACGTTTGACCAATTATGTAAAAATTGATACACAGTCTGACGCATCGAGTGAAACGACGCCGTCTACCGGTAAACAATGGGATCTGATCAGACTCCTTGAGAAGGAACTCAAAGAAATCGGCATGACGGAAGTGGAAACGGATGACAATGGCTATCTGATGGCCACTTTGCCTGCCAATGTGGAGAATGCGCCGGTCATCGGCTTCCTGGCTCATGTGGATACGGCAACGGACTTTACAGGTGCCGGTGTAACACCGCAGGTGGTTGAATATGAGGGCGGCGATATCATTCTGGATGAAGAGAAGAATATCGTACTGTCGCCGAACCAGTTTCCGGAACTTTCCGGATACAAGGAACATACATTAATCACTACGGATGGCACGACACTTCTAGGTGCGGATAATAAAGCCGGCATAGCCGAAATCATGACGGCGATGGAATATCTGCTCAATAACGATGAAATCAGGCACGGAAAAATCCGCGTGGCATTTACACCGGATGAAGAAATCGGCCGGGGACCGCATCAGTTTGATGTCGAGCGTTTCGGTGCGGAATTTGCCTATACTGTGGATGGCGGCCCGGAAGGGGAACTCCAGTATGAGAGCTTCAATGCCGCCGGTGCGCACGTAACATTCATCGGTAACAGTGTGCACCCCGGCACTGCGAAGAATAAAATGATCAATGCCGGCCGCATGGCGTCTGAATTCATTACACTGTTCGACCCTGAAGATACGCCGGAACAGACTGAAGGATATGAAGGGTTCATCCATCTGACAAATATGGGCGGAGATGTCGAAAAGACTGAAGCGCAATTTATTATCCGTGACTTTGACAGCGGAAGATTCGAGGCGCGCAAACGCCTGATGGAAACGAATATTTCAGAGCTTAAGGAAAAATACGGCGAAGACCGGGTCATATTGGAAATGAACGATCAGTATTACAATATGAAAGATAAGATTGAGCCGGTATTTGAAATCGTCGAATACGCGAAACTGGCCATGCAGAATCTGAATGTTGAACCGATCATCGAACCGATCCGCGGGGGAACGGATGGTTCCCAGTTATCCTATAAAGGGTTGCCGACACCGAACTTGTTTACGGGCGGAGAGAACTTTCACGGTAAATTCGAATATGTCTCTGTCGATGTAATGGAAAAAGCAGTGAAGGTGATTACAGAAATCAGCAAAATCGCTGCAACTAAATAAGGATAAGCGTCCATTGATGAAAGTGGGAAATCCAATGTCACAATCTGTCGATAACCAGGAATCAAAAACAGAAGTCAAAAAACTGCCGCTGATGCTGGTTTTGTTATCAGGGGCATTTGCCGCAATACTGAACCAGACACTGCTTGCGACCGCCATACCGCATATCATGGCTGATTTGGAACTGGAAGCGGATGTCGCCCAGTGGCTGCAGTCTGTCTTTATGCTGGTCAACGGCATCATGATACCGGTCACCGCCTTCTTAATCGGCAAGTTCTCGACGCGGACGCTATTCTTTACGGCAATGTGCTTGTTCGGCATCGGCACTTTGGTCTGCGGACTCGCACCAAACTTCACGATACTGATGCTCGGAAGAATACTGCAGGCATCCGGAGCGGGTATCATCATGCCGCTGATGCAGACGATCCTTTTCCTGGTCTATCCTCGGGAACAGAGGGGGACCGCGATGGGGTTCTTCG
This sequence comes from Salinicoccus sp. HZC-1, assembly GCF_046736035.1. Classification (GTDB taxonomy): domain Bacteria; phylum Bacillota; class Bacilli; order Staphylococcales; family Salinicoccaceae; genus Salinicoccus. The sequence goes on along the minus strand of NZ_CP177130.1, from coordinate 2,213,755 downwards.
GTCTGGTCATCAGCTTTGCACCGGCGATCGGACCGACACTCTCAGGCTGGTTCGTAGAAATCTATCCGTGGAGAGGGTTATTTTATATCATCCTCCCGATTGTCATCATCGATCTGATCGTTGCTTACTTTATCTTAAGAAACGTAACGGAACAGACAAATCCGAAACTGGATGTATTTTCAGTCATACTTTCGACATTCGGTTTCGGCGGTCTCCTGTATGGATTCAGTATCGCAGGCAGCAGTGGATGGCTGAGTCCCATGGTTCTCACCTCACTGATTGTCGGAGCGGTTACATTGACTCTGTTCATAAGAAGGCAGTTCAGGCTCGAACAGCCGATTTTGGAATTCAGGGTATTTAAAGATCCAATCTTTACCCTCGCGACAATTATCGGCATGGTTGCGTTTATGACAATGATCGGCGGCGCGATCATTCTGCCGATATTCATGCAGAATATGCTGGACTTCACGGCGCTTGAATCCGGACTGATGATGCTGCCGGGCGCATTGCTCATGGGTATCATGAGCCCCGTCACCGGCAGACTGTTCGATAAATTCGGGCCCAGATGGCTGGTCATCCCAGGAATGGGGATTGTCACTGTAACGACATTCATGTTTACCAATCTGGACACAGAAACGACATTTACGTATCTGGCTGTGGTCAACGCAGTGCGCATGCTCGGTGTTTCCATGGTCATGATGCCATCGACTACTGCAGGTCTCAACCAGCTGACCAATAAGCTGGTGCCGCATGGCACGGCGATGAACAATACGATGAGACAGGTCGCCGGGGCAGTGGGAACAGCATTGTTCGTGTCCGTCATGACAATCACGATGATTCCGGATCAGGGTGTGCAGGGCATGATCCATGGTGTGAATATGTCATTCATATTAACCGGCATCTTTTCACTCATCGGATTCATATTCGCATTCAGGCTGCATAAACCTGTGGAAGAATAAAAAATCTGCCTCCCGGCAAAATGCCGGTGAGGCAGTTTTTTATTCTGAATCCAACAAGCTGTTGAAATTTCTGAGCAGACGTGCAAATTCTTCTATTTCACCCTCGTCCCACCGATCTATCATTTTTTGGAAACGGTCCTGCCGGCCTTCCCGGTTGGATGCGAGTATTTCCCAGCCCTTTTCCGTGATTTCATAAGAGTACGACCGCCGGTCAGTCTCGGACGGTTTTTTTTCCAAAAGCCCTTTTTTCAAAAGATCGGCAGCCTGTCTGCTGATTGTCGATATATCGAGATGGAGATGTTTTGCCATATCCTTTACACTCATGGGGCCTTTGTCTGAGATGATGAGCAGGATGAAATAACTGGCACGCCGTAGGTTTTGCGTTTCATCGCCCTCGGTGGCAGCATTTCTCAGCCCCCGGACCATCATCGCGATTTCCAATTCCAATTTTTCTAAAGATTTATCATTGACCACGTGTATATCACACTGCCTTCCCAATTGTCCAGATGAAACAGTTGACACTGAATATAGTTGTATAATACAATCATTTCTATTGTATGTCTAGGAAAGAAGGAAATTTTATGTCTTTACAGAATGAAAATAAAGGTCAATTATCTGATATGGCCAGACTGACGTTAATGGCTGTACTACTGTCTGGTGCGTTTGTGGCAATTTTAAACCAGACATTGCTGGCGACAGCGATTCCCCATATAATGAGGGATTTGAATTTGGAAGCGGATGTTGCGCAGTGGCTGCAGTCTGTCTTCATGCTGGTCAATGGAATCATGATACCGATTACTGCATTTCTAATTAATAAATTCTCGACCAGAACCTTGTTTTTTACAGCACTGTCTTTATTCGGGATGGGAACGTTGCTTTGTGGAATATCGCCGAATTTCCCGGCCCTGTTGGGCGGACGGATTTTACAGGCTGCAGGTGCAGGGATCATCATGCCGCTGATGCAGACGATTCTATTTCTGGTCTATCCAAGAAACGAGCGGGGTAAGGCGATGGGAATGTTCGGCCTTGTCATCAGTTTTGCGCCGGCAATCGGACCGACGTTATCCGGCTGGTTCATAGATATCTATCCATGGCGCGGTCTTTTCTATATGCTGCTGCCGATTGTCATCATCGATCTGATTGTTGCTTACTTCATATTAAAAAATGTAACGGAACAGACGAATCCAAAACTGGATATGCTGTCCATCATCCTTTCTACACTCGGTTTCGGCGGACTGTTGTATGGATTCAGTGTTGCCGGAAGCAGCGGTTGGCTGAGTACTTCAGTTATTATGTCCCTCGTTGTAGGCGCAGTCACGCTGATACTCTTCATCAGACGCCAGAACAGACTGGAACAGCCGATTTTGGAATTCGGTGTATTCAAGGATAAGATATTCACACTGACGACAGTTCTCGGTATGATTGTCTTTATGGCAATGATCGGCGGTGCGGTTATCCTGCCTATGCTGATGCAGAATATGCTCGGATTCTCAGCGCTGGCATCCGGAATGATGCTGTTTCCAGGGGCAGTGGTCATGGGCGTGATGAGTCCGATCACCGGCAGGCTCTTTGACAAGTATGGAGCGAGATGGCTTGCCATCATCGGTCTCGGAATAGTGGCGGTAACTTCTTTAATGTTTACCAATTTAGATACTGAAACGACCTTCACATACTTGGCTGTCGTCAATGCATTCAGAATGCTTGGTGTTGCTATGGTCATGATGCCGGTAACTACTGCGGGTCTCAATCAGATGTCCAAAAAAATGGTGCCTCACGGTACAGCGATGAATAATACAATGAGACAGATTGCCGGTGCTGTCGGTACGGCATTGCTGGTTTCAATAATGACCAACACGATGATACCCGAGCAGGGGGCGCAAGGTATGATCCGCGGCGTGAATATTTCATTCATGTTTGCCGGAGGATTGGCCTTCGTTGGATTCATATTAGCTTTTAAACTAAGGAAGCCGGAAGAACCGGAATACGATGAGTCTTACGGTCAAAGTGAAAGCTTGTCCTAAATCAGAAGAAGCACGCTGGAAATTTTTCCAGCGTGCTTCTTTTTATCTTTCTTCTGATTCAATGGGCCTTGCTTTGGTCATATCATTTCCGATGACTTCGTCGGAAGTCACACGTTTTAGGAAGAAGGCGAGAATTAATGCAACAGCGAGAAGGAGTGTTGCGATCAGGAATGCAAAGTTGATTCCGTCAAGCATCGCCTGGTTCATTGCCGCAGTATCCAGATTTGCGACATCACCCAATTTCGAGTTCATCCTGTTCTGCATTATAGTAATCAGAAGTGCTGTTCCGATTGCACCGGAAACCTGGTTGAGCATACTGTTGATCGATGATCCATGTGGTGTGAGTGCCGGTGTCAGCTGATTCATACCATTGGTCATGACTGGTGTCATGACCAGCGTCATACCGAATGCCCGGATGGAGTAGAGCATGATCAGGAATGTGTAGCTCGTATCCACTTCAAGCTGGCTGAAGAAGAATGTAGTGGAGACCGTCAAAGTCAAACCGGTGATTGCGAGAATCTTCGGTCCGAACATATCGAACAATTTGCCGGAAACCGGACTCATGAAGCCCATGATCAAAGCACCGGGAAGTAATAAAATCCCGGTATCCAGAGGCGAAATCCCCTGGATGTCCTGCAGATAGATCGGCATGAGGATCATACCGGAGAACAGTGCCATATTCATTGTACCGATGAGTAATGAGGAAAGTGTGAACATCGGGAACTTATAAACTTTGAAGTCCAGCATCGGATCATTCATGTGGACCTGTTTTCTGATGTAGAAGAATACGGACACAAAGCCGATGATGAGCGTCAGCAGGACATCCGGTCTCATCCAGCCGCTGTTGCCTGCTGCACTGAAACCGTAGAGTATGCCGCCAAACCCGATGGTTGACAGGATGACGGAAGGAATGTCAATTTTAGTCGTATAATGTGTGTCTGTCTCAGGCAGCTTGATCCAGCCGATGGAAAGGACGACTAATAATATGGGAACCATCATGAAGAACAGCACATGCCACGAATAGCTCTGAACGACAAAACCGGATAGTGTCGGACCGATTGCCGGTGCGAAAAACATGACAAGACTGAACAGACCCATGGCCGTTCCCCGTTGTGCCGGAGGGAAACTTGTAATCATGACGTTCATCAGCAAAGGCATGAGAATCGCAGATCCGGATGCCTGAATCATGCGTCCCGCAATCAATACAGTGAATGTGGGGGAGAGGCCTGCGACGAGTGTGCCTGTTAAAAATAGTACCATTGCAGTGATAAACAGCTTTCTGGCACTGAATCTCTGCATGAGGAATGCAGTGGTCGGAATGACAATACCACTCACCAGCATGTAGGCGGTCGATACCCACTGGACCGTGGATGTAGTGATGCCGAAATCGTCCTTTATGGCCGGAAGCGCTACGTTTAAGAAAGTATTTGAAAGCAGTGCGACAAAAGCGCCGGATAACAGGATGAATATTAGTCTGTAATCCGGTTTAATACTGATTTTTGGTTCCATAAATTTTCCCCTGTTTCTAAAAATGAATACTAACTATTATATTCCGATTTTCGAAATAAGCAAGGGTTTTAACTTCTATCATGGTCCAAGTCTATTATCTATTTGAATGTATATAAAGAAACCGATCGTAATGCCTAAAAGCAATGCGATTGGAATGGAATATGCTGAAAGGGACGGAACGAATGTGGAAAGTGCCCAATAGATTCCAAGTGTGATGATTCCCATTAAAATAAGATTGAGTAAAAATCTGGTCATAAATATTTCCTCCATTGGATATTGTTCATACCCTCATTATACATGATGTGCTGAATAAGTAACTTACAAACAGGGTATGTATACTTATAGATATAGATTTGAATTTTGAAAGGAGCTTTATCCATGGCAAAAGAGACACTTTTATTCCAGGTAAAAACATCCAGAAAATGGATTTTGGACACATTTGAACAAGTATCAGAAGAAGATATGATGAAAATACCGGAAGGTTTTAAAAATAATATCCACTGGCAGCTGGGTCACGTTGCAGGTATGATGGAACTTCCGACAGCAGCACTCACGGGATCAAAAACGGAAGACAGCCAAAGGTATAAAAAATATTTCGGCTATGGCACAAGTCCGGATGATTTTGATGATGAGACTCCCGCTCTGGATGAAATCAAGGCATTGCTGGAAGGGCAGGTACCGAGACTTGAAGATATTACAGAAGAAAGTCTGGATGAGGACCTTCCAAGAGAATTCATGGGAATGACAAAACGATACGAACAGCTTTCATTCATGATTCTTCATGAATCCCTTCATGCTGGAAAAATACAGGAAATGGCAAAATTGATTGAATAAAGATAAAAACACAGAACATCGACGATGTTCTGTGTTTTTATGCTGCTAAATATTATATAATCTTCATGTGAGTTGTTTAACGACTGCCTGGGCAGCCTCTTCTGCAGAAGCAGGATTTTGTCCGGTGATGAAGTTCCTGTCTGTGACGACATTGCTTTCCATATCTCGACCCGCGACAAAGCCGGCGCCATGGGACTCGAGTTTTGTCTGGAGTGCGAATGGCATGTCATCCATAAGGTTCATGGAATGCTCTTCGGCATTTGTGAATCCGGTGATTTTGACACCGTCTACAAGATATCGGCCATCTTTGGTTTTGGCTTCTATGAATGCAGCGGGACCATGGCAGACTGCGCTGATGATTCTGCCGTCATCCTTGAAAAATGCCATGATGTTCTGTATGTCGGGATTGCCCGGAAAATCATACATTGCACCGTGACCGCCTGCAAAGAATATTGCATCATAGCCTTCATAGACTACATCGCTTATGCTTTGCGTATTCTGGAGCTGTCTGATCACTTCATTGTATCTTTCGCTATCCTGTCCATCGGCAAGAGAAGCGGGATCGAGTGGGACTTCGCCGCCTTTCGGTGAAGCGATATCCACTTTTAAACCAGCACCCTGGAATATTTGGTAGGGCTCTGCTGCTTCGCTTAACCATAGACCTGTAGGTCTGTCCTTGTCGTTGTTGATTGTGCCGTGATTTGTTGCAATAATAAGTACAGATTTACTCATATTGATATCAACTCTCCTTTCCATCTGTTTACCCATAAGCAGTGAAAAGTAATCTCGTTAAATGCACAATAAAATACATAACCTTTTAAAAAACATTGAAATAGGAGTGTTCTAAATGAAAAAAGTGGACTTTGGAAATGTCGCAGATGAATATCTGAAATACAGGGATGATATACCGGATAGTTTAATTAAAGGTCTGGAAAAAAGAGGGGTCACAATTTCCGGTAGTAAAGTGGCAGACCTCGGGGCAGGCCCGGGCCTTCTGAGTAAAATCCTGAGTGACAGGGGTGCGATTGTGGATGCTGTAGAACCCTCTGAAAAACTGATTGAAGTGGGGAAAAAGTATGTTGGAGATGACCCCCGAATCAAATTCACCCAAAAATATGCTGAAGATACAGGTCTTAAACCGAACACTTATGATATCGTCACCGTCATGCGGGCATGGCACTGGTTTGATACTGAAGATACGATAAAAGAAATCAAACGCATATTAAAACCCGGCGGCCAATTGATCGTGATGGATTCAGGGTTCACTTCATCTGTAAAAGTAGTAAAAAAATCCATGAAAATCATAAAGAACAATGCCAGTGATAAACAACTCAAAGCAGCAGGCGCAAAAGAAGATGCGACACAGATGATTAACAGCTTCCCGGTGGAATGGTTCGATGAATGGAAATATTCCCGCTTCGATCTGACCGATCTATATAAAATGGAGTACGAACTCCAATTTTCCAATGAAGAATGGCTGGGCCGGCTGGCAACAGTATCCTGGCTTGCGGCTTTTAAAGAAAAGAAACGTAAAAGGACACTTCAGGAGATAAGGGAATATCTCGAAGAAAATATATCCAAGGATAAGCACAAAATTCCTCATATACTCAGTGTCGCCATTCTTGTAAATAAAAATAAGCAGTAAAGGGAACTCAGCCTAAAGTAGTAAAAAAGCATTTCCTTCAAAAACAATTGTACAAATCATTTACAAGTCACTTACTTTTTGTTATTATATAACTTGTGATTAAAAGATAATAACTTTTGGGGGAACATATAAACATGACAAACGTATTAGTAATAAAAGCAAACAACCGTCCTGACGGAATCTCGACTAAAATGTATGATGCATACATGGAAACGGTGAAACAGAGCGAAAACCTGAATGTTGAAGTATATGATGTATTTGAAGAGGATATGCCGTACATCGGCCAGGAGCTGTTCAGCGCTTTCGGTAAAATCCAAAATGAAGAATCATTGAACGAAGACGAACAGCGTCTGATGAATGCCAAGCGGAAAGCGATGGACGCTTTTGAAAAAGCGGATGTCCTTGTATTTGCATTCCCGCTTTGGAATCTGACGATTCCGGCACGTCTGCAAACATTCATTGACTACGTATATGCTGCAGGATTCACTTTCAAATACAATGCAGACGGTTCAATGGCACAGCTTATGACTGATAAAAAAGTCATCCTGCTAAACGCACGCGGCGGCGTATACAGTGCACCTGAAGCAGCTGGCATGGACATGTCCATGAACTACATGAAAACTGTATTCGGCGGAGTATTCGGCATGGAGATCACTGATGAAGTGATTATCGAAGGCCACAACGCAATGCCACAGGACGCTGCAAGAATCGTCGAAGAAGGTCTGGAAAGCGTACGTGAATCAGCAAGAGAATTAAACTCACAGTTTGCGTAAATTGAATATCTGATCAGGTTTTGCCTGAACACGGTCCGGCACATACAATGCCGGGCCTTTTTATGCTAAAATTTCAGTAATAAGTCATAGAGGGGGAATTGTATGTGGCATGTCAAAAAATTTGAAGATTTGGATTTACATACACTCGAAGAAATCTACCGGTTAAGGGTTTCTGTATTTATAGTGGAGCAGGCGTGTGCCTATCAGGAGATAGATGGAAAAGATTCATTATCCATCCACATATATAACACGGATGAAACTGGCATTATTGCATATTTAAGGATCATACAGGAAGATCCTGTTTCAATCGGACGCGTCATCGTACGCGAAGATCACAGAGGGGCAGGGCTCGGCAGGGCACTGATGGATCAGGCGATGGATTATGTCGATCTGCATCACGCCGGAGAATTGATCTATCTCCACGGACAGGCCCATCTGGAGAAATATTACCAGTCATTCGGATTTAAAACGGTATCGGCCATGCACTTGGAAGACGATATCCCGCATTATCATATGGAATACAGAAAAGAGGAGTGAACTTAAATTCACTCCTCTTCTTCAGTTCTGGTTTCTTCAATGAGCCAGCGGCTGTCTTCATTCTTTTGTTTAGACTCCAGCAGCTTCTTGTTCTCTTCCTTGATCCTCTCGAGTTCAGACTTCATATGCTGATTCTCAAGCAGGAAATTTTCCTGTTTCAGCCGTTCAAGCTCCAATTGTTTATCCATAGCGTCGATTTTCATTTTCTCGAGCTTCCTTTGATGCTTCAAATATTCACTTCCGAACCCACCGATTGTAGCAATGAGTACAATACCCAAAATCCACAGCATAAAGCAGAATCCCCTCCGGTCCATATTAAATCCTTGCTTTCATTTTATCACTTTAAACACCGAAAGAGTAAAATGTTTTAAGTTTACATGTGAACTATTATTCCGGGATGATGCGATTTATGCAAAATCCAATCAGGAAAACGTTAACATTACGCATAAGCATGCATATATAGTAATACAATATATAAATCAATGCTCTGCATGAAACTAAAATTCAATTATTTCAATATTATTTTAAATTAATTAAATATTATTAATAAACTTACTTTGGTAATGTTTTCACATAATCATTGTCAAAATACTGTTACGATGGTATTATGTAACTATAGATAAAGGGAATAATGAAATTCAAATAAATTAAAATTACAAACTTTAGGAGGAAATAAAATGTTCTCAACTGATCGTATTTCTGCAGATCTCCGCATGGAAGAGTACAAGAAAATTGCTGAAAGCTACAGCCATCTTTCTGAAAGCAAAAAAGAAGGAAAGTCCAAGCAGTCTTTCTTTGCTAAGATTGTCAACAAATTTGGTGCATAATCGAATTGAAAATGCCGTCCCTGATTAGAAGAGGGACGGCATTTTTTTATTTGGTAAAATTCAGCTGCCACGTAACGCCGAACTGATCCTGGACCCACGCGAAACGATTGGAAAAGCCATATTCATCCAATGGCATATGAATGGCGCCTTTTTTCTTGAGCTTCCGGTAATAATGTTCAATCTCCGGCAGTGAATTACATTCTATGAAGAAAGACATGCTGGGTGTGAATGAAAATTCATGGGGGACTTCACTGTCCATTACCATGATGAGCTGGTCATGGATGCGGATGACGCCCTGCATCACTTTATCCTGCATTTCAGGACTGTCTTCATCATATTCTCTCATATAGCGGATTTCCGCATCTTCGAAAATCTCCATATAATATTCCATGGCTTCCTTTGCCCGGCCTTCGAACATCAGGAAGGGTGTCATTGATTTCATAATCTACCTCCTCATCTACATGAATCCAGTATAACAGAAGGTTAAGTAAAGCATCATGATTCATATATAGCGGAAGACTGATTATTTTTCATCGGTATTGCCAAGTATATTCGATCCTGTAATAAAGTACTTCTGGAAGAAGAAGAACAGGATGATGACCGGTAAAAGAACCAGTAATGAGCCAGCCATCAGATAGTTCCACTGGGTGCTGGATTGTTCTTTGAATACTTGAAGTCCAAGCTGCAGTGTATAGAGTGATTCATCATTCAGGTAAAGCAGCGGTCCCAGGAAATCATTCCATGCGCCGTTGAATGAGAAGATGGCCACTGTGAACAGTGCAGGCTTGATCATTGGCAGTGCGATTTTGAAAAAGATCTGGAAATGATTTGCGCCTTCCATTTTGGCTGCTTCAATCATGCTGTTTGGCACGCCCCTGAAAAATTGACGCAGCAGAAATATATTAAAAGCACTGCCGAATAATGCCGGCAGAATCAACGGATAGTACGTATTTACAAGCCCCAGTTTCGCAAAGATTACATACTGGGGGATGAGCGTGATGAACCCGGGCAGCATCATTGTGGAAAGTACGATGATGAAGAGCGCCCCGCGTCCTTTAAACTCTATCTTGGCAAATCCGTACGCAATGAATGCGTTGACGAATACATTGGCTAGTACAACAATCACCGTTATGACCGCAGTATTAATGAAATATGTGCCAAACGGTGCGACAGAAAATATATCAATAAAATTCGAAAACTGAATATCCTCAGGGATGAAAGTGAACTCACCGCGGTAGATTTCCTCCATTGTCTTAAGGGCGATTGAAATCATCCAGAACAAGGGTGCAATCATGAACAGGCTGCCTGCTAGGAGCAGCGTAAAGTTGAACGCACGCCAAAACTTCATTTTTCCCGTGTTATACATATTAATCCCCCTCGTAATGGACCCAGCGTTTAGCGAATTTGAAATTGACCAGTGTCAGCAGCATCACGATGACAAAGAGAATCCAGGACATCGCCATTGCATACCCCATATCAAATACATTAAATGCTTTTATCCACATATAAAGGTTGTAGAACAACAGTGAATTTTCCGGTGCCCCTGCATTATCGGCACTCATGACATAGGCTTCCTGAAATATCTGGAAGGATCCGATTGTGCTAGTGACAATATCAAAAAAGATGATCGGGCTGACCATCGGCAGCGTAATTTTGAAGAACAGCTGGACGCGCGATGCCCCGTCCATGACGGCCGCTTCATACAGTGTCTTTGAAATGCCCTGCATAGCTGCAAGATAAAGCAGCATACTGCCGCCGGCACTCCACAGTTTCATGAATATGAGTGACGGTTTCGACCATTCGGCATCAAACAGCCAGTTAGGCCCTTCTATGCCAAATATGGAAAGGAACTGGTTGATGAGCCCTGTAGAAGGATCCAGCAGCTGCATCCAGAGCAGGTAGACACCGACCCCTGAAAGAATTGCAGGCAGGTAGTAGATCGTTCTGAATATCCGCATGCCCGGTATGTCCTGATTCATCATGGTGGAAATTAAAATGGCTGCGATCGTTGTTAACGGAACTGAAAATACTACGAAATACATTGTGTTATAAAGGGATGTCCAGAACAGGTCGTCATGGATAAACATCTTTTTATAATTCTGCAACCCCACAAAATCCATTTGTGAGGTCACATTGTAGTTGGTGAAGCTGCCTGCCAGAGAAAACAGCAGGGGACCCAGCGTCAGCCCGAGAAACCCGATAATCCAAGGTAATATGAATATATAACCATAGAGATTCTCTTTCTTTTTATTCATTTCATATCACCTGCTTATTTACTCATTATTTTCAACGATACGCTCCAGATCGGTCTGTGCCTTTTCCAGTCCTTCTTCCACACCGATATTCTCACTGACGATGGATTCGAATGTGGGGTTGATCGTGCTTGCGTAATCCGGTGCAACCACAGGCTGTGGTGTGAGCAGTGTCTGCTCCATATTTTCAATCATCAGGCTGTAGACTTCCTGTCCCTTGTCAGAGAAGGCATCACTCTTGGAAGCGGCAATGCTCGCTTCTTCATTGGCAACGAGATCGAAGTTATTCTCAGCCCAGTAAAGCTGCGATTCATGATTGGTCAGATATTTGATGAATTCAAAGGACGCTTCCGGGTTTTTTGCCCCTTTCGGCACTTCTGCGACGAATCCGCCGCCCCATGAAGTATGACCGGAACCTTCCTCTTTTTCAGGCAGCGGCGCGACCCCGAAGTTCATATCCTGTGCGAAGTCACGCAGTTCAACGTAATAGTTTGCGTTTTGAACCATCATGGAGATGTCACCCGCCATGAAAGGATCCTGCTGGGCATTTTCAAATTGGGAGTTTACAGAAGTGATCTTCTTTTCTCCGTATTTTTCCTTCTGTTCAAGAATCCATTCGAAAGTATCCTGGACTGTCTGATTATTGATGCTGACTTCTCCGTCTTCACTGATATAGTTGTGGCCCTGTGCATTGATCATCCATACATCGGAACCTGCTCCGATTAAAGGATAGAAACCGATGCGGTCAAATGAACCGTTATTTTCCACATCCAGTTTTTCTGAATATTCTTCAAGTTCTGCCCATGTGGAAGGGGGAGACTCCGGATCCAGCCCGACTTCTTCGAACTGGTCTTTATTATAAAAAAGGATCTGTGTGTCTGTGTTGAACGGAAGTGCATATATTTCATCTTCATAAGTTGCGGCTTCCATCATCTGGTCATAGAAACTGTTTTTAGTCTCTTCATCGACGAATTCTGTAATCGGCTCGATCTGGCCCTGCTGTGCTCTGAGCTTTACGGTGTTGATATCATTGACGATGACGTCCGGCGGATCACCGGCGGCAATTGCTGCAAGGTTTTTCGTCCAAATATCGCCCCATGGCACATAAGTGTGCTGGACTTCGATTTCATCCTGGGAATTATTGAAGTCCTCGATGATTTTTTCGATTACGGGACGTCTCTGTTCGGATCCCCAATAAGTCCAGAAATCGAGAACGACCTTTTCACCGCTGTCGGCTGCTTCCGATCCAGAAGTAGCTTCGGATGCATTACCTTCGCTTGAATCCTCTCCGCTCGACGAATCGGAATTTCCCGGATTGAAACCGCCGCATGCGCTTAGGAATAATACGGAAACCAATATTAGACTTAAAAATTTTTTCATAACTCTCCCTCTCCCCTTATATTATGTAATTTTTAAAATATTATAAATTTAAATTTAATTATATCAGAGAAGTAGTAGAAAACAATTATTTCAGTAATATTATTTTGTTTTTTGCATTCAGAGTGCATTTGATTTTAAAATTTAAAAAGCAGGTACTATTTGCAAAGAGGGGGCAAAGATTAATGTGATACCGGTTATAGCTTCTTCTTTCTACAGTGATCATTAACCGGGTCTGCCTTGTTTTTACAGGGAGGATACAAATTCATTGATAGAGAAGCGGCTTTTTTTTGAAATAAAATTGTAAAAGTTTCAAGTAGGGAAGGGGAATGAAGATAAAAATTACCCCCGGAATACTGTAGAAGCAGTAAACATTTGAAAAAATCCATGTAAATATACTTTGATTTTTGAAACAAAAAATGCCGAATCCCAATTATGGGGATTCGGCATTTTCATTATATCAGGCCTCTGCTGTTAACTCGTCCAGGTTATCGGAGTTATAAATCTCTTTGTCCAGCTGTCCGTTTGTTTGGGCAGTGACTGTACCGGATACCATTGAACCGCTGACGTTAACTGCTGTACGTCCCATATCAATGAGCGGCTCTATTGATATAAGTACTGCGGCAAGTGCGATGGGCAGGTTCATTGTCGAGAGGACGACGATTGCTGCGAATGTCGCACCGCCGCCGACGCCTGCGATTCCAAGTGATGCAATTACAGTGACTGCAATCAATGTAATGATGAATGTGGCATTAATTTCAATCCCGACCGCCGGTGCAATCATAATACCCAGCATTGCCGGGTAGATGCCCGCACAGCCGTTTTGTCCGATTGAAAGTCCGAAACTTCCTGAGAAGTTCGCGATACTTGACGGTACGCCCAGGCGGATGCGCTGTGTCTGGATATTAAGCGGCAGTGTCCCTGCACTGGAGCGTGAACTGAATGCGAATAACAATGCTTCGGACGTTTTCTTGAAGTATTGCACCGGGTTCAGACCGGTCAGTGCAATGATGAGCAGGTGGATCAGATACATCGCGATCAGTGCAGCATAGGATGCGACTACGAACAATCCGAGATCATAAATGGCCTGGAAGTCGGAAGTAGCAACTGTTCTCGCCATAATGGCGAAAATGCCGTATGGCGTCAATGCAAGGATGATTTTAACGAGCTGCATGACCCATTCGTTGACGGCCACAACACCCTGTCTGACCTTTTCTCCTGTTTCCGGACTGTTTTTAAGCAGACGGACGAGGCTGAGCCCCATGAATACAGCGAAGAAAACGACTGCAATCGTTGAAGTGGCACGGTCTCCTGTGAAGTCCAGGAATGGATTGGCCGGCAGTAGGGAAACCAGCTGCTGCGGCAATGTCTGGCCCTCCACTTCTGCGGCACTGGATTCGAGGGAAGCGGCTCTTTCCGTCTCTGCTTCTCCCAGGTTAAGGCTAGAAGCATCCAGGTTGAATAAAAGCGCTGCTGTGATGCCGACTGCCGCTGCGATTGCTGTTGTACCCAGCAGGATCAGAATGATCTTACTGCCGGATTTCAGGAATTTTTCCTGTACATCCATCTTGGCGAATGCACCAAGAATGGAGATGAAAACAAGCGGCATAACGATCATCTGGAGCAGGCGGACAAAGCCTGAGCCGACGATTGACATCCAATCGGTCGTCTGTGTTATTACAGTGCTCTCGATCCCGTAGATGAGCTGGAGGACCGCACCGAATATCAATCCGATAATCAGACCGATCATTACACGGTATGAGAATTTCACATTCCGTGACTTTAAAGTGGCAAGTGCGCCAATTAAAGCAAGAAAGACAATAAGGTTTATTACGATGAGTAATATATCCATGAATAATTTAACTCCTTTTTATAATCAAAGTAGAGCAATTATATAGGAATTATTCCGGCTTGTAAAGCAGGCTTTGAGAAGTCCCAATATTCTCAGATTAATCAATGATATATAGATGTCTCGTTGCCCGGGAAGCGAGTACATACATTATATGATCATCCTCTTCATAATTTCCGGCATCACTGATAATGACGGTATTGTATTCAAATCCCTTTGAAAGATAGTAGGGCAGAATAATGAAGGATTGGTTATACAGCGTATCTTCCTCCTGCAGGTTTCTGAACTGCGGGAATTCATTCTCCAGCTGCGCGTGGAGTCTGTCGGCTGATTCCCTCGATGGTGTAATGATTGCCACCTGGGGCAGATCTCCGGCCCTTAAAATCTCGCGGATTTTTTCCACCTGATCCTCTGCAGTGATCTTCTGGACCGCTTCACCGTCCACAGAAACGGATTGGATGGATTCCGGTACGATGCTGTTTAAGAATGCGTTGATCTGGTTGGTTGATCGATATGAACGGACGAGCGCTTTCTCCACGTGATTTTTAGCGACAAGCGGATCTTTTTCCACAGGGTGGATCTGCTGGTTCGGATCCCCGAGGCTCGTAAACGATGCTTTTCTGTAATAGTGACGCATCACGTAATACTGCATGTTGGAGTAGTCCTGCACTTCGTCTATCAATACATGCTGGACGGAACGGTCGTAAGCGCCGAGCAGATGGATGTAAATATAGAGCATCGGTGCAATATCTTCATATTTAAAGTCATTTTCTTTAATGGAGCGGACTGTGGCATTACTGAATTTCTTATCATTGATGGAATTCACATAGAGCTTTTCAATATGGACGAACCTGAACAGCATGATCTGTCTGTGCGTCTGTTTCAGCTGGTCTTTCGCATAGGAATGTGCGGTCTCTTTCAGCTGGTGTTTTTCACCGATGTATTTATTCTGGCTGTTCAACTCTTTGAATTTCTCTTTTTTGATCTCTTCAATGCGTTCCGTATATAAAGCAAGCAGGCGTTCGCGCATCTTTATCAGCCGTTTGCTTGTCGTGTGGTGGGCCAGTTCTCTGTAGAACAGATCATTCAACTTCTCTTTGGAGATGAAGCTGCCATCTTTATCCTTCAGGTCCCTGAACTCCATGCCGCCCGTTGCCAGGGAGTCGATATAGCCGTGGAGGGTCCTGAAGTATTCCAGTGAAGATTTAAATTTGTAAATCCCGTGGGCCCCGGGGTCGCTGCGCAGTCTCCTGATGTTTTCATACACCGTTTCGAAACGGCGGGCCTTGAAGTAGGGGAACTGGCCGATCAGACGGTAGAATGTAATGTTTTTGACATGATTCTCCCCGAGTTCCGGCAATACATCAGACAGGTAGTCATTGAATACTTCGTTCGGGGAAATGAGCAGGATATTTTCCGGTTTCAATGTCTCTTTGTGCTGATAAAGCAAAAACGCGATCCGCTGCAGGGCAAGGGAAGTTTTACCGCTGCCCGGCGGCCCGTAGACAAGCGTGTCCTGGTTGAGCGGCAGGCGGATGACTTCGTTTTGTTCCTGCTGGATGGTGGAGACGATATTTTTGAGCTTCGACTGCGAAGAATCCGTAATCATGTTCTGGAGTACTTCATCACCGATATACACGTCGCTGTCGAACATCTTCTGCAGTCTGCCGTCTTCAACGATGAACTGCCTTCTGCCCGAGACGGATGCATCGATCCGGCTGCCGTCCGGAATGGTGTAGGACAGGTCTCCGGTGTCGTTCTCGTAAAACAGACTTGCAACGGGTGTACGCCAGTCATATATTAAAATGTCATTATTATTATTCCTGATTGTGCCGGTGCCGATATAAACCGCTTCACCGTCAACGACGATTTTCCCGAAGTACGGTTTTGGTATCATGCGTTTGGTTCTGTTGTACATGGTGTCGATAAAATTGAAATTCACTTCCGATGTCCGCAGCTCGGGAAGCATCTGGATAAATTCATAAATATTGCCGGATTCGAAGTCCGCATCGATCGTCGCGATCTCTTCATTGATTTCTTCACGGCTCGAGCGGATGCCCTTTTTGACATTATCCCGTTCTACAGTCAGCTGGGCGTTATATGCCTTCAAAAAATCGACAGTCATCGTCAGATGCTGCTTTTCCTCTTCAAATGATAAGTGTGTCAATTGCTTATCCCCCTTTTCGGTCGAAAATACATCATAAACGGTTTTACCCTTGAATAACAGTCTTAAATTACATATTTGCATATGATATAATGGAATTGTGAAATTAATGAAACTATCGATACGGTGCCGATGGTTTTTATAGTGATTAAAATATATTAAAGGAACAGGTGCTATGGGCAAAATTTTACTTTCCGGTCTCATCAGCGGCACTATTGCGGGTCTGCTTTTACTCGGTGCATTCCTATATGTACAGTTATCGACTGACATAGAATTGATGACTTTACTGCTCAATATAGATTTCCTCTATAGTGGCAATCCGCATATTGTGATTGAAGTACTGCTTCATTTATTTGTGTCTATTGTGATAGCAACCATTCTGAAATGGGTTTATATAAACCAGAGTAAACTATACATACCGTCAATGGCAGTCTTCTGGATCTTGGCTACATCACAGTATTTCGTATTATCAAACGCTGCAGAAGAGCCGGTGAAACTATACAGTTACATCGGATGGACGCTGTGGGCCATCTTCCATATCGGCTATTTTCAAGTGCTGCACCTTTGCTACAAATTAAAAATATGAGCCACGAGGGCATGAGACGCTGCGTCTTATGCTTTTTTCATTTGGAATGAAGTTACCGCCCTTCCATCCGGGTATACATACAGTATATGCGATAAAGGGGAGAGGTGGTACGAATTGGATATCAGAGAGGGTAAAGCACTGCTTGAAAAAGTGCTGGAAGTACGCAGCTCTGTAATAGAAGAGGGCGATGAACTGTATGACAGATGGAACAGGACACCAATCCGGCGGGAGTATGAAGACAGCGCACGGAACCTGGCCTACTATATGGCTTTCAGGAAGCAGGACTTGAGAGATCTTCAGGAGCGCCTGATTCCATGGGGCGTGTCTTCTTTGGGCAGACTGGAAGCGGATGTCTTAGGCACATTGAATGCGGTGGCTAAAACACTCGGCAGCATTACCGGAGAAGATGTCGGCGACATCGACTACCGTTCATCGGCGACGTTCCTTGAACGGAACGAGGCACTCAAAAATAACACGGACAAAATGTTCGGTGACATCCGTCATGACAGAAATGAACGCATACTCGTCACGATGCCGACAGAGGCGGGTAAAGATTACAAACTTGTGGAGTCACTGATAAACTCTGGAATGAACATGGCAAGAATCAACTGTGCACATGATGATCCGGAAGTCTGGGAAGCGATGATTAAAAATATCAAAAAGGCGGAATCGGCTACCGGCTATACTTGCCGAGTACTCATGGATATCAGCGGCCCCAAAATCCGGACGAAGATGCTGCTGACGACGAAGCGGAATCCGAAGGTGAAGGAAGGGGAGCGGTTCCTGATTTCCAACAAGACATCGATGACGCTGCCGAAAGGGATTGAGATCGCGGTCAATACTTCAGTGCCGGAAGTGCTCGATAAAATGAAAGTGGGCCAGAAGGTGAAACTTGATGACGGCCACATCGAAGCCGAAGTGAAAGAGAAGAATGATGAGGGCGTCATCTGTGAAGTGACAAGAACGGTGAAGGAGAACGGCGTCAAAGTGAAAACGGAAAAAGGGATCAACATTCCGGATGTGGACTACAAACTGCCTGTCCTGACTGAAAAGGACGATAAGGACTTGGATTTTGCCGTCCGGCATGCGGATGCGATCGCCTTTTCATTCATCAAGGATAAAAACGATATCGACCTTATAGAATCGGCACTCGGTGATAAGCTGCCCGAAGACAGGAAAGATATGCCGACGATCGCAAAGATCGAAACGGCCGAGGGCATAAGGAATCTGCCGGATATCATCCAGCGTGCCGCCGGCGCGCGGCTGTTCGGTGTGATGGTCGCACGCGGCGATCTGGCAGTGGAGATAGGGTACGAGCGGCTTAGCGAGGTGCAGGAAGAACTGCTGTGGATATGTGAAGCAGCCCACGTCCCGGTGATATGGGCCACGCAGGTCGTGGAGTCACTGGTCAAGACGGGCATCCCGACGCGTTCCGAGATCTCCGATGTCGTGGCCGGTTCCCGTGCGGAATGCATCATGCTGAACAAAGGGGACTATATCGTTGACGGCGTGGAAGTCGTTGCGGATATCCTCAAAAAATTCGAAGTCCACCAGTATAAGAAAACAGCAATGTTAAGATCACTCAGCATCGCCAGGGAAACTTTTGAAGGATAGCCATTTCGGAAGCTTGTCATTACAAGCTTCTTTTTTTGTGTGCATTTAGTCAGAAGAATCTTTTATTTCTGAAAATTTTCTTTATTAATAGCGTGTCAGGCTGTATAATAACCTAATCATATTAATACAAAGGAGTGAATCATCATGTTGCAGGAACCAATCATAGCCACGGTCATACTGTTTGCCCTGATTGCTGTGGGGGAATGGATTTCAATCTATACCAGAGCGCGGGTGCCGATGCTGATGACGGCGATGCTCGGCTTCTTGATCCTTACATGGATCGGCGTTTTCCCTGAAAACATTCTCGAGCTTTCGACACTGCCGGCGCTGGGCGCAATATTGATCGGCCCGCTGATTGTACATATGGGGACCTTGATGCGCTTTAAAATACTGAAGAAACAGTGGCGCGCTGTCGTCATCGCACTGTCGGGTCTCGCGGGGGCACTAACTCTGATTTTAAGCCTTGTCACTTTAATATTCGACTTCCCGACAGCAGCGAGTGGCGTCGGTCCCGTTTCCGGCGGGGTCGTTGCACTCCTGATCACAAATGAAAGGCTGACCGAACTTGGACTGACAAGTCTGATTGTCGTTCCTGTCCTGGTCCAGTCCTTCCAGGGGGTCATCGGCATGCCGCTGGCGGTATCATTTATGAAGAAGTACGGCCGCATGTTCATGGCGGAAGGGAAAGAGGCGGCGGCACATGTCGGTTTTGACGACGGAGAAGCGGTGCAGCCGCCGAGATTCAGCATTATGAAAAACAATACGATTAAATTATTCGTTATATTCGTCCTTGCCGCTCTGGGCGTGATACTCGGTGATCTGACCGGCATCCACTTTACATTGTTCTGCCTGGTATTCGGTGTGCTTGCACTCAATTTAAATCTGCTTCCCAAAAGTGCACTGGAATCGGCAAACTCATTCAGCTTCATGATGGTTGCCCTGATTTTCGTCATCATCGGCACGATGGGCGGCATTTCGCCGCAGGATGTCATTGATAATATTCCGGCAGTTCTGCTAATACTGGCTCTCGGTATCACCGGCATCATGGGCGGGGGCCTGATCGCTTCAAAACTGGTCGGCTGGCATCCGTATAAAGGGATGCCGGTGGCAATGACGGCGCTTATCGGATTCCCGGGTGACTATTTGATCTGTGAAGAGGTCGCCCGCAGTGAAACGAATAACATCAAGGACCAGGAAAAGCTTTTCCAGGAACTCGTCACACCCATGCTGATCGGCGGATTTGTTACAGTAACAATGGCTTCAGTATTTATTGCATCATTTATTATGAGTCTGATTTAATTCATTTATAGAAATAGGAGTGTTCATATTGGCTAAATTATTTATCAAAAATGTTAACCTGATCGACGGCACAGGATCCGATGTTGTAAAAAATACAAATGTTGTGGTTGAGGACGGCCGGTTTAAAGCGATTGATTCCGATGCGAAGCCGGCAGAAGGCGATGAAGTGCTCGATGGCAGAAACCGTTACATGCTGCCGGGCATGATCGATGCCCATGTTCACATGATGACAGAGTTCAAACCCTTGGAACAGCGGCTGGTCACACCGTTCTCATATAACTTCTATGCGGCGACGGAATACCTGAATACTACATTGAATGCCGGCGTCACTACGGTGAGGGATGCACTGGGCAGTGACCTCGGACTTAAAAAAGCGATCGATGATGGTCTTGTTGCCGGTCCGCGGATGAAAATCAGTGTAAATGCACTGACGATTACCGGCGGTCATGGAGACGGGTTCAACTACTCCGGCGTCGTTACGGATCTGATGCAGGCGCACCCGGGTATGCCGCACGGTGTATGTGACGGCGTTGAAGAAGTCCGTAAGAAGACGCGCGAAATGCTGAGGGCGGGCGCCGATGTGATCAAGGTGCACGCCACGGGCGGTGTTTCGAGTCCGACGGACCATCCCAAATTTACACAGTTTTCATTGGAAGAACTGAAAGTGATCGTTGAAGAGGCGCGATTTAGAAATGGTGTTAAAGTCATGGCGCATGCACAGGGACTGGAAGGGGTCAGACAATGTGTGGAAGCGGGCATCCATTCCATCGAACACGGCATTTTCCTCGATGACGAAGTATGCGGCCAGATGAAAGACCAGGGCACTTATCTTGTGCCGACACTCCTTGCACCGGTGTCGGTGCTTGAATTCTCAGAAGAGCTCGGCATGGCACAGACTGCGATCGACAAATCAGAAGAGGTTATGGACTACCACAAGGAAAGCTTCACACGGGCGTACAAAGCGGGCGTTAAGATTGCGATGGGGACAGATGCCGGCGTATTTAAACACGGCACGAATCTGCGTGAGCTCGAACTGATGGTCGAATGCGGCATGACACCGATGGATGCGATTGTCGCATCCACCCAGACTTCGGCGGAATGTCTCGGGTATACGGATCTGGGGCTCGTCAAGGAGGGCTATGTCGCCGACTTCATCTTCTTGGAGGAGAATCCACTGGATAATATCGGTGCTTTAAAAGAGCACGACAATATCCAGGTTGTGGCGAAGGATGGCGTCATCCATAAGAACATCAAGTAATCATATGCCAAATAGCAGCATCATATACTAAATATGCTGCATCTCCTTCTTTTATGCGGTTTTCAACGGAACACATTCCAATTATCCGAAGAAATATGAATATCGGGTTTATCCCTCCATCATGAGGGAAAATTATGAATATCATAAAAAAAGGAGGAATAACATGAAGGCATTAGATATGTTGGCTCTTGCACTCGTAATTATTGGCGGTTTAAACTGGCTTCTTGTAGGTTTATTTGAATTTGACCTCGTTGCATCAATCTTCGGGGGACAGGATTCGATTCTTTCTAAAATCATCTACATTCTGGTAGGTCTCGCTGCGTTATACTCCCTTAAATTCTTCGGGTATATCAATGAGCATTACGCGGATGCTCCGGCAGCCCGGGATGACGGACGAACAACAGATAACGAACGTGATGACGTACGCACAACGGATAACGAACGTGATGACGTACGCACAACGGATAACGAACGTGATGACGTACACACAGTGGATAGCAAACGCGATGATTTCAGAACAATGGATAATGAAGGTGACGAGGTACGAACACCGGATAACGAACGCGATAACTTAAGATAAGCGACTGAGATATCCATTGGATGTGTCGAAACACCCCAGCGTTAAAAATCAGCACAGTAAATGAGAGGTTAGACAAACACGCATTGTTTAATCTCTTTTTATTGCATTAGACTATCGGATTTTATATTGGATGACATACTTATGCCTCCGGTGAATTTCTCTCATTGAGATTTCTTTTTCATCTCTTCAATTCCGCTCATGAACAATCCGTCTCTGCTATAATGAAAATATTAAAGTGCGGGAGAAGACTATGAAGAAGGCATCAGTAATTTTCAACAGAAAGTCCGGCAGGAAAAAGAAGTATCCGGTGGAGTACCGGATAATAGATCAGTTAACGCGCACCGGTTATGATGTGGAGATCTTATATACGGAGAGTGACGGTGGAAAGTCACTGGCCAGACGCATTGCCCCGAAAAGCGACCGCATCGTTGCAGTCGGCGGGGACGGGACGATTGGTGAGGTCATCGGCGGCATCGTCGAGAGCGGCGCTGCTCCGGAACTGTCCATACTGCCTGCCGGGACGGTGAATGATTATGCCCGTACACTCGGCATATCGCTGAATCTGGAAGGAGCGGTAAAAAATCTTTCAAAACCGCAAAGAATCATTGAAGCGGATGTGGTGAAATACAATGATGTCCATGCGGCCTATTTAATCGCTCTGGGTGATTTCATGGAGTCCTTTACACAGGTCACTTCAAGCAGGAAGAATCGATACGGCACTCTTGCCTATTTACGGGCCGGGCTCCAGGCGCTGCTGACGATGAAGACATATAACGTTAAGATCGAGACGGGAAATGAAGAAATAACCGCGTCATCCCTGCTGACCATCGTTGCGAATGCTTCCTCTGTCGGAAGCTTCAGCAAACTTCTGCCCAAGGCAAAGCTCGATGACCACCGGCTTCATATTCTTAATGTAGAAGCTTCCAATCCAAAGGAGATCATCGAAATCATTGCTTTGGCACTCAGAGGCAGGATTGCCGAACATAAAAGGGTGCGGTACATACAGGCCAGACAGGTGAAAATCAACACCGACAGACTGGAAGTGATGGATGTGGACGGTGATTCCTATCCATTTGAACCCCTTGATATAGAACTGCTGCCTGCACGGATCAGACTCAGCATACCGGTGGAATAATATAGATTCGAAGGGATTATTCGACCGGAGTTGAAATATTTCCCTTTTTGCTTTATCATGTATCGGTGGCGTAAACGAACGAGGAGGAGGATTATTGTGAAACTCAGAGAAAGACTCAAAAAGATGAACTTCGAGAAGAGAAAGCTATCCATCAGTCCCAGGATTACCCAGCAGACATTAATTAACCTGGCTACAGTCATACTGGGTTCTTTCATATTCTCTATCGGGGTCAACACATTCATGATTGCAGGGAATCTAGGTGAGGGCGGGGTCACTGGTCTCGCAATTATACTCCTTTATGCATACGATATATCACCGGCAATCTCCACATTCATACTTAATGCAATTTTATTGGTGATAGGGTTTAAATTTTTAAGTAAACGGTCCATGTACTACACCATATTTGTAGTATTCCTAATGTCATTCTTCTTATGGATGACAGAAACATGGCATATCCAGACGGAAGAAATATTGATTAATACCGTATTCGGCGGATTATTCGTAGGACTCGGCATCGGTCTGGTCATCAGAGTCGGGGCGACAACGGCCGGTACGACAATCCTCGCCCAGCTGGCGAACAAATATTTCGACGTCAACGTCTCCTATGCACTGTTATTCTTTGACATGATCGTCATTACAATCGGTTTGACGGTAATGACACTGGAGCAGGTGCTTCTTACGGTCATTGCCCTTTATATAGCGACAAAAGTGATGGACTTCATCATAGAAGGTATGAATCCCAAAAAAGCCATCACCATCATTTCACAACAGCCGGAACTGCTGGGTAAGATGATCAACAGTGAAATCGGGCGCGGAGTTACAACGATGAACGGCAAAGGCTTCTATACGCAGGATGAAAAGGATATTCTCTATGTTGTAATCAACAAATCCCAGCTCACCAGAATCAAGCGGTTAATAAAAAAATATGATGATGAAGCATTCGTCGTCGTTCACGATGTGAACAGTGTACTCGGCAACTACTTCATTTAAATTTACTGGATTGGAAGGTTTGTGCTTCCAATCTTTTTTAATGGGTAATGTGATAGTAATAGTAATTTAAAAATTCAGAATAATATACTTTGAAAGTATACTGATACGGGAGTGAGGTCATGAAGAAAATATTTGCAGCAGCCTTGGCTGGCACAATGTTTTTAGCTTCATGCAGCGGGGGCGGGGAAGAGGAGACAACCGAAGAGGCGACGGAAGAAACACTGGAAGAAGCGACCGGGGAAGAGAGCACTGTAGAAGAGAGTGGAGAAGCTACGGAGGAAAGTTCCGGCAGTACCTCCAGCGGAGAATCCGAAGAAGCATCAACTGAAGAGAATATTGATACTGCAGCGGCCTCAACTGACGATAAACCAAAAGATCTAACTGAAGCTGAAATTGACGAACCCGGTCTTGATTTCGGCTATGATATTGATGAAGATAAAGTCAGCATGGTAGAAAATGCGACTGAAACGGATCAATCCGTTGAAGATGTACTTAGAAATTCTTCTGAAGTGACCTCATACGTTCAGGACACTTCAATCATCATTGAGATCAGTCAGGGGGAGCAGATAGTGGATCAGTCATTCCAGGGGATTGTGGCAGAAGTGGATGAATCCAATGGTCTGGAAGTCGCATCCGACTACTTTAATGAAAACTTTGAAATCATTCAGCCGCATGGATATGGAAATAGTGAAACAGGTGAATTGTTCATGTTTACAGAAGCGGGCTGGACTGACTATTCCCCTCAATATGAAGCCAAAGATATAATATACGGACTGTACTCAAATATTTATGACATCATTCAGCAAATGCCGGATGCCCTCCAGGTATTGGAGGAAGGAGACTATGACATCCTTTATTATACCGGGAATGATGAGAGGGTCTATCAGCTTTACCAGAATAATTTTGAAATGGAATTCTCAGGCGCGAATATGGATGAACTTCAAATGGGCTTTGTCGCTTTCATCAATAAAACGTCCGGTGATCTGGAGAGTGTCAATCTGATTGCAACCGCTCCGGGCCTGGAAGCGCCGGAACAGTCATTAACTATAGAGGTTATATTAAACTACCATGAGTACGGACTCTTTGATGATGGAGCAGAAATTAAGAAACCCCATCCCGATGAACTGGGCGGGGCAGCAACGGAAGAAGAAACAGCTGAAGAGTCCAGAGAATAGGATTTTGAAATAGCAGAATAAATGACAGAACAGGGTGGAATGATGATTCCCCCTGTTTTTTTATGCTGTTTTAACATATAAGGGTGTGCCGGGCTTCATTTGCGGTGACGATGTCCATATGCAGGGTTTTGTGGTCACCGTTGGCTGTGACGACGTCCGTATGAAGGGTTTTGTGGTCACCGTTGGCTGTGACGATGTCCGTATGAAGGGTTATGTGGTCACCGTTGTTTGAGACGATGTCCATAGGAAAGGTTATGTGGCCTTCGTCGGATATGACGATGTCCATAGGAAAGGTTTTGCAGCCGTCGAACCAAAAAAGCAGAGAAACTATTCCTCGCTATCTCCCCGAGTTTTTAAATAAATCATTTGCTTATCCGTTTCGGAAATGACGTCGAAGCCGTTGTATATCAGCCAATTTTTGGTGAATGAGTTTTTGGGAGTCGGATCCATCATCAAGAATATCTCATCCACATCAGAAGTCTCTGTCATATATGTATTCATCAGTTTCGAGGCAAGTCCCTTGGTCTTATATTCCGGATGGACGATTAAATCCGAAATGAACTGGGTGAACTTCATGTCACCGGAGGAACGGATGATGCCGACAAGTGCCGAGTCGTCCCATGCTGTTATGACATAATCCGAAGAGATGACCGCCTCATATAATTCGTCCAGCCTGTTTTCATAAGTACTGTAGCCTTTGCTCAAGTATAGAGTACTGATATCACCCGGATTAAAACTTCTGTCTTTTCTTAATTTCAACATCCTGTCACCTCTTTTAAAATTATGATAAGTGAGATGAATGATAAAAGAAAGTAAAATGAGTTGAAATCTTACATCCCCGGCAATAGAATTATATGTAAGCGTTTTTTAAAAGATCGCTTTTGCAAAGGGGAATCGCATATGTTTTCATTGGTTTTCACAGAAACAGCGAAGAAGATATGGAGGAATCGGAAAAACAGGCTGATACTCATTCTATCCATACTCGGCATTTTTACATACTTACTGCTTTATCTGCCCTCTGCAGGCAGTATTACCACCTTGGATACTGAAAGATTATCATTGGAAATGGAAGCAAAGCAGGGAGAAAAAGAATCCAGATTAGCTGACGGGGACATATCAGTCAATAGTTTTACCGGAGTGGATACATACAGTATGGCCAAGGATGAATTCGAATATTATTATAAATTCCACACGGCATTGCAGGACGGGGATATGTACCGCCTGGCACAACTGAAATCAAACGGTCTGCCGATGTTCATTTTTGAAAAGATTCATGATCATCTCCTTGATGTGTATGATGGGGATCTTCAGAGGGTGGCTTACCATCGGGCGGTTCTCTTTCAGGAAATGGAGGGAATTGCGGAAGCACCCGGTGTCAGTGCCCATCTGCTGAATAAAAAGACCGCGGTCCAGCAGATGCACGCATTCTTCAGGACGTATGGTCCTATGATCACATTGTTCGTGACGATATTCATCGCAAGCGAAATACTGGTGGATGACCGTAAACACCGTACATTGAAGGCAGGAACACCGATCGGATGGCAGAAGTATATATTCTATCAATCGATTTCAATGTTCGTAATCATCACCGGCGGAATCCTCTCATTGCTGGCCCTTTTCTTCATAGCCAATGGGATATTATTCGGGTTCGGCCCATTGGGGCTGGAAGTCTCCCATTATGCCTATGCCGATGGATACAGGGGAGAGGCATCGAACTTTTCGACGCAGAGTGCCGGCGGTTTCATACTGATGTCACTCCTGCTGATTACATTGCTGATTTACCTGTTCATCCGCATCAACGCCATCCTTTCCCTGGTATTCAGGCATGACGTCGTCGTGATGATCACCGGTTTTCTGCTCGTTGCCTTTAACCGCATATACAGCGGTGAGGCCGAGGAAACGGTGTTCGGCATCGAGGGCCATTACTTTGTGCAGAACTATTTTGAGTTCGGCAAAGTGTTGAGCGGCGAGCGGAATTTTCTTGCCATGACGGATGCGTTCACTTTCCAGTCGGCAGTCATGGTAATAGTTGTAACGATCATCGTTGCCGAAATCATCCTGTACTTTACTGCCGGATGGATGAATCGCCAGAAGTTTGAAAGGCAGGTGGGATAGGTGAAGCTGTTCAAGTGGGATTTCCTTAAAATCATCCGGAATAAGAAGACACAGATCATACTCATTGCACTGCTTATCTTTCTGGCTTCCTACTCCACACTTTATCAGGACCGGACGGTGCAGCTGCCGGTTGAAGAAATACGGACGGAGTATGAAGAGACGCAAAGACTGTTCCGCGCCATTCCGAGTGAAGATTTCGAAACGGAGACGGGACAGGAGATATATGAAAAGTTAGCGCGCCAGCAGCACATTCTGGGCATGCAGCGCTATATACTGGGGCAGAAAGAGGGGAACACTGTCGAAGGGCTTGAAGAGATCGTCGATGACTACGTCGGTCAGGGCATCGAAATGACAGAAAACCAGCTGTCCTTCTATGAAGCGGAGGATTTCCCTTCATACGAATTGCTGACGGGTTATCTGCCCAGTGAGGAAGAGCTGAGGGATGAACTCAAGTTTCTGCAGTATCTAAAAGAGAATAATGTGGAGATTGACTGGAACCCGATGTCGCCGAGCCTGGTGCTCTACAGCCTGGTGAACCTCATCGCCGGCGTATTCATATATATCATTGCAGCGGTGTTCGGGTCCGATCGTTTTGCGAGGGACCAGGAGAACAACTGGAGTGTGTCCCAGGGCATACCGTATTCCTGGGCGTTCCAGTGGCGGCAGCGCACGTTTATCAGCTGGCTGCTCATCTGGCTGACCATCATCGCCGGTACAGTGATATCCTACTTCATGAACACTTTGGCAGTGAACACAGGCACACTCAATTATCCGGTGAAACTTTACAGCGCGCCGTATACGGAATACATCAGCATTTTTGACTATACGGTGGTCGTCATGCTGCTCACCATGGCATTGAGCTATGTCATCGTTAAATTCGCAACGGGATTGAGCTGGGTATTCAGAAACATCTATGTCACGATCGCCATCGTTACGGGTATCTTCTTTATCCCGTATCTGTTCCTGGTCATCCCGGCGGTATCAGCATGGAATCCGCTGCTTTACCTGCAGATCCAGCCTGTGCTTGAAGGGCTGTGGACGGACGCCGGCAAAGTGGATATTCCCAAACTGATTATGAGTATCATCATGCTTTATGTTCTCGTCGAAGTGGCATTCCACTTCATCTTCAAACTCATTCCGACGCGGAACGGCAAGCTGAAAAGGAGGAAAAACTGATGGGGCTGGAAGTGAAAAACCTGACAATCAGCTACGGTACGAACACGGTGCTCAAAGATGTCAGTTTCAAAATACCGGACAACACGATCATCGGCCTGGTTGCACCGAACGGCACAGGCAAAACGACGCTGTTCAATGCCATCATCCGGTTCATCCCGATAAATGAAGGGGAGATCATTATCGATGGACAGGCATACAGGAACACAACGGAAGACGTGAAAGCACTCCATAAGATAGTGACATTCTTTCCTGACCAGGCGGAACTTTATGAAGATTTTTCAGGGTATGAACATATAGAGATGTACAGGGACCTCTGGAAAAATAAAGGCACCGATGTCCAGAACATCATCGACAGGCTGAATATGGACGGCTATGTGAGGGATAAGGTGAAGACGTATTCACTCGGTATGAGGCAGAGGCTGTGTTTCGCCATGATGATCGCCGCCGATACGAAAGTCATGTTCATGGACGAGATCATGAACGGCCTCGATCCGGTCAATGTGGAACTCGTCAGCGGAATCCTCCAGGAAATCAAGCAGGAAGGGAAGATCATCATCGTTGCGAGCCATCTGCTTGAGAACCTCGATGACTATGCGGATCAGATATTCTTCCTTAATGATAAAGCGATCTACTACACGTATGACCGGCATAAGGAAAAAAGAGAATATATCAAAGGATACATCAGTGAAGCCGGCTATGGAAAGCTGCCTGAACTGCCAAAAGGCACGCTGTACCTGAACAATGACCGGATCTGTATTCCGACAGATACATTTTCAGAACAGGAAAAGTTCAGCGTGCTGTCAAAAATACAGGCGCTTGGGTCCAGCTCGGTCAGCCTCGGCCCGCTCGGCACCAATGAACACTATCTCCGCATCTATAAAGGAGAGAGAAATCATGAAAATGCTTAGCATGGCGTTTTTGATCCTGTTCATGTCAGCGTGCGCGTTCAATGGAATCATGCCGGAGCATTATGACGGACAGAAAGTGGAGAAGGACCGGGAAGCGATTACCCAATTCGCAGAAAATAACCGGCTCACGACGGAAGGTCTGTCAGAACGGTACCCGTTCATAGACAGTACAGAAATCATCGGCAGCGAACCCTCCACCGGAAGTGCCGGGACACTTGAGCCGGGAACGTATCCGGTAGGCGGGGAGATTGAGCCGGGCCGGTATCAGGTTGCAGTGTCAGAAAAGGTTTCCGCCTCGGCAGTAGTGGTGGAAGACAGTGCGGGCAACAGAATCATCGAGCTTGCGCTCGGCACACGGAGTCCTTCCACGGTACTCGACCTGAAAGCGGGGTATTCGTTCAGTTTCAAAACCAGGACGGGTGAAGTGCATCTGGAACCGCAAAATCATGAACCACGCCAGCCGGCAGATGATGGAACCCTCCAGATTCCGCCGGGTATATTTGAAGCGGGCACACATCTGGAACCGGGGACGTATAGGCTCGTCACAGAGGTATTGCCTTTATTAAACGAAAACGGGGAACCTGAAATCTACTGGAATCTCAACCCGGCACAACCTGAAATGGAAGTGTCATCCGGAGAAACCGGGGAAGAAATGCCTCCGGAGGGAGAAGCGGAAGTAATGGTCGATATTCATGAAAATGATATGATTGTAACAGAATACCCAATTACTTTGAAAAGAGAGTGATTTATCCAAATGGAACTTTATAGATACGACAAACAGATGAAAGCTTCACCGGAAGAAATCTTCGCTGTGGTGAATGATGATGAAAGATTGAAGGAATGGAGTCCCATATTTGAAGGGAATGAATATTTTACGGAGGAGAAGCGGGCAAAAGGCACGAAGTTCAGAACAAAGCTGAAGGTTTTGAGTAAGACATATCAATTCCGTTCGCAGATTACAGAATATGAAGAGAATCGCCATGTCAAAGTCCGGACGACTTTAAGACAGGGAACAATCACTTCGGAGTTCCAGCTTGCCCCGGCAAGCAATGATGAGACACAGGTGACCGTGACGAGCCACTTTGAAGGCACTGGCAAGAAGTACAATCTGATTTTGAAAGGCGCAAAACCGGTAATTAAAAAAGTGCTGGATAACCAGGTGAATAAGCTGGAGGAAATCGCTGCGAAATAATTGACGGGAAGGTGTTAGGATGAACATCAAAGTATTACAGTTCAAGGTGGAATATGGGGATGTAGACCGTAACATCACTAAAGTGAAATCACTTTTTGAAAAAGAAAACCTGGAGGGCACGGACATCGTCGTGCTGCCGGAAATGTGGACCACCGGCTATGATCTGGAAAATGTGGACAAACTGGCATGCCGTAACCTGGAGCCGGCGAAATCCATCATTGCAGAACTTGCGGCAGAACATGATGTAAATATCGTTGCGGGCTCTGTAGCGAATGTTAAAGATGATTCTGGAGAGGTATACAATACAGCATTCGTCATCAACAGACGGGGTGAACTCGTCTACCAATATTCCAAGATGCATCTTGTGCCGATGCTGAATGAGCCGAAATATTTAACAGGCGGCAAAGAGAAGGTTGAGACGTTTGAACTGGACGGGGAAACGTTCGGACTCGTCATCTGCTATGACCTCAGATTTCCGGAGCTTTTCAGAGATCTGACATTAAAGGGTGCAACATCAATATTCGTTGTGGCGGAATGGCCGTTCGCCCGTAAAAGACATTGGGAGACACTGCTCGCTGCAAGAGCGATTGAAAACCAGTGCTACATCGTCGCATCAAATACGTATGGTGAAATAGCGGATGAAAGATTCGCCGGCCGTTCCATGGTCATCGGGCCATTCGGGGAAATGATGGATGAAGCGGATGATAATTCGGAAACAACAGTGACAGGTGAGACAGACGGAAACGAAGTGGACAGAATCAGAAAAGAAGTTCCGATATTCGACAGCAGAAAAAGGGAGATGTATCACTTCCTGTAAAAATATGAGCAGGCCTCGATTGAATTTAAATCGAGGCCTGCTTTTTAATCAAGATATTATTTTGCTGACATTCCGAAGTGAATAAGATAATAAAGAATGAAAGTTATCACAAATGATGCGGTTTTTTTCTAGGAAATACCGCAGTCTTGAGAGATACACTCAGGTTTACCATAAATAAACTTTATTATCATGAATCAAAGTTTTTTTCAATGTCATTAAGAATTTCATTTAAAAATAAAAGTACTTGATTATAATCTTCAATTAATCTTTTTAAGATATAAATAAATGGTACTCTCATATTTAGTTCGAAGTTTGTCAACGAAGTAATGTTTTGTGAACTTCTATGAGTCATAGAGTCTCTCATATCTTTTAAATAAGAATGGTTACCATTCCACTTTCCATTTATATTGGAAACATCATTATCTTCCGTTAAATAATCAAATCCTTTTTTGGCAAAAGGTCTAGCACTTTTCCCCTGAGCTCTATTATTAAAAAAGGATTTATAATAAATTTTGTCATATGCAATATATTCTTCCCAATAAATGTTGCATATTTGTGCAAGTAAGTCCCATAGAATACTAGTTATAAACAACATATTTTCCATATAATAAATAACTTTAACCTCATCTTTAACAGCTACTTCCATTGGATTAAACGTAGAATATATGTTTTTCCAATTATATTCCAAGATTTTTTCAAAAGAGAATTTAATTTTTCTATCTAAATCTTTTATATTTTTTCGTTTGTCAAAATAAGCTAGACAATTTCTCATCTTCGATGAAACTCATAAATACTTCCAATGGTGTCCTATAACCAAGAGATTTTCTAGGTCGATTATTTAGGGAATGTGCAACTTGAATAATATAGTCGTCTGTAACTGTGTTGAAATCCATATCTTTGTCCAGACCGTTTCTTCTAAGCATTCCATTTGAATGTTCATTAAGACCACGCTGCGAAGGTGTACCTGGATCAGCAAAAAAGATAGATATATCGTGTGGGTTACTGATTGACTT